>JAYUUT010000357.1:0-9102 GCA_043754455.1 Myxococcales bacterium
CTGATATAGACCGTGCCGCTGACGACGGATTGGGGATGCAGGTGCAGACCGTGGACCACATTCTGCCTCATCACATTGACCCAGCAATCGGTCATGCCCAGGGCGCGATCTTGCAGATCCCATTGCAGATGCCGCGCGAAGGCCCGGACATGCCGATCAATTTTCACCCGCAGATCGGTGAAGGTCGAAAACGTGCGATGCAGTTTGTCCTGGCTGCCATAGGACGTGTATCCGCCAGGATAATGTTTGGCACTCCATTTGTGCCCCGCCGCATCCCGGTCGCGTAGTTTCAGGCAGTCTTCATGTACCGATTGCAGACCTTTGCTGCCGCCCGGCAAGGACGCCTGATAGATGAACGTTGGAAACCAGGCTTGGATATTTTTCATGTTTGCAGGGCTTTTTCAATCAGATCGTGTGGAACCTGGGCTGCTGGAACCGCGCCTTTTCCAGATTTTTTCATGCCGTCAAACCACGATCGGACGTCCACGTCCAACCCCAGGCCATGCATATAGTTGTACAGGGCCTTGCGCAGGCCGATTCCCAGCCTTTCGTGATCGCAGCCCGTGGGGTCGGAAAATCCAAGTTCGTTGCGGGCAAACGTCGGCCGTGGCCCGCGCTGCAACTGAATCCCGAATTGATCGGGCGACAACCCAATTGGGCTGTGCGCTGTGGCAGCGAACCTGTGCCAGAAGGCCGACTGCAAACACCCTGTTTCGAACAGTTGACGAACCCGTTCTAGGGAATCAATGGTTTCCTGCTGGGTTTGCGTAGGAAATCCGTACATCAAATAGGCATGCACCATCACGCCGGCGTCGGTGAACGCATGGGTCACACGCGCCACCTGTTCGACCGTCACACCTTTTTTCATCAACTGCAACAGACGGTCTGATGCCACTTCCAACCCGCCGCTGATGGCGACGCATCCCGATTGGGCCAGCAACGTTGTCAGTTCCGGGGTGAAGGTTTTTTCAAACCGGATGTTGCCCCACCAGGTGATCACCACCTTGCGCGCAATCAGCCGTTCGGCCAGGGCGCGCAAGACCGCGGGGGGGGCGGCTTCGTCCACGAAATGAAACCCGGTTTGCCCGGTTTCCGCTATCAACGATTCAATCCGATCCACCAATAGATCAGCCGGCGCCCCGTCATAACGACCGATGTAGTCCAGGGATACATCGCAAAACGTGCATTTTTTCCAATAACAACCGTGCGCAATGGTCAATTTGTTCCACCGGCCGTCGGACCACAGCCGGTGCATGGGGTTCAGCAGTTCTAAAAACGATGGATACGCCGTCAGATCCAGGCCGTCATACGTCGGGGTGCCTGTGTCGCGGTGGGGAATGTCGTGCATGTCCGTGTTGGTCTTCAGCAGTACCTGCTGGCCTTCGCGCACGAAGGTGCGAAACAGCGGGGCGCTGGGATCTTCCAAATGGGCCAGCAGCGCCAGCAGCGGTCGTTCACCATCGTCAAGGGTTACGAAATCGAAACTGTCGAAGACCCGGGGCTCTCGTAGATCACGCAATTCGGTGTTCACGTACCCGCCGCCCAGAATGGTCCGAATGTGCGGCGCCGCCCGTTTCATGGCCCGCGCCAGACGGAACGCCCCGTAAACATTGCCCGGAAATGGCGCTGTCATGCCCACAACGTCGGGGCGGTGGATTTTCAGCAAATCCTCTCCGATGTCGTCCAGAAATCCATCCAGCAGCGTGGGCTCAGCGTCCAGGGCTTGGGCCAGGGGATCAAAACTTGGGGCGCTTAACGCCAAGGACTCCCCATAACGGGACAACTGAAAATGTGGATCGATCCCGTCGCGAATCACATCCGCCAAATCATCGATGAACAAAGACGCCAGATATTTTGCCCGATCTTGGGTGCCCAAGGCGCCGAAGGCCCACCCTAGGGTTTCATCCTCATCACCACCGCCCGGCCCCTGCGCCAGTGCCGAAAATCGGGGGCCTTCGGGCAAAAATGTGCGGCCAGCAATCCGAAGCGCCAGGCCCGGGTCGCGGCCCTGTAAGAAGCGCAGCACCGCGTCCACAGCGTCCACCACCCGATCCCCGGCGAATAGGAAATGTGCGATCGATCGAGGCGCCTGTGCCTGTGCCGATTTTCCTAGGGATTTTGCACGGGCCCGCAAGATCGACAACATGCGCCCCACGCCGTCGCGGCAGCACATCCGCAAAAACAATTTTAGGCCCGGGTCGGCCTGTACAACTTCGATATGGGGCGCGTGTTTGCGCAGAAACCCCGTCAAATAAGCGGTCGCCGGATAGGGCGTGTTCAACTGGGTCATCGGTGGGGTCAGCAGTAAAATGCGCATGTTGTGATCTCAGACGCCTTTGGCAATCGCGCGCCACACGGCCCAGGCGTCTGCAACCGCGCGTACATCGTGGGTCCGCACATACGTTGCCCCCGCGTGCAGCGCCCACAGTTCCGCGCCCAGGGACCCCGCGCCCCGTTCCGCCGGTGGCCGCCCCACAATCGTGCCCACGAACGATTTTCGCGACGGCGAAACATAGATGGGCCGGCCCAGCGACCGCAGCCGGGGCAGGGCTCGCAGCACATCCAAACTAGGGGTCGGCGTCGGCCCTAGGAAGAACCCTAAACCGGGATCCAAAATCATTCGTTCGGCACGCACGCCGTGGGCACCTACCATCGCCATCCGATCCCGGAAGAATTTCTCGATGGTTGTTATCAACCCATCGTCGTTGTGTTCCACCGTGTCGGCCCGTTCCGATCCGGTGCGCGAATACATCATCACCACCGGCACGTCATGGCGGGCGACAATGGCGGCCGCTGCCGGATCTGCCAGTGCCGTGATGTCGTTGATCATGCCCGCGCCCCAACCCAGCACCTGCGCCATGACCCCCGCGCGGTGGGTGTCCACGGCCACCCGTGCCCCCGCACCCACAAAATGTTGGATGACCGGGCGCAGCCGCAACAGTTGCAGATCTTCGGGGACGGCCTGGCCCGCAGGATTCGAAGATTCCGCACCCAGATCCAGCCAATCGGCACCGTCCGCAATCAACTGTTCACCCCGTTCAATCGCACGCGCCGGGTCGACAAACCGCCCCCCGTCCGAGAACGAATCCTCGGTCAGATTGATGATCCCCACAATCTGCGGCACCGACCGAACTTAGCAGCTGGAGCCCGTTATCGTTTCATCGCGGCGTGCGCCGTGCGGGCGACCATGGCCTCGGGTGATGCAGGGGCCTCTGGGCTGGCCACCGGCTTATGGGAGTGCACCGGAATACCGGTCGAACCCCGCGATGCTGAAATGTTTGTCGAAAGAAAACGCGATTTTCATCCGCTCGCGCCGCATGAGCGCGAAAGAGACGCAATCGGTAAAGGAAATCGATTGGTCGGCGAATTTCCGCATGACGGCCAGTGCGGCACGAAGACTCGACACAATCATCGTGCGATCGTCGCGCAACGAAGACCATGCTCTGACGGCGGTTTCGTGATACTCGTCTTTGGCAACGGCGCGCGCGATGAAAGCGCCCGTGTCGATGAAGACAGGCGCCACTATTTCATCTCGTCGTAAAGATACGCGTCGTGGTGTTCCGCTTAGTCCTTGGGAGACGGTCCCTCATAGGCCCGCGCGGGTGGCCGCCAAGCGTCCCGGTTCACCCACGCGCCGGGCGCGTTATAAGAGGTTGTGAGGCGCGATTAATTCAACAACTGACGCAGCGTGGACAGTGTAGAACAAATGTCGTACCTTTGAAGGATGGAGCGAATTGCCATCCGGGACTTGAATCAGCGAACAAGTCAGGTGCTGGAACGCATTCGGCGTGGTGAAACGTTAATCGTGACGGATCACGGCGAGCCCATCGCGCGTCTGAGCCCCATTGGCAACACGCGTTCGCTTCTGGATCGCCTGATATCTGAGGGCAAAGCGACGCCGCCCCGTACGTCCTTGGCCTTCCCTCCAGCCGTGGCGTTTGGCGATTCGTTGATCGATGGTGCCAGCATTGTTCGGGCGATGCGGGATGAGGAATGAAGCTGCTCTATTTTGATACCTCGGCGGTTATCAAGCTGGTTCGCCAGGAACGAGAATCTGTCGCCCTTCGGTTGTGGCTTGCGGACCCAAGCCGCCAAAATGTTGCGCCCGTATGCTCGGCCCTTGCCCTCACCGAAGTGCCACGGGCCCTGCGGCGAATTGCGCCAGGCCAGGATCTTCCAAATTTTCGCGCGACGTTGGATCGATTTACCCTTCGGGCGGTTGATGAGGACATCCTGTGCGAAGCAGGAACGTTCCCGTCGCCGCTTTTGCGCAGTCTGGACGCAATTCACCTGGCCACAGCCCGGGCATTATTTGAGGCCGCTGTCGATTCTTTCGAGGCCATCATCACCTACGACAACCGCCTAGGCGAAGCCGCCCGCGTTTTAGGGATCCCTGTCGTCGCACCCCAGTAGGAGTGGATGAATTATCGTTTCATCGCGGCGTGCGCCGCGCGGGCGGCCGCCATGCGTCCCGGTTCACCCACGCGCCGGGCGCGCCACAGCAGGTTGTGAGGCGTCACCGTTGGGGCCACGAATTCGACAACTTCGGTCTGGTATCCCGCCGCTTCCAGGCGCCAGGTGCGTTCGGCATCGACCATGGCCTGGATGAAGCGCCGGCGAACGGGCGCCTGTCGGGGAATCGAACAGGCGATGATGGCCGCATCAGCCAGCCCCGCCGCCGCAACGGATTGGCTTGTGCAGCAGGGAACCAGAAGAATGTGCCGCGCTTCGGCTGTTACCGCGCGATCAATCACCGCATCGGACGCTGGCCCACAGGCATGCAGGGCCACCACCACATCGGGCGCGTGTGGCCACGCGGAAGGGTTCTTAACGTCTTCCTGTTCGCAGTGGATGGCAATGGTTGACCCCAGCCTGCCGATGGCTGTCCGTGCCGCCGCGACCCGGTTCGGTTCATATTCAAGGGCGATGACCTTGCCGCTGCGTCCCGCCGGTTCCATCACCAATTTGGCGGCCAGCAGCCCCACGTAGGCCTTGCCCGCCGCTGCGTCTACCAGGGTCAGTGGTTTGGTTTTCGGCCCCTTGGCCACCACCCGTGCAACTTCCGCCAGCAAAGCCGTCACTTCGACGGCCTTCTTGCGGTCCTCGATACGCAGCGACGTTCCCTGGGCCGCGACATATAAATCCGCCAGCCATTTCTCCACTTCAGCCAGGTTGGGTGACAGCATCAGAAGGTTCGTCCCAGCCGAAGCCCCAGTCCCAGCAACGCGGTCGCCGGATCACGGGGCACACCCAGGGGGACCCATCGCCCGCGAACCACAAGGCCGACGGCCCACAGCCGGGTCAGCAGATAATCCGCCCCCGCGCCCATGTCGATGCCCACACCAGGGCGTGCAAACCCGGCACCCCATCGCGATTCTAGGGCGAGCCCGGCATCCACGAATGGGATCACCCGCAGGGCATCGATGGCGTACACAAATCCTAAGGTCGCCGCCCCGGCCCGATCCCGCCGGACACCGAAGGCGGGCCCGTCGATTTGCAGCGCCAAGCGCCCGGCCCATGTGTCGGTCAGCCCATAGGTCAGCTCGGCCGCAACGGTGCCGACGGCCGCCTGCTGCGGGCCCTCCCAGCGAAAACCGCCCCCAACGCCCCCGGCCACCTGAAAACGCCCTTCTTCTAGGGCGTGCGCAGATCCTCCGGCGGAAAATGTGGTGCCAACAGCCAAAAATAAAACATAGAGCGAAACACGCATCGCGCCCCCCCCACTATACCCGCCGCTGACTGTAAGGGGAGGGCCGGGGCCAGTCAGGCCAAGGGGGGGCCGCTGGCGCCCGCTGCATAGATCTGTTACGACCCAGGCCCGGAGCGGGTCCTTGGAGTGGCTTAACTATCATCACCTTCTGTACTTCTGGGCCGTCGCCCGGTACGGAAGCGTCGTGCGCGCCAGCGCCGAACTTCGTTTGGCGCCACCGACCATCAGCGGACAGGTCCGCAGGCTCGAAACCGTGCTGGGCGAGAAGCTGTTTGACCACATCGGAAAAAAGCTGGTTTTGACCGATGTCGGCCGGACGGTCTTCCGGTACGCCGACGAGATCTTTTCTCTGGGGCAGGACCTAATGGGGAATCTGAAGGGCCGGGCCTCTGCACGTCCGCTGCGGCTGACGGTGGGGGTCGCCGACGCTCTACCCAAGGCCTTGGTGCAGCGGCTGCTGGAACCGGCGTTTCATATTGGCCACCCCATCCAGCTTTTCTGTCGTGAGGACCGGGTGGTCGAGGATTTTCTTGGCGCCCTGGCCGGCCAGGAGCTGGATCTGGTTTTGGCCGATAGGCCGCTGGGGCCGGGGATTGAAGTGAATGCGTTCAATCATCTGCTAGGCGAATGTGGCACGACGTTTTTGGCCAAATCGAAGCTGGCTAACGTGTGTCGGGCTGGGTTTCCGCGCTCGTTAGACGGGATGCCCTTCTTGCTTCCCGCTGGGCATGTGACCGTACGTCGGGCGCTCGACCAGTGGTTTGACGCTTCTCGCGCACGCCCCAACGTCGTGGCTGAATTCGACGACAGCGCTTTGATGTATGCGTTTGGCGCGCAAGGGAAGGGCATTTTCCCTTCGCCGACGGTATTCGAGGCCGAGTTTCGTCGTCTGTACAACGTCGGCGTTGTCGGGCACGTCAAGTCGCTCCGACAACGCTTCTACGCGATTTCAGTGGACCGAAGAATTCAGCACCCGGCTGTGGCGGCCATCATCCAAGCCGCCAGACGCGAGGTCTTCGGCTGAGACCTAACGGTCGGGTTGGACGACTTTGCTGGCGTCGATGACGACCGCCGTTTGAGCCAGCAGTCTGCCGTTGATCGACGCACCCGTCCTCAAAGTGATTGAAGTCTTCGCCAGAATGACGCCTTCGCAGTGCGCTGTCGTGCCGAGCTCAACGCGGCCACTGACTTGCCAAAAGACATTCTTGGCCAGCGCGCCCCCCGTAAGAAGGATCTTCTTCGCGCTGCTCATGGTCAAGTCTTGCGCAATTTGGAAGATCCAAACCCCCGTCGCAGGTCCGTTCAGGGTCACGTCCGTCGGGATTAGAAGGCCACTGCCCCATTTGTAGACGCCCGGGGCGAGGGTCATTCCGCCGATGTTCCCGGCGCCCAGCTCGGTCACACCTGCGGGTCGTCCCGCAGCGCTCGTGAAGGCAAGTTCCATGTCGCTCACCGCCGTGGTCAGCAGGGCGGGCGTCGGCGGCGTGTAATTCGACGCGTATACTTTTCCCGTCACCTGCGGCGAGGTCGAGAACACATTGGTGGCGTCCGCAACCAACGAAAATCCTGTGATGTACGTTGCGGCGGCCGGGCTGATTCCAAGGTTCCCCGTGACCGCGGCGGGCGGCACGGCGGAAATGGCGCTCTTTGCCAGAATTACGTAGTCGCCCGCCGTTCCCAAGTTTACAGGAACGCCCGGGGTCGGGTTGTTGATGGGTGCAGTGTCGGGCGTCTTGGCCGCGTCTCCTGTGGCCACGGCGCTGTCGGTCACCCCCGCGTCACGGGAGCCGCCTGTGCCACTGGACATCGAACCGCCCGCGCCCGGAGACATCGCGCCGCCTGTACCACTAGACATCGAACCGCCCGCGCCCGGAGACATCGCGCCGCCCGTGCCTTTGGACATCGAACTCCCACCTCCGCCTTGAGCCCCGCCAGAGCCCGTAGAAGCGGCGTCGCTGTCTGAGATGCCCGACGCATCGGCGCCCTTGCCGTCCGTGGAGGATGAATCACAGGCAGCGCTGTACGACAGCAGCAGAAGGAGGGCAGTTTTTGAGGCCAGAATACAAGTAGTTTTATTGGTCATGGTGCTTTCGCAAGTTAGGGTGTTGTCGAACGACATAAATCTTCGGACGAAACCCACCATTTGAAAATTAGGAAGTTCCGCTGATATCCATCGGTTTTTTCGAGGGATGTACGACGGTGGGTTAACCCAGTGGTCCGCGCGGGCGACGTTGCGTTTGTCCAGAATCGGGCGCAGGCTGCGATCATGCTGGCCGAATTCGTAGCTATCAACCGCGACGCCATCATCGAGTTCGCGCGACAAAGGGTTGCGTCAAGGATGACCCCAAAGGCGACAGATTTGGAACTGCAGAACGGGATTCCGGTGTTTGTGGACCAACTTGCCGTTGCGCTGCACCTAGCGCAGTCGGGAGGCAAGACGGACAACCGGAAGATTGACGCGAGCGCCAGCCGCCACGGTGGCGACCTGTTTCGTGTGGGGCTGACCATAGGGCAGGTCGTTCACGACTATGGAGACGTGTGCCAGGCGGTCACCGAGCTTGCGGCGCAGAAGAACTTCCCAGTTAGTGCTGAGGAATTCCAAACGCTCAACCTTTGCCTCGATGAAGCCATCGCGGTCGCGGTGGGGGAGTATGCCAAGCAGCGGGAGGTCACGCTTCGGGACCAAGATACGGAGCGTTTGGGAGATCTCGCGCACGAAATGCGCAACCTGTTGCACGCCGGCATCCTGGCTTTCGAAAGCATCAAAACCGGCCGGGTTGCCGTGAATGGAAGCACGGGCGCCGTTTTGGGTCGAAGTCTTTCAGCCATGCGGAGGCTCATCGACCGGTCTATGGCCGACGTACGCCTAGAAGCAGGGATTCAACGGGTCGAACGCATCTCGGTCGCGGATTTCATCGCCGAAATTGAGATCGACTCTCATCTGCTGGCGGGACCTCGAGACCTTAAATTTTCGGTCGTCCCGGTGGATCGTGCGGTGGCCATTGAGGGCGATCGTCAGATTCTCCTGGCCGCTGTTTCAAATCTGCTGCAGAACGCCTTCAAGTTCACCCACAGGGGTGGCACGGTTACCTTGAAAACGCAGACCAGCGCCGATCGTGTGTGTTTTGACGTCGTGGACGAATGTGGGGGCCTTCCGCCGGGAAAGGCCGAAGATTTGTTCCGTCCGTTTGAACAGCGCGGGACCGATCGAAGCGGCCTCGGCCTCGGCCTCTCCATTTGTTTCAAGGCTGCAAAGGCCAGCGGAGGCGAGCTGCGCGTGCGCGACATCCCCGGCAAAGGCTGCGTCTTCAGCTTGGATCTCCCTAGGAAACCGTCGCTGCCGTTGTAGGACGTTCCATCGCGGCGTCGCTGGAAATGCCTGGGTGTCCAAT
>JAYUUT010000358.1:0-9688 GCA_043754455.1 Myxococcales bacterium
CTTTCGCCAAGGTCTTACAACCCCTATTCGCATTGCTGCCAAGCAAGATAGCCAATCTGGCTCTAGTCCCTGTCGACGACAAGATCACGATGCAGGATGATCACCATTTCGACCTCGCGGGTCTGAAGCTCTGGTCGGATCGGGGCGTCGCCGTGATGAAGGACAAGGGTTGGCTGCCCTGGGCCGCCCCGTAGGCGACCCACCTGTCAGGCGCGTTCGATAAGGCCGGCCGCGCCCATGCCGCCCCCGACGCACATGCTGATCACCGCATACCGAGCCTGACGACGTTCTAGTTCATGAATCGCCGTGGCGATCTGGCGGGCACCCGTGCAGCCCAGGGGATGCCCCAAGGCGATGGCGCCGCCATTGACGTTGAGGCGGTCGTCAGGAAGCCCTAGTTCACGGGCGCAATAAATCGCCTGGGACGCGAAGGCCTCGTTCACCTCGAACAGATCGATCTTATCGATGGTCAACCCGGTTTTGGCCATCAATTTGCGAATGGCGGGAACGGGCCCGATGCCCATGATCGAGGGGGCCACGCCAACCGCGGTGAAGGCACGAAAATAGGCACGGGGTTTTTTACCCAGGGATTTTGCGCGGTCAGCGGCCATCAAGACGACGGCCGCGGCCCCGTCATTGACGGACGATGAATTTCCGGCGGTGACGGATCCTGTGGGATCAAAAACCGGTTTTAAGGTCGCCAGTTTTTCCACTGTGGTATCGGCGCGCGGCCCTTCGTCTCGATCCACGACAATATCCCGCCAAACGCCGTCCTCAAATAGGCGGGTGGGGACGGGGACCACTTCGGCGTTGAAATGGCCGGCGGCCCACGCCGCTACGGCACGTTGGTGGCTGCGAAACGCAAACGCGTCCTGATCGGCGCGGGTGACGCCAAATTGTCGGGCCACGTTTTCGGCCGTGTTGCCCATCGGCAGGTAGGCGTCGGGCATCTGCTGCATCAGCCGTGGGTTTAGGGACACCCGCCCGCTGCCCATGGGGACCATCGACATGGATTCAACGCCACCGCCAATCCCAGCGTCGATGGCACCTGTGGCGATGCGATCAGCAATCATCGCCGCCGCTTGAAGTCCTGAAGAACAAAACCGGTTGATGGTCATGGCGGGCACTTCGTCGGGCAGGCCCGCCAAAAGGCCAATCAGACGCGCGACGTTCAGGCCGGTCTCGGCCTCGGGCTGGGCACATCCGAGGACCAGATCTTCGATGGCGTCGCCGGTGATGTCGGCCCGGCGTAGGGCTTCTTTGACCACCAGGGCGCCCATATCATCGGGGCGTGTGTGGCGAAGGTTGCCCTTGGCCGCACGACCGATAGGAGTTCGAACCGCCGAAAGTATCGCAACGTCGCGCAGGTTCATGGGGACCTCAATTCCGCAAAGGCTTCGAATGTTGGAGCATGTGCTGGATGCGCGCGCGGGTTTTTTCTTCCCCGCACAAGGACAAGAAGGCCTCCCGTTCCAGATCCAGGAGATCCTGTTCACTGACTGTGGCATTGGTCGCCACGGCGCCGCCGCACAACACCCGGGCCACCTGACCAACCACTTTTTCGTCGTGTTCGCTGATTCGATTCGCAAGCCGCAGATTGCGAAGCGCGGTCTGTAAGGTGGCAACACCCGATGCGCCGACCACCCGGATGCGCCGGGGTGGGGGCGGTCGGTACCCCGCCCGATAAAGGCCCAGCACGGTCTGTTTTGCGTCGGCTATCAAGGTTTCACGGGCAAACGACACCGCGTCGCTAGCCCGCAGGTATCCCAGATCGCGTGCGTCCTCGGCGCTGGTCGACACCCGGGCGGTGCCAATGGATTCAAAGGCGCCACGGACCAGGCCCAATAGATCAGCCGCCGGATCATCGGGGGCCCGGGCCGCCGCGCGTGCCGCCATTTCCATGCAGCCCCCCCCCGCGGGCAGGAGGCCTACCCCAACCTCCACAAGGCCCAGATACAGCTCGGCCGATGCGCGCGTGTGCTGGCACCCCATGACGACTTCGGCCCCGCCCCCCAAGGCCAACCCAAAGGGCGCGGCGACCACCGGAACCCGCGCGGTGCGGGTGCGTGTGGTGGCGGCCTGAAACCCCAGCACCATGCGATCAACCGCGGCCAAATCCCCCTGCGACAGGGCCACCATCAGGGCGAAGAGGTTGGCACCGGCACAAAACGCATCGGGCGCATCGTTGCCAATAACCAGGCCCACGCCGTCGGTTTCTGCCCGATCAACCGCCTTATGCATGAACCCCACGATGTCGGGATCCAGCGCGTTCATCTTGGCGTGAAATTCCAGGCAGAACACCCCGTCCCCAAGGTCCAGGATCGACGCTCCGTCGTTGCGTTCGACTTCGCGCCCGGCTGTCCGAATCGAATCCAGGGACAGAACGCGGTCGTCCTGTTTGATGCCCACATAACCGCCCGTGCGTTTTAGATGTCGGGGTGGATTTGCGGCGTAAAACGACGTTTCCCCCGCCGCCAGCCTGTCGGTCACCCATGTGGGAACCGTCATCCCGGCGGCCTGCATGGCGGCCACGGTGCCGGGCACTCCAAGAGCGTCCCAGGTTTCAAAGGGCCCCCGATCCCAGCCGAAGCCCCATCGCATGGCGCGATCAACCTCGACCACGTCGTCAGCTATCTCGGGGACACAGGCCGCCGCATAGATCAGGGTTTCGAACAGGATGGTGCGGGCAAACGCGGCCGCGCGGTCGGTCCCGGCCACCATGCGGCGCAATCGTTCATCGACGTCGTCAACCCCGCGGGTTGAACCGATGGACGCAAACCGGGGCTTCACCTGGGGAACGTATTCAAAGGTCTTGAAGTCCAACTGGCGAATCTCATCGCCAACTTTTCGGTAGAATCCTTGTTTGGTTTTCTGGCCCAGGGCCTTGCGTTTGAGAAGTTCTTCAAGAACGGGGTGTACCGCGAATACATCCCGGCGGGCATCGTGAATCAGGGCTTCATGGCAGTGGCGCGCCACATGCACCAGCGTGTCGATGCCCACGACGTCCGCGGTGCGAAACACGGCGCTTTTGGGCCTGCCGGTTGCTGGCCCCAGAATCATGTCGACTTCTTCGACGGTGTAGCCGTCCTTCGCGGCCACATCTAGGGCCCGCAGCAACGCAAACGTCCCGATGCGGTTGGCGATGAAATTGGGCGTGTCTTTGCCGCGAACCAGTCCCTTTCCCAAAACGGTGCCGCACAGGTATTCGGCGCGGGCGAGGGTCGCTGCCGTTGTGTCGGGACCCGCCACGATCTCGACCAGTTTCAAATAACGAGGGGGATTGAAGAAATGGGTGATGCAGAACCGGCTGCGGAATGACGGCGTGCGCCCTTGCAGCAATTCGCTGATTCGCAGCCCCGACGTGTTCGAAGTAATAACAGCATCACCGCCGCAGGCCTCCAGCCGGCCGTAAAGGTCGCGTTTGATGGCGAGGTTTTCGACGATGGCTTCAATGATGACGTCGCAGTGCGATGCGGCATCTAGATCGTCGCTGAGATTCCCCGTGCGAACTAGGGCCTCAAACCTTGGGGATAGAAATGAAGCCGGTTTGGCCTTTCGGGCCCGATCAAGGCCCTCGTCGGCGGGTCGGTTGCGCACCTTCCGGTCAGCAACAGCAGCGTCTTTCCCCGCGATGTCCAGCAATAGGACCTTGATCCCAGCGTTGGCCAGGTGTGCGGCGATGGCAGCCCCCATGACCCCGGCGCCCAGGACCGCGACCTCGTCGATCGGCTTCGGCATGGGATCTACTTTAGCCGATGCGTCGGCTGGTCGCGCGGGGGGGGCCCAACTTCCGGGCGTGAATGTGGGTAGGTGTCCGCGGCTTCTGTTTGCAGATGGCTCCCAAATGAGGCTGCGCAGGGCTTGATCGGCGGCGAGGCTTGACGCAAGCTCCGGACCCATGAAGCGGCTCCTCCTTAGATTGACCTGGTCTACGCTCTTTATTGTGTTTGGGGCGATGACTGAAAATGCCACGCCCGCCCAGGCACAGGAAACCGACGCTGCCCTGCAGGCGGCCAAGTCGGATTTCGAGGAAGGGCAGACCCTTTATATTCGCGAGCAATGGAACGAAGCGGCGGCCAAGTTCCTGTCGGCGTATGACAAGAAAGATTTTCCCGCGTTCCTTTTCAATGCGGCGGTCGCTTTTGAGAAAGCGAAGAAATACGAACAGGGTTTACAGTTTTTTGAGAAATATTTGGAACGTGACCCGAACGCACGCGATGGCAAGGAAGTTAAAGAGCGGATCGAAGGGCTGAAGGCCATCATCGCCAATCCCGCCCCAGAGAAACCCCAGAAACAATTGTCGCGCATCGACACCAAGGGTTTGGTGATCATCGATTCGAAGCCTCAGGGGGCCGATATCTATTTGAACGACAAAAAGGCGGGTGTGTTCGGCAAGACCCCGTGGAGCGGATCGCTGCCTCCGAAGCCCGTAAAGATCCTCATCGAGTCCAAGGGATTCAAGCCCGACGAGCGGAGCATCAGCCCGCGCACCGACAAGGTTTACGAGGTCTATATCGCCCTGTCCGAAGAACATTTTCTGGGGTGGGTCGAGATTGCATCGAATGTTGCGGGGGCGTCCGTCTTCATCGACAAGAAGGAAATCGGCGCGATGGGGCAAACGCCCTACACCGGCCACCTGAAGCCGGGCAAACACACGATTTTTATCGAACGTTATGGGTACAAACCCGAACAAAAAGAGATCGAGGTTCAGCCTGGAACGGCGACCACCCATATGGTGACGCTGGAAAAGGTGCCCAACGGTTGGATTGCCATTGTCGGAAAACAAACCAAGGGGGGCAAACTGAAGGTCAATGGCGCCGCGGCCTGCGACACGCCTTGCCGCCACGAAGTCGCCCCCGGTAAATATCAGATTGCGGTCCTGAAGGAGGGATTTGAAACCTATGAGGGCGATGTGACAGTGGACCGATCGTCTGAAACGACCGTGAACATCAATCTGGGCGTCAAGCCGTCGCGGGCCAAGGCGTGGACAGCCGGGGTCATTTCGGCATTGTTCCTGGGTGGGGGTGTTTACATCGCGATGAAGGGCCACAAGATCGAAAAAGATTTGAAGGCCGATGCGACGAACCCGGCACTGTTCAGCAACACGGAGGATGGTCGCAAGGCCTCGGGGAAGTACCACTACATTGGCGCCGACGCCCTATTTGGTTTGTCGGCCATCACCGGGGCGATTTCGTTGATCAATTTCCTGTCGTCAGGTCCCGATAGCGTCGCGGATGTGGAACAAAAACAGGTCGGGTTCGCTCCGTTTGGGCTGGCCGGTGGTGGTGGATTCGCCGCGACGGGGAGGTTCTAAGATGCGTTTTGCACACTTGATTCGAATTGGAACGGTGGGCCTTGCCGTCGCGGGCTGTGATTGGAACGCCTTTGACAAGGCAGTTGCCAACGCCCCCGTTGACAGCACCAAGCCACCGGGGGGGTACAAGTCCCGGGATATCGGAAAGGTGATGATCGCTCTGAAGGCACCGGCGGACAAGGCCGCGCGGTATTTGGTTTCGGGCGCAGAAGCCCCATCACTGGCGGTGGTTGATTTTGATGCCAACGGCAAAAAAACCGTCTTCAATGCGGGGGAAACCAAAGTTCAGGACCTGCTGGCCGACGGTAGCTCGCCTGGCCAAAGCCTGGTTGAATTGGCGGACGGACGGATCGTTCTGGGAGCGCCGAATTACGGGATCGCGCCTGGGCAGCCCCCCAAGGGACGCATTTTCTATTTGAAGCTGAGCCCGAGTGCAGCGGGTGGGGTCGAGTTTGAAATCTCCAAGGGAATCGATCCGGGCACGGTGGCCCGATTTGGTTTGGCCGTCGCCGCGGCACGGGTATCGGGTGGGGAAGCAGAGGATGTGGTGGTCCTAAGTTCCGACAAAGTGACAGTGATTTTGGACGGGGATCAATCCATGCGGCTGACATCGGAGGGTGCCTGCGACGAAAATCTCAGCGTCGAAAAAGATCTGCCCCAGAAGTACCAATTCCGCGGCATGGTGACGGGCGACCTCATCGCAGGGGGAGAGGGCGCGGAAATTGCCGTGGGCGTCCCGCGCAATGGGTCCCCCGGGCGGGTGTTGATCATGGCGCCGAAACTCGACGACAATGGCAAGAAGACTCTAGGTTGCCCGGTGATCTTAGAGGCACCGATGGGACCGTCAGGGCGCAACCCGAAATTCGGGACCTCGCTTCACATGGGGGATTTCGACGGCGATGGCAAGGTCAACGATCTGGCGGTCGGCGCCCCCCCGGATCGGGTCTACCTTTACATGGGCCCGTTTGATCCGATGAAGCTGCCTGAACCCATCGTCGTGAAACATCCCGACGTTGCTGACGCGTCGTTTGCCGGGGATTTTGGGTTTCGGGTGGCGTCGGCGAATTTTGGAGACGGCCTTGCCTTGTTGGTCTCGGCGCCCGATTTTGCCCTCGGCGACAAAAAAGGGGCGGGGCAGGTGGTGGCCTTCAAACAAAGCGGGACGAACTGGACGAAGGTGGGGTTGCTTCAGGATTTTGATCCTGAGGAATTCGGCAGCTTTGGGTTCAACCTGGTGCCGCTGAAGTGGAACGGGTCCTGCGGCGCGGGTCGTTCAGTTTTGGCGGTTGGAGCCTCAGAAGAAGTATTCACGTATTTCCGATTGCCGTTCGGGACTGCGACCGACGTCCGCTGCGGCCCGTAAATGAAGGCGGTTGCATAATGCGTCTTGCCAGCCTGCTCGGGCCTGATCTCGAAGAGGCATTGAAGACCAATCCCGCCCACGCGGCGGAACTGGCCGAAGAACTGCACGCGGCGGATCTGGCAGAAATCGTAGCCGATCTTAGCAATGAGACGGCCATTGCGATGTTGGGATCGCTGCCTGAAGGGGTCGCGGCGGCAACGTTGGATGTAATGGACATGCAGCGGCGGGCGGAGCTGTTCGCCCTGCTGGACAAGACGCTGGCGGCCCGTCTGGCCGAATCGATGTCGGCAGACGAACGGGCCGACCTTTTCCAGGCGTTGTCGGACGAGCTGCGGACGGATCTTCTTGGCCGGCTGCCTAAGGAGGAATCCCGGGACGTCAGGGAGCTGATTCAGTATCCGGAGACCAGCGCCGGTGGCCGCATGACCACGGACTATGTGGTGTTGTCGCCTGATCTGACGATTGAAAAGGCTATCGAAGAAGTCAGGCGCACGGCCGCCGAAATGGAGACGATCTATGAAGCCTATGCCGTGGATCCCAACGGCACGTTGCTGGGGGCTATTTCGTTGCGCGCCTTGGTATTGGCCCCGGCTGGCCACACGGTAGCCGCGGTGATGAATGCTGACGCCATGTCGGTGCCGCCCGAGATGGACCAGGAAGACGTCGCGAAAATTTTCCAGCACTACGGCCTTTTGGCCTTGCCGGTGGTTGATGCGACCCGGAAAATCCTCGGCATCGTCACGGTCGACGACGTCGTCAAGGTCATTCAGGAGGAACAGGCTGAAGACATCGAGAAACTTGGCGCGGTCAAGCCGCTTGAAAATTCGTATTTTGAAACGACGTTTTGGACGTTTATTAAGAAGCGTGCGGGCTGGCTTATCGCTTTGTTTTTGGGGGAGGTCTTCACGGCATCGGCCTTGTCGCACTATCAATGGGCGATGAGTTCGGTCAGCGCGATCGAGGTGTTCATCCCGCTGATTATTTCGTCCGGGGGCAACACGGGCAACCAATCGTCCGCGATTGTGATTCGTGGGTTGGCCCTGGGGGAATTTAGCGTCGGTGATGCGATGAAAACTGTCATCCGGGAGTTCCGCATTGGGCTTGTTCTAGGCGTGATTCTTGCGACCATTGGCATCGTGCGGGTCTTACTTTTCGGTCCCGGGTCCCCGCAGTTTTCATTGGCCATCGGTATCGCCCTGGTTTGTTGCGTGACCTTCGGAGCGGTCGTGGGTTCTGGATTGCCCTTCCTTATCAAACGCATGGGACAAGACCCAGCCGTGTCATCGGGGCCGTTCATCGCATCCTTGGTCGATGTGCTGGGCATCGTGATTTATGTG
Organism: Myxococcales bacterium; assembly: GCA_043754455.1. Lineage (GTDB taxonomy): Bacteria > Myxococcota_A > Polyangia > Fen-1088 > Fen-1088 > JAYUUT01. The sequence goes on from JAYUUT010000358.1 coordinate 8,015, forward strand.
AAGGCCGTGATATTCATCATGGGCCTTCAGGCGCCGGTCGCCGCTGTTGTTCGCTAAATCCTAGCCAATTCGCTGGGCCAGCTGCGATGCGTTTCGGATGCAGTCCTTGACGCCGGCCCCGCGTAGGGCGTTTCCTAGAATGTGCAACCCCGGGATTCGCTGGCTCGCGGTTTCGATTGCGGTTATGGCCTGGTCGTGACCCACGTGGTACTGGGGAATCGCCTCAGGCACACGCCAGACGCGCGTCAGATCCGGCTGGGCCACAAGGCCCATGGTGGTCTGCAAATCGGCCCGCGTGTTCGCGATGATGGTTTCGTCGTCCTGGGCAATCACTTCGGGCTCGAAGACCCCACCCCGCAGACAACGCAGCAAGGTTCCGCCTTCGGGAGCCCGGCCTTTGAACGTTGCGGTTTCGTATTGGCAGCCCAGCAGATTGACGCCCTGGCCCCGCGCCACCAGGAAGCCGAAGGCGTTCAATTTTGGCCCGCCCTTGCGGAAGCCCAGGGACACGACAACGGCCGGGGCCACCGGCATTGTAGCCAGATAGGCCGATTCGGGAAGCCATGGCGCCAGCAGGGCGGCCGTCGTGCGTCCGGGGGTTGCGATCACGATCTGGTCTGCCGCACGGTGGCTGCGCGTGCCGTTTTTGTCTTCGATCGCCACTGACCAGCCGTTTGCAGCCTGGGTGAACCCCACGACCTTGCCCTTGATAATGCTGCCCGCAAGACGGTCGGCCAGACGACGGGGAAGGGTTTCGAGGCCGTCGCGAAACGAAAAACTTTTTCCGATCGGATGCCCTGCTTTTTTTCGGGCCGCCATCCCACGGAACAGGCCGCCATGATCACGCTCCAAGGCCGCCATTTTCGGGAACGACGACACCAGTTCCAAGTTCCGGGCGTCGCCTGCAAAAATACCGATGCTGACGGCCGCCACCAAACGTTCCGCGGCCTCAAGGCCCAGCCGTCGCTCTGCGAACGCAAAGATGGTTTCACCTTCGTGATGGGTATTTATGGGCAGGCGTCGTTCGCGCAACAGGCGAATTTTTCCACCCCACGACAGAAGATCCGTCGTCAGCAGCGAAAAGGGGCCCGCTGGTACCGCGCGCAGCTTTCCTTGCCAGAAGACATACCGGTGTTTGGCGGCGGGCAAGGCCTCCTCGACCTCGGACGCTAGGTCTAGGTCGGCTATTAAGTCGGCCGTTTCCGGCTCGCCGCTGAGGATTGACTGGGCGCCCCCTTCGCACAGGAACCCATCAATCCTGTCTGACCGAAGCACGCCACCCACCCGATCCAGGGGTTCGACGACCGTTACATCGTGTCCACGTTTTTTAAGAAAGTGCGCCGTGCAAAGGCCGGATATTCCGCCCCCTGCGACAACGATCTTCAACCCAATCACCTGTCCTTCACGGTTCGAACCAGGGCCTCGACGTTTTCAATGGGGGTCTCGGGAAAGATTCCGTGGCCCAGATTGAAGATGTGCCCGCGTGTGCCGCCCCGTCGCAGGACTTCGCGTGCTTGCTGTTCGACACCTGACTGGGGCCCCAGCAACACGGCGGGATCTAGATTGCCCTGAATCACTGCATCCGCCGCGCCCCCAGCGGCCAGGCGGCGGCGCGCCTCGTCCAGGGTGATGCGCCAGTCAATGCCGTAAACATCTGCGCCAATAGCGGCCACC
>JAYUUT010000359.1:0-7096 GCA_043754455.1 Myxococcales bacterium
TTTTTGGCCTGGGCGGTGCCCGCTGTCGTCTTGGGTGTGATCTTGCTGTTGGTGCTGCCTGATAAACCCAAAGACGCGCGCTGGCTGACGCCGGAAGAACGGGATGTGTTGTCGTCCGTGCTGGCTTCAGAAAAACTGACACTGGGGGCCGCGGCGCACATGCCCATATTGAAGGCGTTGCGGATGCCTAAAATCTTGGGGCTGGCGGTGCTGTACGCCCTGGCCATTATTGCCTATTACGGAATCGAACTGTTTACGCCGTCCATCCTGAAGTCCTGGTACCGCATGGATATGAACATGCTGACCTGGCTGTTGTTGGTGCCGGCGGCGGGATCTTTGTTGGGACAACTGTTTGTCGGGTGGAATTCGGATCGCACGCAGGAACGACGGCTGCATGCCGCGGCTCCGCTGGGGTTGGCCGCCGTGTCGCTGGCCTTGTTGCCCCTTACACAGGGACACCTGGGCCTGACCCTGGGGTTGTTCACGCTGGCGACCATTGGGATTAAATCGTATCTGCCTGCCTTCTGGTGCATGCCTTCGTTGTTGGTCAGCCAGACAGCCGCGGCTGCCAGCACGGGGTTCATCAATTCGGTGGGCAACCTAGGTGGGTTTATTGGGCCGCATGTCATCGGGCAGATTCAGACCGCAACCGGATCGTTTGTTGGGGGATTGTATTTCATCGCGGCGGCGGCGGCGCTGGCCGCCCTGGGGGTTTTCTTTCTAGGGATCGGCCGAAAGAAACACGTGTCGGGGTCGTTGGTGCTGATTTTTCTGTTGGGGTTCTCGGAAACGGGTCGCGCGGCGGAAGGAAATTTCGATCTTGCGGAACCGGGCAACGCCCCTGTTCCCGTGCGGGTCGAACGGTCATTCGACAGTTTTGATTGCCCCGACGCCGTCACGCTGGCCCGTGCCGCGAACAAAAAACTGGGGCGCACACGTTTCGAAGGCGACGCCCCGGTGGCTGACGTCGAGATTGCGATTCGGATCATGAAATCCGACGGGTTTCGGGTCGCTGTCATGCGTACCGTGGGGCAGGGTACCGATGAACAAATTGTGTCCGACCCTGGGTTTTCCTGCCGGGGACTTGAAGGGGCCTTGGTCGCAGCCTTAGAAGCAAAATCTGCGCACCTTGTGGTGGTCGCCAAGGTCGAACCGCGCGGGGTGGGGTTTTTGCTGGGGGCGGGGCTGGGGATGTCACCACTAGGTGCTGCGCGGGTGGCGTTGGGCACAGGGATTGACGTCCCGGTTTCCGAACGTGCGACGGTACGGGTGGGCTGGACCTGGGAATCACGGCGCCGGGTGATGTTGGCCGCTGGGGATGTCAAACGGTCGCTGTGGTGGTTTGATGCCGGCGGTTGTTTCGCCCCGGTGCGCGGCAGCCTGACGGTCGATCTTTGTGCACAAGGCGCCCTAGGCCGGGCGTCGGTGCGCGTGCCACAATTGGCAACGACCACAGCAGATATGTGGCTGGCCGCAGGCGCGGGCGTGGTTCTAGACCGTGGCCTGGGGCCATGGGCGCCCTCGTGGCTGGGCTGGTTTGTGCGCGCAGATGGCTGGCTGCCCCTGCTTCGGGACGTTTTTGATGTGACGGGATTTGGCGAAACCTACCGGCCGCCTGTGCTGTTCTTCCACGGGATGGTGGGGCTGCGCATCGGGGGTCGGTGACGGCGGGATGATCTGCTACGCTCGGTCCGGCCCTTTGACATCAAGAGCTATCCCGCCGAAAGGAGTGACGCCCGAAGTGCTCTGCTGGGCCGAGATGTGGGGATTTTCAAATTTTCCCGCAACTTCTCGCGGTGCCGTCCGAAGACGGATTTGCATCATGCCATCCGCACGCCATGAAATCATCGTCGAGCTGTTCAGAAGCCGCCCCGTTCTGGCCGCCGAATTTCTGCGCGACATCTTGGACGTTCCCCTTCCCGCCTTCACGGAGGCCCGGATCGAGTCGTCTACCTTCACGGATCTGAATCCGTCAGAATACGCCGCCGACTTGGTTGTCCTGTTGTCGGACGGACGTCCCGTTTTAGGTATTGTGATCGAGGTCCAACTGCGTCCTGACCCGCAGAAGGCCTATTCATGGCCATATTATGTTGCCAGCCTGCAACTGCGACTGCGCTGTCCCACCTGCTTGCTGATTTTTACGCCTGACGCGCGTGTCGCTGCGTGGGCCGCGCACATCAGCCCGCAAGGCCCGGGCTGGTCGTTTAGGCCACTGGTCCTAGGCCCTGACATGATTCCTGTGGTGGCAACAGCCGAAGACGCCGCCGCAAGACCGGAACTTGCCGTGCTGTCCGTTATGGCCCACGCCCTGGGCATGGAACCTGCAGCTGCTGCGGCCATGGCGACGGCAGCCGCGCTAGCCGTCGTGAACCTGCCTTCCGGAGAGCTATACTTTGACACAATCCTTGCCTCCCTGTCCGCTGCCGCCCGAAAGGCCTTCGAAGCCATGAACATCAAGAACTACGAATTTCAATCGGACTGGGCCCGCAACCTTGTCGCGCTGGGCAAAGCCGAGGGTGAAGCCAAGGGTGAAGCCGCTGCGATTCTGCGGGTCCTTCAGACACGGGGGATCTTCGTATCTGCTGAGATTCGCAACCAGATAACGGGTTGTGTAGATCTGGCCACCCTGGACAGATGGATTCAGCGCGCGGTCGTTGCCGCCACCGCGAACGATGTCGTTCGGGACGATTCCTAGATCTGCTACGCTCGGTCCCCATCATGAAGATCGAAGACAAGAAGGTCGTCCGCATCGAATACACGTTGAAGGACGACGCGGGTGAAACGTTGGACTCGTCAGACGGGCGCGAACCCCTGGCGTACCTGCAGGGCGCGAAAAACCTGGTGCCTGGCCTGGAAAAGGCCCTAGAGGGCAAGGCGGCAGGCGACACCCTGGACGTCAAGATCAGCGCGGAAGATGGATACGGCCAGCGTGACGAACGCAGGGTGCAAAGAATGCCCATTCGCAAGCTGCCGAACAAGACGGCCCAGGTGGGTATGCGCTACCGCGTGGACAGTGAAACCGGCCCTGGATTTCTGCTGGTGACGGCTGTCAAGGGCGACTATGCGACGGTCGATGGCAATCACCCGCTGTCGGGGATGAATCTGAATTTTTCGGTCAAGGTGGTCGATGTGCGCGACGCCACCGCCGAAGAACTGGAACATCGCCACGTCCACGGCGAGGGCGGCCACCAGCACTAACGGGGCTGCGGATTTCGCAGCACGGGGTGCGGAACTGGCAGTGTCGCAGCGTGCCAATGGCCATCCACCCTATCAAATCCTGGCATTTCACGGGGTTAGGGTTTGGCACAAGACCTGCTTTGTAAGGGCTCATAACCCCACAAAGGAGATCCCATGATTCGATACACCAAGATGCTGACGGTTGCGCTGATGATGGCTGTTGCGGGCGGCACCGCGATGGCAGCTGCGCCAGGCGCGGTTTATGGCCCCGACCGATTCCCGGCAGCGCCCGATGTGGTGCTTCAGGAAAACGCTGCGGCCCTGGGGGTGGATGGGTGGACCGTGCTGGCGGCGGTGGATATCGCGGCGGCGGCGCAGATTGATATGGACCGCTTGCACGCGACGGCGCGGGCGGCCCGGGTGGCCTTCCAGCAGGGCAAGGGCAGCGAAGATTCCATGCGAAAGGGGTACCGTGCCCTTTGGGTGCGCGGAAAGCAGGTCATGCAGGAAATCGAGGGCTTGCTGAACGCCGAACAGGGGCAGAAGCTGAGGGAACTGGTGCGGGCCGAACTGCGCGCCGAAATGGGAGGCTGAAAGTCCGCACCAATGACGACAAATCCCGATGACACGAGGACGGTGGCCCCCCCGCTGGGGCTCCGTTCGCGCGCAGGACGGCCTTTGGTCAAATGGGGATCTTTGGGGGTGGCGTTGTTGTTGGGTGCGGCACTGGTCGGGTCGGCGGTGGTTTCATATCGGGACGCACGGTTTGTGTCAGGTGCGGTATCGGAACGGCAGGGGGCGGGGTTGTTGCGGCGGGTGCGCCAAGAACTGGGTGATGGGGATCTTCCCAGCGTCGAAGCGCTGGCACGCACGCTGGATTCGCATGAAGGCCTGGGGTTGACGTATCTGGCGGTGGTTGAAGCGGGGCGTGTGGCGGCAGAGGCGGGACAGGCGCGGCTTTCGGGACAGTTTCCGGGTCCGGGGCAGTCGATAGGGGCGCAGGGGCGCGTGCGTATGGCGGTGCCGTTGTTTCGGGGGTCAAGGCGGCGTCCCGGTGACCAAGGCGTTGACCGTGCCGCCCGTTACGGTGGTGCATCAGATCGTGGTCCCCCCGGGCTGATGGTTCTTATCGAATTCGAGCCCCTGGCTTCCGCCGAGCTGGCCCGGCGTGCGCTTGTTGGGGTGTGGTTGGCGTCCGGGGCGGCTGTGCTGTTGACTGGATCGGCGTTGGTGCTGTGGCGGTTGGGACGGAAAGCGCTGCGCATGGAAGCCGAACTTGAGGCGCAACGCCACCTAGCTGCCCTCGGCGGCATGTCTGCGGTGCTGGCGCACGAGATTCGAAATCCGCTGGCGGCGCTGAAGGGCCACGCGCAGTTGCTGGCCGAGGGGCCGGGTGATGAACGAACGCTGGCCCGGGTCAAACGCGTGGTGGACGAAGCTGTGCGCCTGGAAACCCTGACCAATGATCTGCTGGCGTTCGCAAAATCTGGGGCCGTCACACGGGTGCCTGCGTCCCCGGCGGCGGTGGTGCAGGCCGCGGTTGCGGCCACGAACCCTGATCGCATCGACGTGGATACAGGCGGCGCACAAGCGACCTATCTGCTGGACCCGGGCCGCATGGAAGAAGTGCTGATCAACCTGATCGAAAACGCCCTGCATGTGACACCTGCCGGGGCCAAGGTCACCGTACGGGGGCTGGCGGCGGGCGCGCGTCTGCGTTTTCAGATCCGCGACCACGGTCCCGGTGTTCCCCCATCCGAACGGGTGCAGATATTTGAACCCTTCCATACATCGAAGACGCATGGAACGGGCCTGGGGTTGGCGGTTGTCCGCCGCATTGTGGATCTTCACGGGGGTACCGTGACGGTGACGGACGGCCCCGATGGCGGCGCCGTGTTCCAGGTCGAGATATAGGGTAAGGGATCGGTATGGCGCACATCCTGGTGGTCGATGACGAAGAAGGCATTCGATCTTTTCTGGCAGATGTGTTGCAGGGTGATGGCCACACCGTGGCGCAGGCGGCGGATGGTGAAGAGGCCCTGTCGCGGCTGGCGGGCCATCACGCCCACGTGGTACTGACCGATCTAAAGATGCCGCGTATGGATGGAATGGCGCTGTTGCGGGTGTTGCGCCGTGACCATCCGGATATTGAGGTCATTGTTTTATCTGCGCACGGATCCATCGAAAGCGCAGTTGATGCCATGAAACAAGGTGCGTTTGATTTTTTGCAAAAACCCGTCAGCAGCCCCGCAGCGTTGCGGTTGCTGGTTGCCCGCGCGGTGGAACGTCACCAGCTAAAAGCCATCCGTGAAATCGCAACCGGGGACACAGGCGAGCCACAATTGGGATACGGATCGCCGGCGATGCAGATCGTGGAAAAATCACTGCGAAAGGTGGCCGCCACCGAAGCGACGGTGTTGTTGCTGGGTGAAAGCGGCACGGGCAAGGAGGTGGCGGCGCGGGCGGTTCATCGCTTTAGCAACCGGGCGGCGGGACCTTTTGTGGCCGTCAACTGCGCGGCCTTGTCTCCGGCCCTGCTGGAAAGCGAACTGTTCGGACACGAAAAGGGCGCTTTTACGGGGGCCCACGCCCGGCAGCGCGGGCGGCTAGAACTAGCGGCAGGGGGTAGCTTTTTCTTGGACGAGGTCGGTGAATTGGAAATAGGTTTGCAGGCGAAACTGCTGCGCGTCCTGCAAGAGAAACGATTCGAGCGGGTCGGTGGGCAACAAACGGTCGATGCAGATCTGCGGTGGATCGCGGCGACCAATCGAGATCTGGGCGCCATGGTGCGTGCAGGAACGTTTCGCGAAGATCTGTATCACCGGTTGACTGTGTTCCCGGTTCGCCTGCCGCCGCTGCGCGAAAGGCGCGAGGACGTCTTGCCCTTGGCGCGGCGGTTGCTGGTGCAGGTGGCGGCTAGTCTGGGACGGCCAGAATTGCGCCTGTCCGATGATGCGTGTTCAGCCCTTGGGGCGGCCGCTTGGCCTGGAAATGTGCGCGAACTGGGAAATGTCCTGGAACGCAGTGCGATCCTGGCTGAAGGCGAGATCATCACCGCAGATGACCTAGCGCTGCTGCCCGACACCTTGGCGGCCTATGCGGGGACACCGTCTGCGGGGGGGCCGAACGCTGTCCTTTCACCAATGGGCAACATGGCGGATGTCGAACGGGACGCGATTGCGCGGGCCCTGGATGCCTGCGGGGGAAACCGGCGGCAGGCTGCGGCGAGGTTGGGGATCGGGCTGCGCACGCTTTACGAGAAGCTAAAACGTTACGATCTGGGGTGATCTGAGAACGGCAGGGCGATGTTTGGCCCCTTCGACACGACGCAGGGGGGAATTTGTCGTCTCTATGACGCATAGTCGGCTACAATAGGGATGTGAGGCGAGGGATCCTGTGGCCCCTGGCGATGGTTGTGGCCATCGGGGGTTGCGGTCGTGTCGGATACAAACCTGCCGTTGATAACGTCGTGGGCGCGGGTGGATTCGAAGTCGGGAGAGCCGACGGATCGACCCGGGCCGCACCGGACGCTAGGGAGGATCCCTCTGGATCGGCCGCTCTTGATGCCCCGGCTGCGGGGCCAGTTGGCATCGACGCGCCGCGGGTTCCGGAAACAGTGTTGGACGCTGGCGTTTCCGCTGATGGGATGTCCACGCGTGAAATCTCGGCATTTGATTCGTCCGCGCCTCTGCCCCCGCCGCCACCCCAACCCGTCGATGCGTCGGTCGACGCACCGGATCTGCTTCGATCTGCGACCGATCTTGCCCTTTCGCCCGATTTTGCGCCCGACCTCGCGCCCGATTTTGCGCCCGACCTCGCGCCCGACCTCGCGCTAAATCTGGCGCCCGACCTCGCGCTAAATCTGGCGCCCGACCTCGCGCTAAATCTAGCGCCCGACCTAGCGCCCGACCTAGCGCCC
>JAYUUT010000360.1:0-1647 GCA_043754455.1 Myxococcales bacterium
TTGTGCCAGGGCAGGGTCTGAATGAACCGTTTGGCCTCACCAAGCTGCGTCGAACCAGGAAGCACCATGGCGTCATCCCAGGGAATGACACCCCAGTTGTTGCCTGAAGGCGATTTACCAAACGGGTTGCCCTTTAGGTTCACCTGCCACACACCGTTGGCGCCATAGGTATGCCCCGCGATCCCGCTATTGAGGAGGTGGGACCAGAACGCCTGGCGGGCAGCCCCCGCGCTCAAGGGGTTATTCATGAACAGTGCTTCGTAACGGGACTCGCCGCTTATCACGGGCATGACGGGCATCGCCTGCCACGCTTTGAGTGCCCGAGCGCCGTGGAACTCAGCCGGATCGCCATGTCCGGTTTGTTGCATTTCAAAATCCAGCACAAACGGATCGGTCACACTGTCCCGGGCATTTTGCCCAGGATGAGAGCTGATCACATGGCCAAACCCGTCGATCTGACGTATGTGACGAATCACAGCAGTCCACTCGCGTTTTTGCATTTGGAAATCGGCGCCTTTGTTTCCTGACAGATACCAAGGCATCGTCTGTTCACCTGACGAACACCAAACCACCGGCAGCGCGCCCCAACGCGCGACCAAATACCGCCAATGCTGTTTCATCTTCGCCGTCCCCAGCCAAGGCAAGTGGTAGCCCCACGAACCTAGAATAACCGGGGCAAGCCCCTGTTCAGCAAGGTGAATGATGCGCTGGTCGGCGGCATCGAAATATTCGGGACGTATGCGGGCATAGTCACGTTCCCAGGGAAAACCGGTTTCATTGGCACCACGTTCATCAAAGGCGCCCATGTCCGGATACAGCCCCGCGACGATCTGAACGACGTTGAAACCCTTGTTGTGACGATCGGCCACCAATTTTTTGAAGTCATGGGGCCAGCCGAGACGTTTGGTCAGGCCTAGCCACCAGGTGTCGCCCAACCAGAAGAACGGCGTGCCATCCGCGTGGGCGAAATGTCGTTTGTCGTCCGCGATCCGAATCGGACCGTGGCGGAACAACGGGTTGTCGCCCGTATAGAGGCTGACCGTCACAGTGCCGGTTTGCCCCTGAAGGCCCACGTTGCGGGTGTCGCTGCAAAATGTGACAAACCGATGATGGCCCACGACAGGCGACGAATACCGCACGCGCCAGTTGGCCCCGCCCGCCCAGAAACCTGCGACACGTTTGTGGTTGCCCGCAGGATCTGTGAACACGGCGTCCAACGTGATTTCGTTAAACGGATCAGGATAGACAGTGGCGGATTTGAACGTGAACTCGACCATGCGATTGGCCTGCGCGATCGCGGGCGCCGCTTGGCCGGGGTGGGCGAAAGCGTCGGCCGACAGATAGATCCCGGCCACCCAGGCCAGGACCATCGGACCGCTGCTTCGGATTTGTGTTGATCTGTGCATTTTTGTTCATTGTAACATTTCTGCCCAAGCTTGCTATAATTCATCCAGTGCCACCCCAAAGAATCATTGCGACCTACGACATCGAGACCGCCCACCCCCTGGAAATGGCCGCCGGGGTTTTGGCCGGCGAACAGTCCACGGGAACCTTCGTTCGCCTGCCCGGGGAAACCGACGAACTGAGGGCCCAACATGGCGCCCGCATCGAATCGATTGTGGCACAACCTGATGCCGCGACGCCGAC
>JAYUUT010000361.1:0-14615 GCA_043754455.1 Myxococcales bacterium
CTAAGACGATCGCAACGGGGGCTCGTATGACGGCCGAAGGTTCACGTTCGATAAACCCATCGACCTTCATTCGGACATAAAACCCGGCCCCAATAACGGCGACCACGGGAAGCAGGAGCACGCCCCCTGCCGTCCAGACCCAAAGTCGCCGGCGCCCTCGTGCCATGACGGTTAATCAGAAGGCGACCTGCAACCCTGTGGCCACGTCCAGCACTGCGGCGAACTGCCACACGCCCAGCAGGATACGTGTGTCCAATGTCCACGCCAGGTGCGGGTTGAAATGATAAATGACGCCCGCACCAGGGCCCAGAACCACCGGGCCGGCCCGAACCGTGTCGTTGCGGGGCAAGTCAGGAGGTGCTTTCGCGACCCCCAAACGGAAGCCCTCACCTACACCAAAATTCCCCGTCATGAAATAGTCCAGGTTGCCCTTCTGCATAAACCGGTACGCCCGCGCGATAACTGACGTCGCGGAATGAGCCGGATGCCCCGACTGGCTGTCGCCCGAGCCCTCTTCAGGGATCAACTGATAACGCAGTTGCAGAGAAACCGCCCATTCATCATCCCATTGGTACCCAATTTCGGGCAGGAGATGAATCAAGCCGCCTGGTGAAAAGCCAACCTTGGATTCAAGTTTGTCCCTGAACTCCAACGTGCGTACGGGATGCCAGCCATACCCGGTCCCGATGGCCGCCCCAATCCAGATCGTGCCCGGGGGGCGCCGGTGGAAGTCGGCCTCGCTGTGTTCCTTGTCGATGCCGGCCAGGGGGTTGTCGTCCTCAAGTTCGGAATCTGGTTCGTCAGGTCCGAACTTCGTCCCACCGCCGCCCACACGAAGCAATAACAAGCTGGGGCTGAAGGGGTCGCCGCTTTTCCCGACCACCTTGCCCCCACTGGTCAAGCCCTCGACGTAATACTGGATCGATGCATTTCCCGTCACAGACGCGGGAATGGTCGCCGTCAGCCAGCCCTTGGCAGAACGCAACATGGGCTCGTCGACGAAGGTTTCGGTTCCGGGCGGACGGTAATGCAAGGTCGCGCGGGCGATGCCGACGCCCGTCCGCGTGGCGCAGCGAATCGTGATCGCCGTTTCGGGGGTTGGGTTCGTCGGTTCAGGGCAAAAAATCGCCGAAGGGACACGTTTTGGCAAGGCGGGTTCGGTATCAACGGGGGTGGGTACCGCGACCACGGGGGGAGGCAAATCTTTCGCCGCCCCGGGGGTCTTCTTGGGGGCAGTCTTGTTGTTCGCAACCGGGTGGCTGGCAACCGTGCGCGCCTCGCCGAAGGCCCGACGGACATTCGCGGTCGCCAAAGTGCGGGACAGTTTGATTTTGGGGTCCAGGGCTAGGGCGCTCGCCATCTCGGCCACACCCTTGTCGTGGTCCTTGATGCCCTCCACGTAGACCACCCCTAGGTTCAGGTGAGATCGCGCCAACATCGGATGCGATCCCAAATTGGCCTTATCGCCACGAGACACGGCTTCGGCCAGACGATCCCGAGCGGCCGCATGCTGGCCCTTCTGATGGTTGACCAACGCCTCGCGGTTCAGATCCTGCATTCGGCGGACGGTGGTATCAGCAGAGGGGGCGCAGGCGGTCCCGATTGCTGCGCAGAAAAAGATCAGCCCCAAATTCATCGATCGGCACACACGCATGGGGGCATCGTAGCATCTTGCGTGAATCCTTCTGTCCCGGCGCCCTTGCACAGCATGGAACGCGCATGATAGGGATTTCGCAGCCGTGTCCATCGTCGCAACTGCCACCGAATCCCAGAAAGCCCCCCACGGACATGGGTTGGCCCCTGAATCGTGGCCCCGGGAAACCCTGGCGGGCAAAGCCTCGGCGTTGAAGCTGGGTATGTGGATTTTCCTCGTCTCGGACGCCTTATCATTTGGCGGCCTTTTGCTGGCGTACGGGGTCCTACGGGGCGCCTCGTCGGTGTGGCACGTTCCAGGCGAACCCACCTTGGGCATCAATTTCACCGCGGGCCTGACGTTTTTGCTGATCTGTTCCAGCGTCACCATGGTCCTTGCAGTCGCGGCGGCCCGGGAAGGCAAGCGCCGACAGACGATGGTGCTTTTGGCGCTGACGATTTTAGGGGGTGTGTTGTTTCTGGCCGGGCAATACGACGAATATTTCGGCCTCCACGGCCCGGGCCTGATTAAGGAAGGGCTGGTCTTCGGCCAATCCCACCGTGCAACGACGTTTTTTACGATCACAGGTTTCCACGGTCTGCATGTGTTGACAGGGACGATCTACCTGACCACCGTCCTTTTCAAAACCGCGCTTGGAAAATACGATCATGGGCGTTACGACGGAATTGAGGCCGCGGGCCTGTTTTGGCATTTCGTCGATTTGGTGTGGATCCTTGTGTTCACGTTTGTCTATCTGATCCCCGAACCTTTGGGGCTGCGATGACCGGCACGGCAGCGACCTCAAGGCGCGAATACCTATACGTCTTTCTGGCCCTGTGCGTATTGACGGCGCTGGAACTGGGCGTGGTGCTGATCCCAGGAATCAACCGCGTCCTTCTGATTTCTTCCCTTGTGTTGCTGGCGCTGGTGAAGGCGGCGCTGGTTTTGATGCGGTTCATGCATCTGGGACATGAATCACGAGGATTGAAGCTAACCGTCATTGTTCCTTTTGCCCTGCCGGCAATTTTTGCATCGGTGTTGATCGCCGACGCGGCGTGGAGGCTGCTGCGATGACCAACGCGCGCCGAACCGCCAGCGCCCTGGGGGCAGGGGCCTTGCTGCTATCGACCGCCGCCTGGGCCTGTCCCAGCTGTGCCACCCGCGACGCTGCGGGCGTGGGTGTATTTGCCATGGTCGCTGGGATGATTGCCGTGCCCTATGTGGTGGCCGTCGTCGCCATCAAGATCGTACGGCGGCTGGACTGCCCTGACGTAAAGGATCCCGTCTGATGTTTGGACTTCCCAAAGACGTATCGCTGGATGGTTGGCGCATCGATTGGCTGATCGGAATCACGACCGTTTTCGTCCTGATCATGTTTCTGGTCACCACGGGCTGGATCATCTGGTCCTGCGTGTTTCACGGGAAGAAACACCGCGCGCACTACGACCATGGCACCGGAAAATCGGCCATGGTGAAGGCCCTTGTGTTTTCCGCCGTGGTGTTTTTGGTTGTCGACGGGAACCTCTTCGTCAATGGCATGGCGGATCTGAATGAAGCCTTTTGGGCGGACGCGAAGGCCGAAACCGCCCCCAACGCCGTCCGCGTTCAGGTCAACGCCCACCAGTGGGCCTGGGATTTCCGGTATGCCGGACCCGACGGCATTTTCAACAGCAAGGACGACATCGTGATGCTCAACGAGCTGAAGGTCCCGGTGAACGCCCCCATTGTCTTGCAATTGGCGGCGACCGACGTGCTGCATTCGTTCTCGCTGGCGAATTTTCGCGTAAAACAGGACGCGGTCCCCGGAACCATTAACCGCCTTTGGTTTCAGGCCAAAGAAACCGGAGGCTTCGATATTGCTTGCGCCCAGCACTGTGGCGTTAACCACTACAAGATGCGGGGCCACCTGACCGTCATGCCGGCTTCCGAATTCAGCGCTTGGCAAACCGAGGCCTCACGACTTTCGTCGCTGGCCTTTGATCCTGAAGACAAGACCGCCCATTGGGGTTGGGACTGGAAACGAGGGGTCAAATGACGACCGCCGAAGCCTCGGCAGACGACCTGCAGCCCATTCACCCGGCCCCGACGTCGTTCCTGCGAAAATACATTTTTTCGACCGACCACAAAATCATCGCGCGTCAGTTCCTGTGGGCAGGGCTTGTGTTCCTGTTGTTTGGGGGCCTCTTGGCCATGCTGATAAGGTGGCAGTGGGCGTACCCGGGGCAGAAGGTTCCCGTGGTTGGGGACGTGGTGTTCAAAAAATCAGGCGGGGTGATAAGCCCCCCCGCCTACAACGCCGTGTTCACGATGCACGGGCTGATCATGATCTTTTTCGCGATCACGCCCATCCTGATCGGCGCCTTCGGCAATCTGACCATCCCGCTGATGATCGGCGCGCGCGACATGGCGTTTCCGCGCCTGAACATGTTGTCGTTCTGGACGTTCGTCGGATCTTTGGCCCTCATTACGGCGTCGTTTTTCGTGCAGTTGGGATCGGCAGGTGCGGGGTGGACCACCTACCCTCCCCTGTCGACCAAAATTGGCACCCCCGGTTTGGGCCAAACCTTGGTCGTCGCAGCCATCTTTGTCACCGGTGTGGCGACCATCATGGGCGCCCTGAACTATGTCGTCACAGTCATCAGATTTCGCGCACCCGGCATGACCTATATGCGCCTGCCCTTGACGGTGTGGGGGCTGTGGCTGACGTCCATTTTGAATATCTTGTTCGTGCCCGTGTTGGGTGCTGCTGCCCTGTTGTTGCTGCTGGATCGGGTTTTTGGAACACAGTTTTTCATCGCGGGCGCAGCGTCGGTTCGTGGCGGGGGCGATCCCGTATTGTTCCAGCATCTATTTTGGATCTTCGGGCACCCGGAGGTCTACATTCTGATCCTTCCGGCCTGGGGATTCGTTGCCGATTTCGTGTCGTTTTTCGCCCGAAAGCCCGCTTATTGGTACAAGGGATCGGTCATCGCCATGGTCGCGATCACGGTTCTGTCCGCAGTCGTATACGGCCATCATATGTTCACAACCGGCATGAACCCCATGTTGGGCAAGGCCTTCATGACCTTAACGTTGATCATCAGCTTGCCTGCGGAATTGCTGTTCTTGAACTGGCTGCACACCATCTGGAAGGGTTCGGTTCGTCTTCACACGCCCATGTTGTTCACCCTGGGCGTGATCTTCGTATTTGCCATCGGGGGCTTAACCGGGATCTATCTGGCCACCATTTCGACGGACCTATACCTGCACGACACCATGTTTGTGGTGGGGCACTTTCATTTCACGATGGCTGCGGCGACGTTTCTGGCGGTGTTTGCGGCGATCCATTTTTGGTTCCCAAAAATGTTCGGCCGGATGCTTCACGAAGGGCTGGGCAAGGCCCATTTTTGGACGTCCTTGATCTTCATCACCTTGGTGTTCATGGGCCAAATGGCGGTGGGGTATGCCGGGCAGCCCCGACGCCTCTGGGATCCCAGCCAGTACCCTTTTCTGGCCCATCTTGGCAATCTGAACCGCTGGACCAGTTATTTCGGATTCGCCCTGGGCCTATCGCAACTTCTGTTCGTGATCAATTTCTTCGGCAACGTGTTTGGCAAGAAGAATGCCGACGCCAATCCCTGGAAGGTCGGAACGCTGGATTGGGCAACGACGTCCCCGCCGCCGTATCACAATTTTGATCAGATCCCGGTGGTGATTCGCGGCCCCCACGATCTGGGCAACCCGATGGTTCTCGATCGCCTAGGCCGCGACTGGATTGGGCAACACGAAGCATTGCCCGACGCGCAGGGTCCCACAACGGCGTCTGGCGTGACGGGGCTGTGATCATGAATTCGACCACGTTGACAGCGCCGCTGATTACACCCAATGCACGCGCCCGCCGTGAGGCCGCCAACGCAGTTTTGGGCATGACGATTTTTATCGCGTCCTGGGCCATGTTGTTCGCTGCCTTATTTTTTGCCTATGGCCTTCTGCGGGCGCGATCAACGACCTGGCCCCCCACTGACCTGCCAGCAATCCCCAGGGGCCTGCCAACGGTTGCCACGCTGGCGTTGATCCTTTCCAGTGTGGGCCTTGAATCGGCGCTTCGTCGGATTCGCGCGGGCGCCACGTCATCCATCGCGACACGTATCGGGTCCGCGGCCATGCTGGGCCTCATCTTCCTTGGACTTCAGTGGCAGGTATGGAACCAACTATGGCACGGCGGCCTGCGTCCCGATTCGGGGCCCTACGGTTCGGTCTTCTTCGGCCTCACAGTGTTCCATGCCCTTCACGTTGCGATCGGCCTTTTCGCCCTGGCTTACCTAACGGTGGCGTCGGCCCGGGGAACGTATTCGCCGTCGCGGAACGTGCCCGTGCGCCTGTGGACGCTGTACTGGCATATGGTCGGCGTCATCTGGGTGGCGATGTACCTGTTGCTGGTGCTGCTGTGAGGCTTGCTGTTTTTGGTCTTGCGGCGTTGGGGTTGGCCATTGGCTGTCGGTCGCAGACACCGACCTTCAAAGAACCCGTGAAACTGGGTGGTCAGTCCATCGGCGCAGATGTCCTGACCGAAGGTTACGAGGCCTATACCCATTACTGTTCCGCCTGCCACGGTGAACGCGGCGACGGCAAGGGCCCTTCGGCGCCCGGCATGCGGCCATCGCCCCGCGATTTCACCACCGGCATGTTCAAATTCGCAGGGGTTGCCGCAGGCGAATTGCCCAACGATGACGATTTCATCGCGTTGATTAAACATGGGCTGAACGGGACCCCGATGTTGCCGTGGGATATGAGTGACCGCGAACGCAACGCCGTGGTTCAATACCTAAAGACGTTTTCGGAACGTTGGAAAACCGAAGCCGCCGGCGACCGCATCAAACCCGACGGTCAGGATCCCTGGCGCGGGCGCGAGGCCGAAGCCCTGGAAGTCGGCAAAAAAATCTACCATCTATCTGGCGTCGAAAAAGACGCCCAAGGGAACGTCAAGGGCGTGCTGGCTGGCTGCAACGCCTGCCACGCCAGCTACATGTCGACGCCTGACCTTGCCGCCATGGCACAAAAGGTCCTAGGCGCCCCCGTTGAACCCCGCGATGATGGCCTGCGCCCAGCCGCCAAGGAAAGCGATTACCAGGTTGGGGACAAGAAAATGGTGGTGCTGGCCACCGACTTCCTATTTCACCCCATCAAAACTGGCACTGACCTGGAATCCCTGTTCCGCACCATCGCCTCCGGCATCGGCGGCGCGGGCATGCCCCAATGGAAGGGCGCCATTCCCGACGACAACCTGTGGGCCTTGGCGCACTACGTCCGGCACCTGGCCTCCCTGCGCGACACCCCCGCAGGCGCGGCCCTGGCGCGATCCCTGGGCCGCTGACCGGCATCAGGGGGGCGGCACGTCTGCGGTGTACGGCGGGGTGACGGGCTTGCCTTCGATGCTGATGTTGGTCCCGTATTCGATCTGGTAATGGTTGCGGCACTGGACAAACGTGTTCCCGGCGATGTCCAAGCGGTACACGCCCGCGGCGGCGATGAAGTTTCCGTTGTGAACCGGACGGCGGGACAGGATCACGTACCCCGATACCCCCGTAAAAGTGTTGCCGCGGATTTCACCCCAACCGTCGAACAGCCCGATCCCGTAGGCCACGTTTTCGAACCGGTTACCGGCGATGCGTATCCGCCCGTGTCCAGTTGGGTGATTGTCGATGGTCACGTCACGGTTGACCGCATCGACGCTGATCGAGTTGTCGATCAGATCGTAGCCGGTCGGCATGAGCACATATTCACTGGCTGTTGTTCCGCTTTTTCCCCCAGCCGCCACGCTGTGTCGGTTTCGCTGGAATCGATTCCGCCGCACCATCGCCCAGCTACCCGATGTCACCTGGATGCCGTATCCAAGCCCCGCATAGTCGTGGTCGTGGATGAAGTTGTCTTCTAGGGTCGCTGACGCGAAATCCGAGATCCCCGTTGCCTGCACATAATGATGCCAGTCGCTGTGGTCCACCAAAAGGTTCTTGTTGCGGTAGTGCGAGAACAAGTTGTCGTCCCCCTTGCCCGCGCCATCCGCTTCGATGCCGGTGATGCGGATGTTGTCGCCCCGGGTCGCGAACGTGACGCCGACCAGTTTCGTCCGTCCCGCCCCGGCACCCTGGATGATCACCCCCGCGGGCACGGCAATACTGCCCAGCGTGAAGGTGCCTTCGGGCACTGCCACGATCCCTGGTTGTCCACCCAGCGCCGTGATCGCCGCGGCGATGTTGCCGCCGGTGGCAGTCTGACGCGGAAGTGTGCCCACTTCGATCACGGATGACGCTGAGGCCCTGTCGCCCGCGTGATCTGTCACCGTCAGGCCGACTTTGTAGGTGCCGGCTGCCGCGAAGACGTGGGTGACAGTCGTCAAATACTCAGACGCCTGATCGGCCGTGCCGTCGCCAAAGTTCCAGGCGTAGTGTTTCACCCCGTAAACATCGACCTGGCCGAAGGGATTCATCCCCTTGGACTGCGACCCGTCTAGGCCTACCAGATAACCGACGTTTTGTTTGGCCCCCGCGATGATCAGCGCTTGGGCCTGGCCCCTGCCCGCGTCAGTGATAAGGCCAGACGGACGATCCGCCACAGCCCCCATATCCACCGTCGGTCCACCCATTGCACCGCTGTCCACCGCCCTGGCGTCCAGGGTCCCGCTGTCCACCGACCCAGCAGAGCCCCCTTCGTCGCCACGAATGCCCACAGCCGCGGATTGGTCCCTTGCCGGCGCGTCTGACGGGGTGTCGGGGTTAATCGCGGCATCTGTCGTGGTGATCGGCGGTCGTTGCGGTCGGCCCCCGTCCGTTCCGCAGGCCCAGAAACAGGCCGAACCGATCCACGCTAAACCGGCCAACCGGGCGATCGACGCGTTCATGGACATCCGCAACCTCCATTTTCCGCACCAAAACCTACTCACGCTTAACAGTTCCCATAAAAAACATCTACTCTGTCACAGTTAGACATTTCGGGATCAGTCACCGAGCATACCGTCGCGTCCCCTCCTTATTCCCGCGCGCAGCGGGAACCGGCCGCATCTCTGCGGAAAGTGGGCAGGGACGTCGCGGCTAACCCTGGACTCGTGGTCTGAATCGCAATCAACCTTGCCTGACGGACCCTCGCCTGCCTCGCAGGCTTACTCACAGAACCTTACCACCCAGGACCAGTTGTCAGGACCAGGCTGCACGAGGACATCCCGCGGTTCGCAGACACACGCGCCGTACGTGGGGAGACGTCGACAGCACGCATTCCGTTCTTCTGCTGAACCAGAACAAACCCGACAGGATGACAATTTTGCCCGTTCGGGCAGAGGGCCGCAGCGAGCACAATCATCGCTGCTAGCCCCAAACGGGCAATCAACCGGTCCTAGATCAGGTCTTAGCCGAAGCATGGGGGAGTCCAAAGCAGTATCGCGGTCAGGCCCTGCCTCGCGCGACGGCGTCGTGACACGAACATCCCCACAGGCAGCGTCTGAAACCCAGGCACCGACACAGGAGGGTCCCGCCGTCATAACGCCAGATGGGACATCCACGCCCCCGGTATCTTTGATGTGGTTATCCGGCAACCTGGTTTCTAATCTTTCCGCTTGACGGCTACAACCGGACATGGCCACAGCGACAACTGCAATTCGCAGAAGGTCTTGCATCGTGAATCAACTCCGTCCTGTCTGGCATCGTCGCATGAGAGCGCGAGGCCGAAGCCTCTGGGGTCGGCAGAAAAATCTACCACCTGTCGGGCGTCGGCATCGGGGGCGCGGGCATTCCCAATGGAAAGGCGCCATTCCCGACGACAACCTTTGGGCCTTGGCGCACTACGTCCGGCACCTGGCGTCCCTGCGGCCCCCCCGCAGGCGCGATCCCTGGGCCGCTGACCGGGCAAAACACCGCGTCGTTCAGAACTAGCGACGCAGGGTAGACATTTCGGGTTTGCGGTACTAGTTTGCACGGCCATGAGCCGCGCGGAAAAGTCGCTTTCTGTTGTTGATCCCAAAGTTTACGAACTGTGCCAGGCGGAGGATCGTCGACAGGGCGAGACCATCAGGCTGATTCCCTCGGAAAACTATGTTTCAAAGGCCGTGCTTGAAGCCACCGCGTCAGTGTTCACCAACAAATACAGCGAAGGTTACCCAACCAAACGGTATTACGAAGGCCAACAGTTTGTTGATCCCCTGGAACAACTGGCCATCGACCGCGCCAAGTCGTTGTTTGGTGCCGAACACGTCAATGTGCAGCCCTATTCGGGCTCACCTGCCAATTTGGCAGTCTATCTGGCCTTCCTGAAGCCGGGTGACAAGGTCATGGGGTTGGCATTGCCCATGGGCGGTCATCTGACCCACGGGTGGGCGGTGTCCATCACCGGGAAATATTTCCAGTCGGTGCAATACGGCGTGCGCAAGGACAGCGGCCGCATCGACCTTGACGAAGTCCGCGACCTGGCGATGAAGGAAAAACCGGCCCTTTTGTGGGCAGGTGGCACCGCCTACCCCCGCACCTGGGATTTCGGCGCCATGGCGTCCATTGCCAAGGACTGCGGGGCCCGGTTTGTCAGCGACATTGCCCACATTGCGGGCCTTGTTGCGGGCGGCGTCCACCCCTCCCCTGTACCCCATTCTGATGTGGTCACCACCACGACCCACAAAACCCTGAGGGGCCCCCGTGGCGGTATGATCATGTGCAAGGCCGAACACGCGCAGGCCATCGACAGGGCCGTGTTTCCAGGTCTTCAAGGTGGTCCCCACCAGCACACGACCGCGGGGTTGGCCGTGGCGCTGAACGAAGCGTCGCAGCCCGCGTTCAAACAATACGCTGCAAACATCGTCACAAACGCGAAGTCATTGGCCGAAGATCTGGTCACCCGCGGATTCCAGTTGGTATCGGGGGGGACCGACAACCACCTGATCCTTGTGGACCTGACGTCCAAAAACATCACCGGCAAAATAGCCGCGAAGGCACTTGATCGCGCGGGTCTGGAATTGAACTACAACTCTGTCCCCTACGACACCCGCAAACCTTTCGATCCGTCGGGCGTGCGCCTCGGGACGCCGTCGGTCACAAGCCAGGGCATGGGCCCTGCCGAAATGAAGCTGATTGGGGCCTGGATGGAACGCGTGGTCGCCAATCCCAGCGATGAAGTCTGCGCCGCCGTTCGTGGCGAAGTACACGAACTGACCCGCCGCTTCCCCGCCCCAGGATTGTCGCACTGACATGACGATGCGAACGGTTTTTGGAATTCGAATCGCAGCCGGACTGACCCTGGCCTTGTTCTTGGGGTCGGCGGCGGTGGCACGCGCCGAGATCATCGAACTTGTCGACAAGACCAAGATGCACGGGAAGATCCTGCATTTCTATGACGGCGTGTTTTCGATCGAATCGGGCGGCAACACCATCAAACTGCCGCGCGAGAAAATCAAATCGATTCAATTCGACTTGCCGAAACCGCGGGCTGAATTTGCAACCGCGGAAAAAACCTTCGAACGCTGGAAAAAGGCAATGAAGGACGGGGAGCTTGAAAAGGTCATCGACTGCTACGCCCTGATGTACCAGGGCATGCTGGCCATGCAGGTCGGCCAAGGGGCCGATGGGCTCAAAAAGATGCAGAAGGAATTTGATGGGATGAAGTTCACCATAAAGGGAACTTCCACCAAGGCCGACACCACCACGTTAAAAGTCCTAAGCCAGCGGGGCGACGAATCCGAGACCCATGACATGGCGTTCGTGCGCGAAAACGGCGAATGGAAGATGCTCCCGCTTCAGTGATGTCGGTTTCTTGTTCGAATTTGCAGCGGGTGCCCGGGACCGTGTCGATTGCGCTGGCGGCAATCGCTGCGCTATTGGTCGGGACGGGGCATGCCCAGGCGAAACCGGATGGGACGCCCTTCGGCCCGCGTTTTGATCCCTCCCCGTTTCGTCGGCAGGCCCAGGCTGCGCCCGCCACCCCCGCCCCGCCTACAAAACCGCCTGCAGCACGCCTGGCTGGGCAGGCCTGTACGGCGGACGCGCAGTGTGCCGTGGACACGATCTGCGAGGCAGGGATCTGCACCGCATTCGAACGCCCCATTCGCGCCCTGATCTTCAGCAAGGAAGGGGGCGCCACATCCCTGATTCCTTTCTATTTTTCCCGGCGTGGGAACCCAGGCCACCGGGTCGTCACCCCCTTTTATTTCCACTTCTGGAGCCCCGAGGCACACACACAAATCGTCGCCCCATTTTTTTGGCGCTTCGAAGACCACATCAAACAGCGCGTCGTCCTGGTTGTTCCCCCCTATTCCAGCACCCGAGAGCCAGGCGCTTCTTCCTGGGCCATCTGGCCATTTTTCTACAAATCGACCAAATTTGGCTGGGCGGCACCGCTGTTCCTGTCGTTCAAAATTGCAGATCCGAATCAGGGAAAATCATTGGGCCTTGTGGGCGGGCTGCTGTATTTCTGGAAACGCAACGACAGCACGGGATCCGCGTTCGACCTATCCCCCCTGTTTGTATCGTCCCGGTCGCCCTCCAGCGCCTTTACCTTCGCCCTTCCGTTGAATTTCTACTGGCGTAGCGGTCACGACAGCAACCTGCTGGCCATACCGTTCTTCTACCGCAGCAGCAGCCCCGGCCAAAGCCTGACCGTGGCGCTATTGGGATATGCGTCCGTCGGCGGGGAGGCCCACAATGGTGCCGCGGCCTGGTTCTATTGGTGGGGGCGTTCCAAGTCCTCGAACTACGACGTCCTGTTTCCGTTTTATTGGAGTTTTCGATCCCCGACGTCCAACATGACCATCGTGCCCCTGCCCGGGGTGGTTCACCTACGCCGCGGGCCCTGGTCGCTGACGACCCTGCTAGGCGTCCTGTGGGCAGCCCGTGATGACAAGGAAGAATCGTCCTGGAAGCTGGCCTTCCCCCTGTTCTTCTCACGCCGCAGCCCGAAAGACAGCGGCCTATTTTGGGCGACCCCGCTGGGCGGGTACAACCGTAACAACAATAAACAGTCCCGGACTTTCCTTTGGTTTTTACCGCCAATCCTGCACCGGCGCGATCCGACGACCGACCTAGACATGGTGGCGCTGCTGTTCTGGCGTCACCGGAATAAGGTCGAAGGATCGACCACGTATCTGGTCGGGAACTACTACCAGAACCACGATCGAGAGGGTTCCAGCCAGGTCTTGTTCCCGTTGTTTTGGCACTTCAAAGATTCCGCGACCGGCGCCACGGCCCATAGCCTTCTGCCGTTTTATTTCAGGCGGACATCGCCCGATGACACGACAACCGCCGTCGGCGCCCTGCCCGCGATTTGGGGATATCACCGGCGGTTTCGTGACGGATGGTCAGCGGGATTGTTCCCCCTGGCCTTCTTCGGCCAGCGCAGCGATCGCGCACACGGGATCGTGTTCCCCCTGTTCTGGCATTTTCGCGATCGCCGTGGCACGGCCACCGTCGCATTCCCGGCGTTCTTCCGATTCAGTGACCAGAACAGTTCTACGACCTTGGTGCCGCCCCTGCTGTACGCGCAAGGCCGCGATCACGACGACCGCTTCTACATCCAGTTCCCGTTCTTCTGGCGCTTCGTCAACGGGCACGAAAAAACCACGACAACGGTCGCGGGACCGGTTTTCTTCCAATCCCGGCCGCAGGGATGGGCAGGTGGTCTTTTCCCGCTGATTTTTGCGAAGTCGACCCCCACCAACAGCCATTTCGTCCTATTTCCGTTGTTCTGGCGATTTTCGGACAAGCAACAAAATCGGTACACCACGGTCGTCGGCCCCTTCCTGCACCGCACGCACGGGACGGAAACCACCGATGCCATTTTCCCGTTGTTTCATTACCGGCGCGGGGCACGTCCTGGTGGCAGCGACGAAACCAGTCTGACCGTCTTCCCCCTGCTGCACTACCGGCGCGACGCCGCGTCGACCGTGGTGGCGTCCCCCATCGCCGCGTGGACCCGCAGCCCGAAACGGAAGGCCGGATTTGCGGGCCTATATTTCTGGTACCAAAGCCCCACCATCGCAGCCAAGGGCGTTTTTCCCATTTACCTGGATCATACGCGCCTCGACCGCGCCGAACGCACCCGAATGTTCGGACCATTTTTTCGCGTCGACACAAAAGAAGGCCAGTCGAACGTACTGTTTCCGCTGTTCGCCCGGTACTACGGGTCGACCGGCGAAACCGGGACCTGGGTCTTCCCCACCTACTTCCGCAGACGCGCCCCCGATGGCTACGCCCTCGACACTTTGTTTCCGATCTTTTGGCGATCGAAATCACCGGTCCATTCAACCTGGGTCATCGGTCCCTGGTATCACCGCACCACGCCGGATCGCAAGGCCACGGGGTTGATCCCGCTGTTCATGTACGCGCGCAATCCCGAACGCAGCTATCTGGCATCGCCTGTCTTCTTCCACTACAGCAATCTGTTGGCGCACACGTCGTTCACCAACGTCGCCCTGGTGTTCAACCGATCAACGTCCCCCAACGCCAACAGCACGATTCTGTTTCCGTTCGTGTGGGCCGGCAACACGGGCCCCCGATCCCATACCGTCCTGTTTCCGATTTTCTGGCGGTTCAGCAACAGCGCCGAAGATTCGTCGTCAACCCTGGCGGGGCCTTTTTACTGGTCCCACCATGGGCCCTACCGCATGCGCGGGTTTATGCCCTTCGCCTGGTACACACGGGATTCGCAAAAAGAAACCGCGTCCCACGCCGTCCTGCCGCTGTTTTACGAAAAACACGGACCTGCTGAATCGACCGTGGTGACCCTGCCCTTCGGGTTCCGCAAAGCGCCTGATCGCAACTGGTGGTACGCGGGGCCCGTCCTTCATCACGAAACCCTGGCAGGCACGTTCAACATGGCGTTCCCCCTGTGGTTCCAGTCGTTCAACAAGACCACGGACACCACCGTCCGCGTGATACCGCCCCTGCTTCATTTTTCGCGATCGCGGCCCGACAAATCGCTGTCGACCTGGCTGTTGCTGTTCTGGAGACACAAGACCATCGGATCCTCGACCACC
>JAYUUT010000362.1:0-3471 GCA_043754455.1 Myxococcales bacterium
CTGAAACACCATGCGCAACGCGATGGGTTTAATGGCCGGGCCCGACAGGCCCCCGAAGGTCGTCGCGATCTTCGGACGACGGGTACGCACGTCGATAGCCATACCGGTAATGGTGTTCATGACGGACACGGCGTCGGCGCCTTGGTCAGCGCAGGACCGCGCCAGGGACACGATGTCGGACGTGTTGGGTGTCAGTTTCACCCACAACGGTCGATTGATCACCGCCCGGCATGCCTTGACCAGGTCGGCCAGCACGCGGGGATCCGTGCCAAATTCAATGCCCCCCGCCTTGATGTTGGGGCACGACACATTCATTTCTAGGGCGTCAACGCCTTGCAGGCGGGACAAACGTTCACCGCAGTCGACATATTCGTCGAAGGTGCGTCCAAAAAAATTCACGATGACCTTGGTGCCACAGGTCCGAAGAAACGGAAGTTTGTCGCGTTCGAAGCCGGCGACACCCACATTTTCCAGGCCAATCGAGTTCAGCATCCCGGACGCGGTTTCACAGATGCGGGGCGTCGGGTTGCCGAAACGAGGTTCTGGGGAAATGCCTTTGGTCACCAAACCACCAATTGTGGAGAGGTTCATCAACGACTGAAATTCTTTGCCATATCCAAAGGTTCCAGAGGCAGTTAGAACGGGATTGTTGAAGTCTAGCCCCCCGCAGCGGACGGCAAGCGACACGGCCCCGGCTGGTTGACCGGCGGCGGAGGCCGAATCAAGGACGTTCATCGGGGTGGCTCCACACATACGGGGGCTGGACCTGAGGTCAGCGGGACATCCACGACGTCGTTGGCGTCGAAAACTGGGCCGTCGCTACACACATAACGATAGGGGCGCGAACAGGCAGGCACAGCACAGCCCAGGCAAACGCCGATCCCACAGGCCATCTGTTCCTCCAGGGACAGGAGGCATTCGATGCCCAGTTGTTTGGCAATCCGGCCAACGGCCCACAACATTGGGTTAGGCCCGCAGGCCAGAATGCGCAGCCGGCGTTCGGGACGGGCACGGCGCATGTCGTCAACGCGCGCTTCAAGAGCCAAGGTCACCCGGCCCCGACGGCCTAGGGAGCCGTCCTCGGTCGTCAGGTGAAGGGCGAGGCCCATGGCGCGCATGTCCCCTAAGAGCACAAGGTCCCGCGACGACCGCCCCCCGTAAATCATTTCTGCGTTCGCCACAAGGCCAGCCCGCGCAGCCCGTTCCGCCTGCATCAGCAGCGGGGGCATGCCCACGCCGCCGGCCACAAGAAGGTCGTGGACATCGACCGAAGGGGCAGGAAACCCATTTCCAAGGGGCCCCAATACATCTAGGTGTGCACCGGGGACAACGCGTTCAAGCAACGCAGTGCCCCGTCCGACAACCTTCGCGAGGAGATCCGCACGTCCTCCACCAGTCACCGTGAGCAAGGAGAATGCGCGGGGAAGCAGCGGGTCGCGCTGCCAATCGCCCCGAACCATGACGAACTGCCCCGGAATTGTGTTGGCGAGGGATTCGCACCCCCCGAGGCGAAGGACGAAATACCCCCCGCCCAGGGACCTATTTTCGATGACGCGAGCGTCGAAATACCGCATGTGAGTTTTTTCACGCTTCTTCTACACGTTCCATTCATGGTTGACGAGGGGCAATGAATGGGCCAAGGATGGCTTTTTGTTGCGAGCCGCCGCAGGGCGTGTTACCAGGCTAAATACCCAAGAGAATTGAGGGCCGGGCATGGATTTCATCTTCGAAGACGAGGCCGACGAAGTCGGGTCAGATGTCGAGGCCTACTGTCCGAAGTGTCGGGCTGACACTACGCACGTAGTCATATCAAAATATGAGGACGAGATCCGGCGTGTTCAGTGCAACCCGTGCGGGGACGTTCATTCGTTCCGCAAACCGCGGGGTGAGGTCGAGGACGACGTTCCTGAGCCCGTCGCGGCAAAGAAGCGCGCGACCCACAAGAAGCTGACGTGGCCCGAATACCATTCCAAATACGGACAAAGGAACGCCCGGCCCTACGAGTTCCGCGAACTATTCCGCGAGAACCAGGTCGTGACGCATCCGAAGTTCGGCGTGGGGTACGTGTCCGAAGTGACGTCCGACAAGACGAAGGTGGAAATCACCTTCCAGGACGCACGCCGGACGCTGGTCCATGGGCGCAAGGACCTTCTGGGTTCACCGTTGGCAGCCGAAGGGGATGGGCAACCAACCCCCCCACCGGCGGCAACCAAGGCGACGCAAAAGGGCAAGGCTGCCGAGGCCGACAAGAAAAAGGCCCCTGCCGCCCCTGCGGCGAAGGTCGACAAGCCGGTGGAAAAGCCCGGCGTTCCCGCGCCGGTTGTGATCAAAGCGCCGCCGCCTGTGGTAAAGGCCGCGCCGGTCGCCAAACCGGAACCCCCGAAGGTTGAAAAGCCCGTCGAAAAGGCAGCGTCCGCCAAAACGGAGAAGCAAGCTGCCAAACCGGCGGCCGCCAAGGCTGTTGCCCCCAAGAAGGCGGCGCCCGCGAAACCAGCCCCCGCGAAGGCGGCGGTAAAAGCAAAGCCGGCGACCAAGCCAGCCGCAAAAGCCAAGAAGAAGTAAGCAGGAACGGCTAGGGCCTCCCCTGGGTCTTAACCCAGCGGGAGCCCGTTTGTTTCAGCGCAGCAACAGGACGTAAACGTCGTAAAAGGCGTGCGTGTATACGGCGACGGCGAACCCTCGGAACCAAAAGAGGAGGCCAAAGAAAATACCGGCCAGCACCCGGAAGGTGAAAATGCCAAGGCTGAGCGGATCGCCGTATGGGGGGATGTGGTGGACCGCGGAGAATGCGAGGGACGACAGGACCAGTGCCGCAGGCAGCGCAAGCCAGCGGCCCCAGTGAAAGACCCTTTCAAATAGGGCATCGAACGCCGTCAGAAGACCAAGGCGGAAAACGGTTTCCTCGTAGACCCCAGCGCCCAAGGACATCACGAAGCGGGCAAGTATGCCTTCGTGTTCAAGCGTGGCGGCTAGGCGCGGCGATAGGCCCAGCACACGCGTCATGACCAACGCGATCACAGATCCCATACTGAGAGCGTAAATCGTGCTTTCGAGAAGGACGGGCAACACGACCCGGGCGTTAAACGGTTGGCGTTTTTTCAGGAGCCCGAGGGTTAAGAGGAAGAGCACCACCACAGCGCCGACAAAACCCAGGTATTGGACACGGGTAAAGGCCAGATTTCGGAACAAGAAGGTGGTCACGAAATCGGCGCCATTGAGCATCGGCAACGTAAACAGAACGCCGATTTGGTAGACGATGAGCAGCGGAAAGACCAGCACAAGGCTGGTCAGGAGGTTGCGCGGGTTATCGGGACGAGGGGCGGTGCCCTTAGAAGGCCGTTTGGCCATCAGGGCGATCCCGAACGGCTGGGACCGCGGGCGGCAGCGGCCGTCGGGGAGCGGCGAACCTCCGACGTTGCAGGCGTCGCCGTCGCTGGTTTGACGACGGCCAGGACTTCCTTTTTGGGATCG
>JAYUUT010000363.1:0-19291 GCA_043754455.1 Myxococcales bacterium
TGCGGGCCTTCGCCAAACCGTCGGTGGGTATCAGCCTGCCGGCCTTCATGGCCAAACTTCGATTGTCCGAAGCCGGTCTGAAGCAAAAATGGAGCTGCCGTATGGTTCGATTCGAACTGGTCCAGCGGGGGGGCGACCTGGTCTTCCGCGCTTTGCGCCTAGCCTAAGAGGGTTGACTGGCACGGGCCTGGGGTAGACTGCGCGGCTTCATGAGCCGCCGGATGTTTTTTGTACTGTTTTTCTTGTTCGGAACCTTCATCCCAGGGACGGTGAAGGCACAGCCCGCCGTCAGTGTGGAGTCGTCGTGCCCGCCCGGAAATCTGTTGAGCGGGCGGCGCCCGACAGCGCAGGACGTGCGGCGTGACCTTGGGCTTTTGACGGACGGAAATGTTGGTCCCGAGGGGGCCATGTGGGACGCCGGGGTTGCGGTCATTCTGGATACGGGGGCCTCCTCGGTGACTTGGGATCTGGGGGAGATCCGGACGCTTGACACGGCCTATTTGCAGGGCGACGGCAACGATACGTACCAGTTTTGGGGATCCCTGGACGGCAAGACGTGGAAGACGCTGGGGGAGGCCGCGATCGTTTCAGGCGACGGCCTAAAAGGGCGCAAGGTCACTCTGGGGCGTGAGGCGGCCAGATACCTGAAGGTCGGTGAGGGCAAGGGCGACAGTTTTTTTTCGTTGTCAGAGGTCCAAGCGTTCTGTCAATCGCCCGCCACGTTCCCACCGCCCGTCAAGGTGATCCAGTCGCCAATCTATAAGGCGCCGTGGTCCATCTTCAGCATCTGGAATGACGAAGTAAGCGCGCGCTGGGAACTGGCGATGGCGCTGCTGGGGTTGGTGGCGTTGCGGCTTCGCCATGGTCGTTGGCGCAAGTGGCGGGATCGGGGCCTGGCGGTTTTGGGGGTATTGGCCGCGCTGACATACATAAACTTCGGTTCATTTCATTTCGGAAACTACCTGCATAACTGGGAATGGTTTCACTACTACACGGGATCGAAATATTTTCAGGAACTGGGGTACGAACGGCTTTACGAATGTACGGCCATTGCGGATTCCGAGGACGGCCTGCGGCGTCGGGTGGAATTGCGCAAAATGACGAATTTGCGCACAAATCTTTTGGAAACTACGGAAAAGGTTCTGGCACATCCCGAAGAATGTAAGAAGCATTTTTCGGCTGACAGATGGCAGTCCTTCAAGAAGGACATCACGTTTTTCAGAAGCCGGGAGGGGGCGCAGCGCTGGGACGATGCGCAGACCGACCACGGGTACAACGGCACACCAGTTTGGAACATCGCGGGGACGTTGCTGGCGAACCTTTCGCCGGCCAGCCTGACCCAAATCGTGCTGCTGTCGTTGTTTGACCAGGCGTTCTACTTCGGGATGATGGCCGTGGTGTGGTGGGGGTTCGGGTGGCGGACGTTGGCGGTGGGCATGATTGCATTCGCCTCCAATTTTCCGTCGCGTTTCTATTGGACCGGGGGCGCGTTCTTAAGGTGGGATTGGCTGTTTTTCCTGGTGGCGGCGATGGCTTGCCTGAAGAAGGAAAAATACGCCCTAGGTGGGGCCGCCTTGGGTTATTCGACGCTGTTGCGGATCTTCCCGGGGTTGACCTTCGCCGGGCCGGTTCTGGCGGCTGGAATTACGTTGTGGCGTGACCGGAAGTTAGATCCGCGGTGGATGCGGTTTTTTAGTGGGGCGGCACTGGCCGTGGCCCTTCTTGTCCCCCTAAGTTTTGCAACCAGCGGTGGGCCGCAATCGTATGTGCAGTTCGTGCAGAACACGATGAAACACAAAGAAACCCCTCTGACCAACTACATGGGGCTGCGCACCGTTGTTGCGTATCGTCCTAAGGAAGTCGGGCGGCTTCTGCGGGATTTGAAACAGACGGATCCTTGGAAGGTCTGGAAAGAAGCCCGGATCAGGGCGTTTACCAAGCTAAAACCTCTGTACGCGATGGCAGTCATTGCGTATCTGGTCCTGCTGGGATACGCGGTGCGCCGTCGGGTCGAACCATGGGTTGCCGCGGCATTGGGGGCGACCTGCATAGCGGTCGGGGTCGAACTGACCTGTTACTACTACGCGTTTATTATCGCAGTGGCGGTCCTGTGGCACGAACGGGAAGAGGCCGGCGAGTTGATGTTGATGTTGACCGCGTTCACGCAGTTTGCGGCGTGGGCGCCGCTGCCCCGCATGGCCACCTGGATCGATGAGCAATACACGCTGATGTCGGTCGGGACCGTGGTCGCGTTTTGCCTGATCCTGTGGAACTTCGTTCAGGAAAAAAAGCAGACGGTGGCTGAGGTTCTGGTCCCGGCGATGCAAACAGTGGGGGGGGCTTCAGTGCCGGATTCCCTCCAGATCAGTCGGTCGGTACGCAAGAGGCGCCGCCGTCGCTGACCCTTGCCCATTCTGACGCGCCAGGAAACGAGTCAACTTGGAAAGACGTCCGTATTCGGGCTAAGGTCCAAACTCCTTTTCAACGGAGGTTAGGTAATGAAACTGTCTTTTTTCAAAATTGGTTCTTTTGTCATCGGGTTGACGCTGGCCGTGGGCTGTGCGAAAGACGATGAAAAGCCGAGTTCCGGATCGGTTGACGCGAGCAGCACTTCCAATGGCCCCGGCGTGACCGGCAGTGGCGGTAGTAGCCCGTCGGGTTCAGGTGGAACCTCGATGGGGAAGGGCGGCAGTGGTGCCGGTGGCAGTACGGCGGGTTCCGGCGGCAGCACCGGTGCCGGTGGGGCGAAGGCCGACGCAGGAGGCCCGACCACGGCCAGCGTTACCTACGAAGATGTCAAGCCACTTTTCATGGCCAAATGTGCGCCGTGCCATACGACCCTTTCGAGCGGCAAGCAGAACATCGCTGCGAATTATACGGACGCTCTCAAGGACGCCACTTCGACCACCGGGGGGGCGGCTTGCATGGGGAAAAAAGTCGGCGAATGTGCAGCCATTCTCGTGCGTTCGAAGAAGATGCCTCTTGGGGGCACGCTCACCGAGGATCAGATCGTCATGATCGAAAGCTGGGCCAAAGGTGGCTTGAAAGAAAAGTAAAGCCAACCTTGTTTGCACAAAAAAGGGCCTCTGAAGGGGGCCCTTTTTTCGTGTTGGGTCGAGGTTCAGCGCAATTCGCGGGCGGGCCCGTGGCCCTTGTCACGGGATACGGGATTCCGGGCATGTGCCGACACATTTAGACGGGTGACCGCGGTGATGACTTCGTCCTGTTCGTCGTCGCGATCAAAATCGGCGATCTGCCTGCGGGCGTATGAGAAAGGTTTTGCCAAGGGTTCCCAGGCGCGAGGGGAAAGTTCGATGCGAGCCAGAATGGCGTTGATATCATTCTGAAAGCCAATGACGGCTTTGATGTCGGCGGGATCGACCAGGGCCCGTCGAATCTGGCTTGTGTGCATGACGACTGGGTGGGGTTCGGAGCTATGTAGCGACATGGACCCAACCGCTATCGTCGGACACCCCCAGGCGCTGAAGGAAAATCCCGCGAAGACCCCTATTTTGAACAGGATGTTTCTCAATTGAAGCGGGGCCGCAACAATATTGACGGCGCAGATCGCGGTTACTACACTGCGCGTCCCAAAAAGGACTAAACATGGCGACATTCATTACGGAGGAATGCATTAACTGCGGGGCTTGCGAGCCTGAATGCCCGAACGAGGCCATCAGCGAGGGAACCGACATTTACGTCATCGACCCCAGCCTGTGTACGGAATGCGTCGGGTTTCACGACCACGAGGCCTGCCAAGCGGTGTGCCCTGTAGAATGTTGTTTGCCCGATCCCAAACATCCGGAAGCCGAAGGCGACCTGCTGGAACGCGCCAAGAAACTGCATCCCGATAAGTCCTTGCCCGAACTGTTGGTCTTGCCTGCGAACCTGTCGCGGTTCCGTAAAGCAACAAGTTAGAACCGTTTGCCGTAGGCGAATCCCGCGGTTGTGGCCCCCAAGCCAAGAATTCCCGTCATAACAGCGGGGATCGTGGTTTCTCTGCGCCGCAAACACACGCCGTCCCGCTGGCAGTCCGTGCCGCGCCCGTCTAGGGCGAAAAGGGCGATGCTGGTTACGACGAGGGCCACACCGCTGCCTATGAGAAAGGCGGCACCCAGATTTGCAGGGGCTTCTCGCCTTTCGGGAACTGTGGGTGGGCGAGGGCTCGGCGCCAGGGGGGGCGTGGCAGCGGCCGGTGAAAGGACCCTTGGTGGCCCGGTGCTGGCCCCCCTGCCGGCCAGGGCGATTTCCCGAAGCGCCCGCTCTGCAAGTCTGCGGGCGGAATCGGCCAGTCCGCCGGCTATGGGTGGGCAGGGATCAGTGGCACTACAGTCGAGTGTTTCGGACGCCAGGTAGCGTCCATCGGTGGCATCAACCACACGCAGGTCGATCTCGTACTGGCGGCGCGTGCTGGCCACATCACCGAAGACTAGAAATGAAGTTCCCACGAGCCGTGCCACATCAGGCAGGCAAAGCTCGGCAGAACAGGTGCGAAGGTCATCGTGACCGACGAGGCGCATGGCCACGTCGGCGGGGGGGATCATCTGGAAGCCCCCATTCTGTAGCGCACTGACCAAGGCGTGTTCCAAGGCCGCGCGATCGTGTTCTAGGTTTGGACTGAGGCGGATCGAGACGACGGCAGCCGTTTCGGATGCGTGGGCCCGGGGGGCCCAGAGGCCAAGAGCAAAAAGAGACAGGAGGGGGACGAAGCGGCGCACCCCGGTTATTTCGGACACGGCGGGATGAGAGTCAAGTGCCGCGGCTCTGTTATGCTGATGTGATGCCTGAAACCACAGCCATTCCCCTGGCGACCGAGCTTGCTGATGAAGGGCCTGAATGGGTGCCTTGTTTGGTGGCGTCCTTGTCCGATGCCAAGGAATTGCTGGCGGCCTGCGAGACCGCCGAGATTGACGCCATGCTGGTGCCTGAGGCCTCGTGTGGAACCGGCCCGTGCGGCTGTGCACCAAAAATGCAGGTCATGGTGCGGGCGGACGAGGTTCCCCGGGTGGGGGCGCTGCTGCGGAATCGATGGGCGGCTATGGTGCAGCGCGAGGGCGGCGATTCATCCCTGTTTGGGGCCATGCAGATTGACCCCGAAGGAGAGCCACCGTGCCCAGCGTGTGGCCACATCGCGGCGCTGGTCGAGGGTGCTTGCGCCGAATGTGGCCTGGTTCTGGCGTAACTGACCGGATCGGGCCGGTTATCGGACGCTTTTGGCCAGACGAAGGGCCTCCGGTTTCGTGCAGACGCTGGTTTTGGCGTTCACGCTGACAAAATAACCGACGCCCGGCATCCATAATCCGGTGCTGGCGGCCAACATGGGCGCAGATTTTGGAGATTTGGCCTTGTCCGTCACGAAGGCCTTGCCAACCTTCTTCCACGAAAAGAACGGATCGTTGGGCGACGCCGGGACTTCTTTTTGGACGGGCACGTAGACCTCCACAAAGGCCTCGTCCTTGCCCCCGTCGCCTTTGAAAACGTAACGGCAGGTTTCCTTGCTGCCCTTTTCACCTACATAGGTGGCGTCGGATTCACCGCAGGCTGAAAATACAGCTTCCTTTGCTAAATGGGCGGCGATGGCGGGGTCGCAGCATTTGGCGGCGCCGGCCGCCTTACAGGTGACCGGGGCGGTCGCTGGTTTGGCGGTGGGGGCCTGGGCATGGGCGGCTCCCGCGTAAACCAAAAGGCCGATGATGCTGTTGCGGACTGCGGCAAACGAGGGGGGGAAGGTCATGGTGGCTACAGAGTACCGCAGGACCAGGCAATCGGTGCGCCGGTTCGGGGCGAAGGCCGAGCAGTTGGCACAGGTGGGCGATTGGGCGTACGATCTAGGGATGCCACCACTTATCGACAAACCGGAACGGGCCCGTCAACTGGCGCGCGCCATTGCGTCGGATTTGACCCTGTATCACGAGGCAAAGATCGTCGAAGGCCTGCAGCAGGACACTCTTTGGGATGTGATGAAGAATGAAATCGAGGAGGGACGGCAGCTTTTCAAGTCCCGCGTCACCCCGGACATTGCGGGCCTCAATCTTTACGATCGTGCCCTGGTCGATGTGATGTTGAAATCAAAGGGGCACATCAAGAGCAAGATTTGGTAGACGCTATCGCGGTGATCCAACCCGCGCAGCTTCCCGGTCGTACGTTTTTGGTAACGGCCGATGATCAAGGAAAACGTCTGGACGTGACTTTGGCGGCCTTGGTCCCGGAGGAATCTCGAACCCAGCTATCGCGGCATGTGTCCGAGGGGGCCGTGACTGTGAACGGGGCCGCTGTCGCGCCTTCGCGGAAGTTACGGACCGGGGATGTGATCTGCTGGAATCCGCCCGCCGTGCGGCCGGTCGAATTGCTGGCGCAGGACATTGCCCTGCCCATCGTGCACGAGGATCGCTGGTTATTGGTGCTGAACAAGCCAGCGGGCCTGGTGGTTCATCCGGCCCCTGGGCATGAGGATGGAACGCTGGTCAACGCACTGCTGGCCCATTGCCACGACCTGCGCGGCATTGGCGGGGAACTGCGCCCCGGCATTGTTCACCGGCTGGATATGGATACATCAGGGCTGATGGTGGTGGCCAAAGATGACGCCACGATGGGGGCCCTGGGAGAAGATTTTAAGGTTCATCGGATTTTGCGGCAATATGAAGCCTTGGTGCTGGGCCATCCGCCGCGCGAGTCGGGTCGCATTGAAACCATGCATGGCCGTGATCCGCGTGATCGGAAAAAATTCAGCGTCCGGGTGCGCAACGGAAAAAAGGCGATCACCAACTGGCGGTTATTGGAACGATTCGACGGCGCCGCCCGCATGGAAGCCGAGCTTGAGACGGGCCGAACCCACCAGGTGCGACTACATTTTGGTGCCTTGGGCTGCCCTATCTTGGGAGATACGACCTACGGACGGGTGCCTCGTGATACGGGGTTGCGGGAGATGGGGGACACGCTGGGGCGGCAGGCCCTTCATGCCAAGACCCTTGGATTTCACCATCCGGGAACGGGTGGTTGGGTCGAATTTCGATCAGAGCTGCCGCCCGATATGGCCCTTGTCCTGGCCGCCTTGCGGGGTCGTGGGGGGCGCGTTTGAGATTGGTTTCTGGGGTGGTGCCCCACCTGGTGTCCGACGTCATTCCTCCGGGGTTCAGCCATGGATTCACCACACGCGCCGGCGGCGTCAGTGCGGCACCTTTTGATTCGCTGAATCTGGGCCGACGCTGGGGCGACGCGGATCATGCGGTCAGCGAAAACCGGCGTCGGCTTTGTGAAGCGGCCGGGGCTGATGCGATTCATTTTGTATCGCAGGTTCACGGAACCCGCGTGATCCGCATCAGGTCAGGGGATGAGGCTACGTTGCAACCTCGCCCCGAGGCTGACGGCACAGCGACGGATCTGCGCGGGGCCGGGCTGGCTGTGTTCGTCGCGGATTGTGTGCCGGTGTTGCTGGCTGATGAACGTACCGGGGCTTGCGCGGCTGTTCACGCTGGGTGGCGAGGCGTCGTCGGCGGCATAGGGGCCGAAGCCGTAGCGGTCATGGGACGCGAATGGGGCAGCCGGGTGGGCGACATCAAGGTGGCGATGGGCCCGTGTATCGGTGTCTGCTGTTTCCAGGTGGGCGACGAGGTCGTGGCCGCGTTCGAGCAAACGATTCCCGGGTTACGGGCTGTCGACGGTATTAAGGATGTCCAGGGAAGGCCCCACATCGACCTGCGCCGCGCTCTTCGAT
The DNA here is from genome assembly GCA_043754455.1 of Myxococcales bacterium. Lineage (GTDB taxonomy): Bacteria > Myxococcota_A > Polyangia > Fen-1088 > Fen-1088 > JAYUUT01. The sequence continues at coordinate 7,715 of JAYUUT010000363.1, forward strand.
TGCTTTTTGAAAATCTGGGGCTTTCGGTGTCATCGATCGACCAGAGCGACGCATGTACGCGCTGTGATCCCGAACAGCGGTTCTATTCCTATCGGCGGGACGACCGGCGGACAGGCCAACAGGTCGGGTTCATTATGAGGCGATCAGGATCCCCGTAGGGCGAGTTTGTTCCGTTCGAGCAGATCGCCGGTGGTGGCGGACAAAGCCGTTTGGTTCACCAACAGATCGACCGTGGCGCGAAGGACCTGAATCTGTGCATTTTTTAGTTCTTGTTGGCGCCGGAGGACTTCGTTGTTGGTCGATCGTCCGACGGAGAACCGTGCCTGTTCTGCCTCAAGGTTTTTTTCGGCAAAACCAACCGTGGCCTTGGCCAAGGTCACCCGCCGTGCAGCGGTCCTGACGGTCGATCCGAGTCGCACCACCTGATCCCCCAGCAATAGTTCCAGATCCATCGAATCAAGGCGCCGGGCATCAAGCCCTATCTTGGCGACGCGCGCCTGTCCCTTTGCCGTGTAGTTTCCGAGAGGAACGTCGAGTGATAACCCGGCGCCCCAGGTGAACTGATCGAATCCGAACGCTTCACCGAACGATCCCGCAAAATCCCGTTTTCGACCGGTCGAACCTATGTTGCCCTGGAAATCTAGCTGGGGCTTTAGGGTGTTTTCCGCAGTCTGGATGTCAATTTCGGACAGTTTCATGCCGAGGCGCAGCGACCGAAGTTGTGGATTGGCCGCCAACGCCCTAGCGACCTCGGACCCTAGATCGATCTCTGGCGTTTCGGCGGGTCCGATTTCCTGTACCAGAAGCGGGGTCAAGTTGGGATCGATGGGCATACCGAAGAGGCGCCGCAGATCCATCGTGCGGAAAATGAGACTCTGTTCGGAAACCACAACTTCTTGCATGCGTTCGCCAATCGCTTGTTCGACGGCTGCCTTGTCAATCGGGGCCAATCGGCCTACGTCTATTTGGGCCTGCGTGACCCGTAGCTGTTCTTGTGCCAGTTCCACCGCGGCCTGGCGGATCTGAAGATCGCGGGTGGAATAGGCCAGTTCCCAATATCCCTGGATGACATCCCGAAGGACGTTGCTGGCCCGGGTCTGTCGGTTCAGCAGGGCCTGGTCACGTTGGACACGTTGCCGCCTGATATTCGCCTGGACGATTTCGGCCCCGAAACCACGAAGCAAGGGATGCACGAAGGACAGGCTGACGTTGCTATTGTAAACCGTGCAGTCCTGCGAAAGGCCGCCCACTGTCCCGCAGTTGAACCGGGAGTTGCTGTTGCTGGCGGCGGTATTGGTGCCAAGCTGGACGCGACCGCCGGTTTCAAGTGGGCGTAAAATCCCCAGGGACAGCCCAAGATTGTTGGTGTAGCCGCCGGCGAGATCTTCGTTTGTGAGCGGCGGCGACACCGTTCGCCTGAAGGTCAGATCGGACGTGAGCCGGAAATCGAAGAGGCCGCGTGACGCCTCAAGTTGGGCCTCAACCTGTTCGATGACCAAGCGTTCCTGCTGCAACTGTACGTTGCCCGCAATGGCCCGGGAAAGAGCGTCCTGCAAGGTCATCGGCTGCGCGCCGGCGGCACGCGGGGAAGCCAGGGCCCCTAGGCAGGCAAATGATAGGAAGGAGAGACGAAGGTTGAAAGGCCGAACCATGGTGGGGGAATCTACCGGGGAAAGGGGGGAATAGTTGAAAATCCACTGTCAAACGGTGTTTGCCAATATCCGACCCACGAAGGCCGGGCGAAGATAAAAACCACAGCGTCCGAATCGTATTGGCTGACCGTCGGGTCCGAATCCCGCACGTTTGTCATCGGCATTTCGTCCCTTCGGTCGAACCTGAAGGACTGTGCCTAGGTGGCCGGTGATCTCGGCCAATCGACCGGTGCGGAAGTAGTTCCGTGCGAACAGCTCGAAATCGTCCCGCAAGGCGTGATCCTGCTCGATGTCGGGAGACCAAAGACGAACCGCTCGAACCCGACGATCAGCCACGGGGGCGCGCCGGTCACGGACTTCAAGTGCAATGAAAAGAACCCGATTTAGTTTCAGACGGGTGTAGCTGGTTTCCCAGGATTCGGCGGCCACCTTGGCAGGGTCAACATGGCAAACCCAGGTCGATTCTATAGGGGCAAGGGCAGGATCGGTGGGCACGGTTTTCAACTCGACCCCGAGGCTGGCGAAATCAACCCCGTGCCCGCCGTCGGACGCCCCCAGTTCGCGTTCGACAAGCTGTCCGGACCATCCTTTTGCCTGGGCGTTGCCGACGGGGACGGGCACGCCCATTTGGTCGGCTAGGTCGCCCAGGGTAATGCCAATCAGCGCACGTGCATGCGCAACCAGCCTATCGCAGGCCCCGGGGTTCACCGCCGGACAAGTTTGTAGATCGGGCCGTCGTGAGAGAGCAGGTACAGTTCGCCGTCCTGGTCTTCGCCGAAAGCTGCCAACCTGGCCAATTGATGTTCCGGATCGAGGGCTGCCTTCCAGTCAAAATGATCGATAGCCCGCCCGTCTTTCACCCTGAACCCGCGCACCATGGCCGTACAGTAGTCCGTAAAGAAATAGGTTCCGTCCAATGCCGGTAAGGCCTTGCCTCGGTATACGTACCCGCCGGTAATCGAACAGCCTTCGCTGTGAGGGTATTCAATCACCGGGCGGGTGAACGTCTGCAGATCGCAGGGCTTGCCCTGAAAGCAATGCAGTCCCTCGGCAACGTTCCATCCAAGATTGTGCCCGGCCAGCCGACCTGCTGGCAAGACGTGGACCCACTCGAAAATTCCCTGGCCGACGTCGGCGATATATAGATCCCCCGTCTTGCGATCGAAGCTGTAACGCCAGGGGTTGCGCATGCCCCGGCCGATGACCTCGGCGCCCGTGGGGGCGGCGTCCACGTCGAATCGCAGCATCTTGCCGAGCATGGACTTGGGGTTCTGCGAATTGCCCTGTGGATCTCCGGCTGAGCCGCCGTCCCCCATCAAGACGTAAAGTCGGCCGTCGGGTCCGAACGCCAAATGCCCCGCATTATGATTGGAATAGGGCTGATCGACGAACAACCATTCGCGCACGGGCGTCGGATCCGCCCGGTCCGGATTTTTGCGATCGACCCGGTATTCGACCACGCGGGTGTCGCCTTTCGGATCGCTGAAATTAACGAAAAACCGGCCGTTCTTTAGGTACTTGGGATGAAAGGCGAGGCCTAGAAGACCCTGCTCGCCCCCCTCTCTTTTATCGATCGCGACCTTGCCTACGACGTCGAAGAAGGGCGTCGGGGCGAAGTTTTTCCCGCGCAAGATGCGAACCAGTCCGCGTTTTTCGACAATAAATAGACGTCCTGCCTTTTCGCCCGGGACGGTGGCCAGTCCCACGGGTTCGGTGGCTTCGCGGGTTAGAAAATCCAATTTTGCCAGGGCGCCCAAGGCAGCGGGTACAGCAGGCGGAGGGTTCGGTTTGGGCACCGGGACGTCAGTCGCCTTGGCAGCGAAAGCGAATGAGGGGGCGCACGCGGCAGCGAAGGACAAGATGCGCAAGAGGGGTAGGGGCGGCATGGTCGGTTTCTACACCAGATCGGCGCCGAAACTAGCGCATGCGATCGGCCGCCCAAAACCCCGTTACGGGCGTGTTTCCTGCGCGGCTACGGACTTCTCCGATCCAGACCCCGGGGCTGACCACACCGGACAGGCCGCCTAGGGCCTCGGCAACCTTGTCATTGTCGCGATCAACGACAGGCACGACGCCCTGCATGTGAAAATCGAGATCCTCACCGTCGAGGGCGGAAAAGCTGCCCTCAAGGTGGCGTGTAAGGGTGGAGAGGCCCTGAATGCAGGCCATGCCCAGGCACCCAGATGATTCACCAAGATCGGCGCAAACGACGGCGTCGAGCGCCCCACATCCGGCTGTGGGTTGCGGCCCAGCCGTGACGGTCGCGGTTGAAAACAGGGCCGTAACGAAGGCTCCAACGTCCTGCGGAGCCCCACGTGATCGAAGACTGGTTCGAATGAAACCCAGGCGGGCCAGCAGCCCTGGCCGGAGCGTGAAGCCATGGTCAGAAATGCGCAGTTCATTACGACGAAGTTGGGCATTGACGAATTTTGCCTGCTGGCCAGGAAGGCCCAGCGTGTTCAGGTCGATGCTGATCTTTTCGTCAGGACGTGCCGTCAGTTCCACGGATTCAAGTTTGTGTTCGATTGAAAACTGACCCGTTGCGGCCGGGGTGATCCGCAAAGTCGACGTCAATCGAAACTCCATGAAGGGTCGCCCCGCGTCCCTGGCTAGGGCGTCCAGGGCGGTCGCAATCGGGGCCCGGGGCATGCCGAACAGACGTTCCACAATCACATCCAGGCTGGGCTTCCCAGCCGCGTCCTGCCCGTTGCGGCAGCGCATGCCGACGCTGGCGGCGGTACCTCTGCGGGCGGCCAGACGTCCGCCGAACGCTCGATCATCGTCGGGCCCCGGGCGACAGTCCAGCGGATCTGACGCCGAAGTGCCGCCGAGTGCGTCGATGGTGCAGTCGAGCCAAAGCCGCGCGGGGTCTGAAGGGCAGGCCGACAGGTCCCCCCACGCTTCGGCAATTTGGGTGGCGGCCCGAGGCATGGTTGTCAGGCGCAGGTAGGACTGGGCCCGGTAACGACCATCGGGTGTCGGCCGCCACGGTAAAAGAGGCAGGAAAACCCGGATAGGTTCCTGCAGCAAAAGGATTGCCCCGGGTAAATCGATGCAGCCTCTCATCTGAACAATGCCTGCCCCGTCGAGGCCCAATCCCACGACGGCGTGAGGTTTATCTGTGCTGATGCTGGAGAACAAGGCGCTGGTTTCAATGGGCAACGTGCGGGCGGGTCGGAACTCAGGCACCTTGTCAAATGGCGTTTTCGCACAGGTGGCGTTGTCGTGAAAAATTAGGCGGACCGTGTTAATGCCTTCGAAGGAATCACCACTGTCAGGCGCAACGACTGGCACGATCTCGGCCGCCGCGTGAGCGCCCGAGGACACGAATACGACAACAAACACATCCGGCGCCCGAGCTGTCGAGGCACGAATCTTAAAGAATGTCGGATTCCCCGCCAGGATCTGCAACAGCACCCGCCCCTGCACGTCGGTGACCCCTGTGCCGTGTGAAAGGGTCGCGCCCTTGGCCTCGGAAAACGGCGGATCATCAACAATCGAGAACTGAACGACACCGTCGCTTACGGGGGCCCCGCGGGCGTTGACGAGCAAGAACAAGACGTCCCGACTTTCGCTGGGGTTTACGTTGATTTCCGGGTCGGCCCGAAGGGTGAGGGTGCGATCGGCTCCTGCGTCGGCGGGTGCGCCTGTTGGTTCAGAACACCCACAAAATAACATAAGCGCAAACGCGCTGAGGCGAACGCCGACGAATATGCTGATGCGGGGCAAGAACAGTCAAGCTACCACGCCTAAGGCGCGTTGACGCCCTGGATCCAGAACGTTAAACCCCGACCTGGGGGCCCGCCCGATGCCAGAGTTCACACATCTTCACCTTCATACCCAATACAGCCTCCTAGACGGAGCGATCCGGGTTGACGAACTGTTTCCCAAATGCCTGGAATTAGGCATGAAATCGGTGGCGTGCACAGACCACGGCAATCTGTTTGGCACCCTAGACTTCTACGAGAAGGCGAAGAAGCACGGCGTAAAGCCGATTTTTGGCTGTGAAACCTACGTCGCACCCGACCGTCACGACAAGACCGAACGGCGGAGCCACCATTTGATTCTGTTGGCCAAGAACCGGGTCGGCTGGAAAAACCTGTCGTATTTGAATTCGATGGGTTTTTTGGAGGGCTTCTACTACAGCCCCCGCGTCGATAAGAAGCTGTTGAGGGAACGGCATGAAGGGCTGATTGCCAGTTCCGCGTGCCTAGGGGGCGAGATCGCCAATACCCTGCTGCGACGTGGGATGGATGCGGCCGAACTGATCGCGCGTGAATATGAGGATATTTTCGGCAAGGATCATTTCTACCTGGAAATGATGCCCAATGGGTTGCCTGAACAGGATCAGGTTAACGAGATGATCATTGAGCTTTCCAAGAAAACGGGGATTCCGACCATCGCGACCAACGACTGCCATTATCTGACCCGGCAGGACGCGCGGGCCCACGAGATCCTGATGTGCGTTCAGCAGAAGCGAACCATAAAGGACGAAAAACGTCTGCAACACACGGTCGATTCGTATTACCTGCGGTCGCCATCAGAAATGAACGAGCTGTTCAAACACTGGCCCCAGGCCATGGAAAACGCCGCTGCCGTGGCCGAACGATGCGATGTCACCTTTGATCTGGGCAAGACGTATTACCTTCCGAAGTTTCAAATGCCTGCCGAGCAAACGGCGGAGACCTATCTAGGCGTCCTTGCGAAACAGGGCCTCAAGGCGCGGTTCGAGCATTTTCGAAGGATGGAAAAGACCTTCGACGAAGCCGAATATGAGGCGCGGTTGGAGGTCGAACTGGGCGTCATCATCAAGATGAACTTCGCAGGATATTTTCTGATCGTCCAGGATTTTATCAACCATGCGAAGGAGAAGGGCATCCCGGTGGGGCCTGGCCGCGGTTCGGGGGCGGGATCTCTTGTAGCGTATGCGCTGCGGATTACGGATCTGGACCCGTTGCCGTACCAGTTGCTGTTTGAACGGTTCTTGAATCCAGAACGCGTCAGCATGCCGGACTTCGATATTGACTTTTGTATGAACCGCCGCGACGAGGTGATCAAGTACGTCACAGAGAAGTACGGCAAGGCGAACGTTGGGCAAATCGTGACCATGCACCAGATGAAGGCGCGCAGTTGTATTCGCGATGTGGCGCGCGCAATGGGTATGGCCGTTGCGGACGCAAACCGGGTGGCGACAATGGTGCCGGAACCCATACAGGGCAAGACGCCTCCCATCAGTGAGGCCATCGAACAAGAACCTCGCCTCAAGGAATTATACGCGCAGGGGGGTGAATACCGGGAACTTTTGGACACGGCTATGCGTCTTGAAGGGCTGAATCGTCACGCCGGCATGCACGCCGCGGGCGTGGTGATCGCCGAAAATCCTCTATGGGAACATGTGCCGCTTTTCAAACCTGCTGGCGAAGATCAGATCGTCACGCAGTTCAATATGGGGGACATCGAAAAGGTTGGGTTGGTAAAATTCGATTTCCTGGGGCTGAAAACCCTGACCGTGATTCAGACCTGCCTCGATTTGGTGAATGAAGAACGCAAACAAAAAGGTGAGGGTGCGTTTGATCTAGCGACATTGCGGCTTGACGACGCGGAGGTGTTCAAGATGTTGTCCCAGGGCGACGTCATGGGCGTCTTTCAGGTTGAATCGTCGGGCTTTCGCGAGCTGTTGAAGAAGCTGAAGCCGGACTGTTTTGAAGACATCGTCGCCGCGGGCGCGCTTTACCGGCCCGGCCCGCTGGAAGGTGGCATGGTCGATGACTTCATTGACCGGAAACATGGCCGCATGAAGGTCGAATACGACCACGGCTCGCTTGAACCTATCCTCAAGGACACGTACGGCGTCATCGTCTATCAGGAACAGGTGATGCAGATTTCGTCGGCACTGGCAGGATACAGCCTGGGCAAGGCCGATTTGTTGCGCCGGGCTATGGGGAAGAAAAAAGCCGACGTTATGGCCAAGGAAAAGGCCGGCTTTCTTGCGGGGGCGAAGGAAAAAAACGTGGATCTGGCCGTGGCCGAAAAAGTTTTCGATCTGATGGAGAAGTTCGCGGGGTACGGTTTTAACCGCAGCCATTCAGCGGCCTACGGCTTGTTGACCTACCAGACCGCCTACCTGAAACGGTACTTCCCGATTGAGTTTTTTGCGGCGCTTTTAACCTGCGATCAAGACGATACCGACGCCATCGTTAAATTTATCGCCGAAGCACGGTCCAACGGAATTCCTGTCATGCGGCCTGATGTGAACGAATCGGGCGCGCATTTCACGGTGGTTCGCGATGAAGGGGGAGGTGAAGGGCTGAAGAAATCGACCCGAAAAGCGGGGCGGGGCCCTGCGGCCTTGTCGTCGCATGGCAAGGCGATCCGGTTTGGACTGGCCGCGGTCAAGGGCGTCGGGGAAGGCGCTGTTGAGGTGATCCGCGACGCGCGTCGCAACACCGGGCCTTTCGTGTCAATGACCGATTTCTGCCTACGGGTTGATGCCCGAAAGGTCAACAAGAAGGTCCTTGAGGCGTTGGTCAAGTCGGGGGCCTTCGACGGCGTCGCGATCCGCAACAAGGTGTCCAGGGCCAAAGTGTTCGCGGCGATTGCAAATTCCACCGAGCGCGCCACGCAGGCGTTGCGTGAGAAAGAGAGTGGACAAACGTCGTTGCTGGCCTTGTTGGGCGGCGGACCCAAGGGCGGACCGGCCCCCGCATCAACGGATGACAGTTACGCTGATGGTGAAGAATGGCTGCCCCGGGAAGTGCTGGCGTTCGAGAAGGAGAGCCTTGGCTTTTATATCAGCGGCCATCCGCTGGATAGGTTCAGTGGTGAACTGAAACGATTCGCCAACTGCACCACGGCCAACTGTATGGAGCGCAAGCCAGGGTCTGAAGTGATCCTAGGCGGAGTCGTATGCGAATATCAGGAAAGGATGGCCAAAAGCGGCAGCGGCAAGTACGCGTTTTTCAAGCTGGAGGATCAGCACGGGCAAGTTGAGTTCATGGTGGGCGGGGCGCGTTTGAACGACCATCGGGACGCGTTGACCAGCGGTGAGCCTCTGTTGGTGACCGGACAAGTTGACGCCCCTTTCGGGGACGGGGAGGCCGTGCGTGAGCGCCTGAGGTTCTTCGATGCAAAGCCGCTGTCAGGAATTCGGGCCGAAAAAAGTTCGCAGATGGACATTCGGCTGGATGTCGGCAAGGTGTCCGACGATGGCCTCGTCCACCTAGAAAAACTTTTGAGGCAATACCCGGGTCCGTGCAAGACGCGTCTGTGGATGCAAATCCCCCAACGCAGCGATACCGTCCTTGAACTAGGTGAGGATTACAAAGTTTTGGCAAGCGATGAACTGTTGGCCAGAATCGAACAGATATTTGGCGAACGCGTCGCCTTCCTGAGGTAAGTCCATGAAACGCTGTTTTTTCGCGATTTTGTTGCTGCTGTTTACGGGCAGTGCCCAAGCCCAGCCCCGTCGTCGGGCCGCTGTCCTGCGACTGGAGTTTGGAGATCGCGTGCCGGAGGTTGGGCGGGCCCGGCTTTCATCTGAACTGTTAGAAGCGCTGGCGGCAAATGAGTTTCAACCCTTTGCGGGGCCGGTGGTGAATAACATTCTGAAGAAGGATGCCGCTTTGGAAAGCTGTCGCGAGGATGCTTGTTACCGTCGCGCGGCGGGGCGGTTGGGGGTTGATTTTCTAGTGGTGGGCGCCGTTCGTGCCGAACGCCGAAGTTTCGAGGTGGAATTGGGGTTGGTATCGGGTCGCAGCGGCCGTGTCCTGAACAGCAAGACGTCAAAGTGCGAGTTGTGTGGCATCGCCGAGGTGGGGGAAAAACTGTCCAAATTGGTCGGGGCCCTGGCAAGTGGAGCGGCCCCGGACACGCCGCCGACGGCACGGGTGGCCATTGATTCCCTGCCATCTGGCGCGGCCGTCAGCATCGATGGCCGTCCCCGAGGGCCGACGCCCTTGGAATTAGAGTTGGAAGCGGGAGATCACAAGGTAGCCGTTGCCAGCAACGGGTACATGACGGCGGAAAAGCGGCTTCGGACCGAAGAGGGGACCCGAGAAAATGTCAGCATTGTGCTGGCGCCCGCGGGGATCGTGGTGGCAGGGGGGGCAGGCGTTTCGGGAAGTGCGCAGGGAGCGGTTAGCTTAGACCTCAGAAAATGGGGATGGCGCGGGGTTTTGCTGGGCGCGGCCGCCATAGTGGGTGGAACCGCATACATCTTGCTAGATGGGAAAAAAGTTGGTACCAACGAAGACGGGACCAGCATTGTGAATGAATTTAAGATGCAGGCGGGCCTGTTGCTTGGCAGCGGCGTGGCCATCTTGAGTACGAGCGCCATCATGATCTACCTGGCCCCTCCTGTTGCGGGGGCGGCGGACCGATCCGCGTCTTCGGTGCCTGGCTTTGCGTGGTCCGGTGGGGTCCACGGTCGGTTCTAACGTTCTAAGAGCCCTTCCAGAAGCGGATGGGGCCCGTGTCTGCGTGGACGAACTGTGAATGCGGGTAAAAGCCGACGCCGCCAAGGCGCAAGCCGCGCACGAACTTAAGCAGCGTCTTAGCCGGTACGCCTCGGATGCGGAAGTCAACGGCGCGCCCCTCGGAATGCTGGCTCTGCCGCGCGACCTCGTGGCCCTTCTTTCGCAGCATCAAATTGTACTTTGGCGAGCGATATCCCGACACGACTTCGATACGTACGGCGTTGAATTTCCGGGCCGCGGCGATCAGCACGTTCAGGAGACGGACATCCATTCCCGTCGCTTGGTTGGTAAAATGGTCGCGTAAGAACTGGTGCAGTTCGGGGGCAGAATCCTGTCCTGGCTGGACGGGGAGGGCTTCATGGGTCCAAACGTTGTACAGAGTTGTCAGCGGCCGAAATGCTGACGGATGGGCTTTCGTAGGAAGCGGTGTGGGGCTGGGTTGAGCTTTTTCCTGCACCCAAAGGTCACGTTTTGACACAACTCCGTTGTCCGCCGGAATCTCCGCTACGGGCGGCAACAGGCCGATGAATCCGCAAAATGCGACGGTGCCGAACAACACCCCTTAATTTTAGGGGTTTCGCACAGGTCCGCCACTTTTGGGTCGTCTTAGGCCAATAAGCTGGTTCATCGAACCTGACGCAAATCCCGAAAGATCGAGGGATACAAAGGTGAAACCCGCCCGCCGCCCCAGGCTGACGATCTGTTCGCGCACCGCGGGATCAAGGGCGCGGGCCATGGCTGACGATTCGATTTCAAGCCGCGCCACTTCGCCATGAAAGCGCACACGTAGCTGTCGAAAGCCTAGCGCCCGAAGACCATCTTCAAACTGGTCCACCTGCTGGAGACGGGCTGGCGTTATTTCGGTGCCGTAAGGAAAACGTGACGACAAACAAGCAAGCTGGGGTTTGTCCCAGGTTGGCAGACCGAGGATGCGGGACAGCTCTCGCACGTCGGATTTGGAAAGCTGGGCGTCTACCATCGGGTGCCGCGCGCCGCGTTCCTCGGACGCCTGAAGGCCAGGACGGTGGTCTCCCAGGTCGTCCAGGTTTGTTCCTAGGAGGACTTCCTTGCACCCGAGGCGGGTGGCGGCGGGACCAGCAAGGTCCAGCAGTTCCGCCTTACAGTGGTAGCAGCGGTTGGTTGGGTTTTGCGCAAATCCGGGGCGTTCCATTTCATTTGACTCGATGACCTCATGGCGGACCCCCAACTGGGCGGCCAGTTCCAGCGCCCCCGCACGTTCGCTTCGAGCCATCGTGACCGACACGGCGGTCAGGGCCACGCAGCGATGGCCCAGTACATCATGCGCGACCTTCAGAAGCAGCATCGAATCCACGCCACCCGAAAAACAAACCAGTGCGGATTCATATCCCGAGATTAGTTGGCGCAGTCGCTCATGTTTTGCGGCGAGATCCATCTGGTTCACCAGTATAGCCATGGATCAGCCCAGGGAG
>JAYUUT010000364.1:0-5726 GCA_043754455.1 Myxococcales bacterium
GATGTTGCGGCGTTATCACCCGATTTACGTCAACACACATTTTAACCATCCCAAGGAACTGACCCCGGCGGCGCGGCAGGCCTGCGAACGGTTGGCCGATGCGGGCATTCCGATAGGAAACCAGACCGTCCTTTTGCGAGGTGTGAATTCGTCAGCGAAGGTATTGCGAAAACTGTTCACCGAACTTCTGCGCTGCCGTGTGCGTCCTTATTATTTGTTTCAGGGCGACGTGGCTGAAGGCACAGGCCATTTGCGCACCCGGGTTGAAACGGCGGTGAAGCTGATGGAACAGTTGCGGGGCCACATTTCGGGACTTGCGATTCCCCATCTGGTCATCGACACCCCCGGCGGCATGGGCAAGGTGCCTATCGGTCCTGACTGGGTCCTGTCGCGGGGTCCGGACGAATGGATGCTGCGAAACTACGAAGGCCACACGGTTTCGTATCCGCAGCCGCGCGCCGAAGATCCCACCTGCGCGTACGACGATATCTATTTCGCCGCTACGTCTTGAAGAGCCAAACTGGCGAAGGCGACACAGTCGTCAACCATGACCCCATTTTCCAGCCGACGGAGCCCTCTTCTGGGTGAAATGATGGTCCGGGACACCGCGATGTCTGGTCCCCCGAGGCGTATGATTTCCTGAAATCCAGCCTGTAGCGCGCTGGGTGTTTCGCTCCATTTGCATTCGATAAGCCGAAGGCGTTCGCCCACAGGGATCACAAAATCGACTTCGTGGCCGACGTGGTCGCGATAAAAGTAAGCGTTCATGCGGTGGCCATCGTGGGCATGATGTCGAAACAGTTGCCCCAGCACAGCGGTTTCGAAGAATGCGCCCAGCAATTGGCTGTCGCGCAGATCTGTCGGTGTCCGAAACCCGGCCAGATAAGCGGCCAGACCTGTGTCTAGGAAATATAGCTTGGGTGTCTTGACCAGGCGTTTGCCCAGATTCCTATAATAGGGCTCAACTAGGCACACGATGTTTGAGGCCTCTAAGACCGACAACCATCCCTTTGCGGTGTTGGGACTGATGCCGATGTCGGTTGCCACGGCATTTAGAGACAGAAGCTGTCCGGTTCGCGCAGCCAGCAGGCGCATGAAGCGATCGAAGTCTCTGAGGTTGCGAACGTTCAGAAGCTGCCGCACGTCGCGTTCCAGGTAAGTGGCGACATAATCGCCATAGAAACGTTCGGGCGGCAAACCGGCGGCATGAAGTTCCGGATAGCCGCCGGTCCAGATCCAGGTAAGCAATTGATCCCCTGTGGCGGTTTCCCCAGACCAATTTTCAAGTTCCGCCAATGACAACGTTTGAAGTTCGAGGATGCCAACGCGACCAGCGAGGCTTTCCGTAATCCCATGCATCAGTTCAAATTTCTGAGATCCGGTCAGCAGATATTGCCCGGGCTGGGAGCGTCTTTCATCGACACGTGCCTTCAGATATCGGAAGAGCCCTGGCGCATACTGCACTTCGTCAATAATGACGGGACCAGAGAAGCGCGAAAGGAAGCCTTCGCCCGAATGTTCGGCCTCTTGGGCCAACGCAGGCAGGTCCAAGGATACGTATTCTAGGTTGGGAAAGGTTTCGCGCAGAAGCCGCGTCTTTCCAGCTTGCCTTGGGCCTGTAACCAAAACGACGGGTCGCGTTGAAAACAGCTCCCGAAGCGGGGCGACCGCTTTCCGTTGGAGGTACATAAACCTAGTTTGCACTTAGAGTGATGAAATTTCCACTACGGCATTACTCCTTAAAAGCGCTGGGGCAGTGTGGGGCCAGGGGACAGTGTTCGCAATCGGGCTTGCGCGCGAAACACTGGCGGCGGCCGTGCCAAATCAGCCGGTGGGCAAAATCGATCCAGGTGTTGCGGGGCAAGATCTGCATCAGATCCTGCTCAATTTTTTCTGGCGTGGTTTGTTTGGTGAGCCCCAACCGCAGGGTCAGGCGCTGAACGTGGGTGTCGACGACCACACCTTCTGCGATACCAAACGCGGTGCCCAGCACGACGTTGGCGGTCTTGCGGGCAGCGCCCGGGATGTCGGCCAAGGCGGCCAAGGTTTGGGGGATCTGTCCGCCATGTTTTGCCATCAGCATGGTGGCGGCGGCCTTCAGATTTTTAGCCTTGTTGCGATAAAAGCCAGTTGAACGGACCAGATCTTCAAGGACGGGCAGGGGCGCTTCGGCCATTGCGGCGGCGTCGGGGAAGTTTGCGAACAGGGCGGGGGTGACCTTGTTCACGCGTTCATCGGTGCATTGGGCGGACAGGATGGTGGCACACAGAAGCTGGAACGGGCCCGCATGGTCCAGTTCACAGGTGGATTTGGGATATAGGACGTCAAGCCCCTTCAAAATGGCGGCTAGGCGTTGCTTGTTGGGCGGCCATTTAATTTTCAGCGGCCGGCGGGTGTTCTTCGTGATGGTTTTGGGGCGGGGGGCGGTGGGCATGGCGTCTGTGCCTCGATTATCACGGGCGGGCCCTATAATGGCGTCAGATGGACGAAACCCCCGAAGAACTGGAACAGATTCGCCGCGAAGCCGCGCTGATTGATCCGTACAAATCGCGCCGCCGTTGGCGGATCATCACCGCCGTTCTTGTGGGCGCAATGGGCGCGGCCGCCGTCGCGGTGGTCATGGAAGGCAGCGATCGGGCGCGCAATCCGTGCGAAAGGGTTCGCGATTATCTGTGCAAAAAAGAACCCGCGGGTCTGCCCTGCGAAAGCTACAAGACCATGGTCGACGAATCCGTCACGGAACCGAGCAAGGCCGCGCGTGGGTTCCTGCGGGGTCAATGCGATACAAAAATCGAACGCCTCAAGATCGACGAGGGCATCGTCGTTCCTTGAGGCGTTGAGGAGACGGTCGGAAGGGGATTATGCGGAGAAAGACGAACCGCAGCCGCAGGTGGATTTCACGTTCGGGTTATTGAACTTGAAGCCTGCGCCATGTACGCCTTCGACATAGTCAATTTCGGTGCCCATCAGGTACATCAGGCTCATCTGGTCGCATATGATGCGCACGCCCGATGATTCAAATTCCTGGTCGATGTCCTGTTTTTGGTCGAAGTACAAGTCGTACTGGAACCCGGAGCAGCCGCCGCCCTGAACCTTGACGCGAAGGGCATAGCTCTCTTCGATGCTTTCCTCGCTGCGGATCTCACGCACCTTTTCGGAGGCCTTGGCTGTCAAAAGCACGAGGCCGGCTGGCGCGTCGGCATCGGCGACGACAGGCGCATGGCTGTGGTCGTGGGCATGATCATGGGTTTCGGGCATCGCGGCGGACATGGTCGACATGGGTGAATCTCCTGAAAGGCAAGTTTAGGGGCCAGCGCAGGTTTTTCCAGGTCGACGTTTGGATTGTGGGGGACTGCTAGGCCTGGGGTGTCCTATGCGCAGCGCCATGCGTCTGCGTAAACGTGTGTGGGGTTCTCATCTTAGTAATTCGCATTAGCTTTTACAGTGCGGCCTTGGTCGCTGGCTATCCATGAACTAGCCTGATGCAGGCATGAAGCACGCCGCATACCTTCTTTGGGTCGTCTTTGTTGCGGTGCAGGCGTTTGTCGGGTTCGCGGGCGCTGCGGATCTTCCGCCGGCGGCGACCCACAACATCGACTTTGTTCGCGAGGTCAAGCCGATCCTCGAAGCCAAATGTACGGGTTGCCACGGAGCGACCAAGCGATCGGGTGAGTACCGGCTGGATACGCGCGAGCTGGCGCTGGGGGAGGGCGGATCCGGTCTTGCCATCCTGCCGAAGCTGGGATCGCGCAGCCCCCTGTTGCTGAATGCCGCGCGTATCGGGGACGCCCCGATGCCACCTGACGGCAAGGGCGAGGCCGTGTCCGTGGTGCAGCTGGCTGTCCTGCGGGCGTGGATCGACCAGGGGGCTTTGTGGCCCAAAGGTGTGGTGCTGGTGTCGGGCGCGGCCGGGGGCAAGGCCGGGGCTGTGAATGTGGCGGCCTTACCACCACCTGTGGGACGCAAGATCGATTTTCTAGCCGACGTGAAACCAATCTTCGATGCCGCATGTCTGGGATGTCACGGCCCTGCCCGGCAGGAAGCCGCGTTGCGATTGGATGCAAAATCGATCGCCCTGCGGGGCAGCGATACGGGGCCCATTCTTGTAGTTGGAAAAAGCGCGCAGAGCGCCCTGATTCATCTGGTCGCGGATCCGGACCCCCAAAAGGGCATGCCCCGCAAAGGGCCCCGGCTGTCGCCCGAGCAGGTAGGCGTGCTGCGGGCGTGGATCGACCAAGGAGCGGTCTGGCCCGATGGCCTGGATCCGCCGGGGGTGTCGGGCAAACTCGACCACTGGGCCTTCAAGATGCCCGAACGTCCGGCGGTGCCGGGGACCGACCGGCCCGGGTGGCGCCAGAATCCAATCGATCACTTCATCCTGGAAGGGTTGACCAAGGCTGGTCTTGTACCTTCGCCCGAGGCAACACGTGCGACGTTGTGTCGGCGGATCTATCTAGATCTGCTGGGCCTGCCGCCGCCGCCATCAGATGTGGCGGCCTTCGTGGCCGACCGGAGCCCCCAGGCCTGGGAACGTCTGGTCGACCGTCTGCTGTCATCCCCGCACTATGGGGAACGATGGGGACGTCATTGGCTGGACGCGGCCCGGTATGCGGACACCAACGGATTCGAAAAGGACGCGCAACGATCGATTTGGCCCTACCGCGACTGGGTCATTGATGCCCTGAACCGCGATATGCCGTTTGATCAATTCACCATCGAACAACTGGCTGGGGATTTGTTGCCGAAGGCCACCGCCAGCCAACGGGTCGCCACGGGTTATTTACGCAATTCGATGTTGAATGAAGAGGGGGGCGTCGATCCCGAACAGTTTCGTATCGAAGGGCTGATCGATCGGGTGGATGCCATCGGCAAGACCTGGTTGGGCCTGACCATCAATTGCGTGCAGTGCCACACGCATAAATTCGACCCGATCGCCCACCGCGAGTATTACCGATTTTTCGCTTTCCTGAACAATGACAGCGAGGACGAAATGGAAGTCGTGACACCTGGGATCGAGCGGGATCGGGCCCAGATCAACGAAAACATCGCGCGTTTGTCTGATGAGGCGATGGCGAACGTTGCAACCGCAACCCGTGTGGCGGCCTGGGAAAAACGTATGGCGGTAGCCCAAGGTCATTTCAGCAATCTGGACGATTCAACCATCTACGGATCGGTTGGCCAGAAATTTGAGAAGCTGCCAGACAGTTCTTATGCCGCCCGTGGCGATAGGCACCTGGTGGGCCACTATGTTGTCAGCGCAAGCACTAAGAAAAAAGGGATCACAGGGCTCAAGGTTGAGATTTTGACCGATCCGACCCTGCCGCGGGGAGGCCCAGGGCGAGATTCCGAGGGCGTGGCCACCCTAAGTGAAATCACGATGCAGGCGGCTCCGCTGGGTGCGCCTGACAGCGCCTTACGGAACATCCCTTTTGTGCGGGCGGAGGCTGATTGGGAGAAAACGGGATTTGAGGCCCGCCGGGCGATCGATGGCGACGGCCAGACCCACTGGACCTCGGATCGGGGATCGGGGCAACGCAACCAGGACCGGCGTCTGGTCTTCACGACAGCGACCGCTTTTGGATTTGAAGGGGGCACCCGTCTAGTGGTGTCGTTGTCTCAAAAGGCGGGCAATCGCAAGACGATCGGTCGTTTCCGATTGTCCGTTACAACGGACGCCCGTCCCATTGTCGATTCCCTATCGGCGGAATTGCGAGCGGTGCTGGCAA
>JAYUUT010000365.1:0-9880 GCA_043754455.1 Myxococcales bacterium
GCGCAAGGCGCGACGACGACCAATAGCCGTAGCTATTGCGAGGAGGAGCAACGCTGCGCTTGGCCCGGATCGTCGGCCGGACTTGACGCTATTTCGAAGACGGTGCACTAGATCACCCCCCAGTCGCCGCCCCTACGTCCAGTTGTTCCAAGGCCAACGTGACGCTGTCCTGTATCAGATCCTCATCTTCCGCCGAAACACCCACAAATTCGACCGCGAACTGTCCTGGTGTGACGTGGGTCAGCACCCGCACAACCCGCCCCGACAGGGTCAACGTGGCCGGGCCCGCAAGGGGCGCCGCAAGCGCAGCTGGCAGTTCCATTAGCAACCTCAATTTCTGCCCGACACCCATGGGTACCGTGCTTTCGCCGTCCACGATCCGCCCCGTCAAACAAGCGCCCCCCGCAGAAAGATCCTGAACCAAAAATTCACCGTGGTGTAGGTCAGCCGAAAACACTTGGCAGCGTGCCATCACGGGGCTTCGCGCGTGGCGCCTTCGGTCATTGCCGAGGCTCGGGTTTGGCATCGATTCCTCCTGGTTATCTAAGGACATCGACACTGCGGTCGCTGACTTGAGAAACCGCTGTTAGGGTCGACGTTCGCCCAAGTCTTTTAGGAATTCAGCCGCATCCCCCAGCCGCGGATCTTCTTGCAACGCACGTTTAGCGAAAATCACCGCGCGCGGTTTATCCCCCGTCCGCATAGCAATTCGTGCCTGCCGGAAGAACGCCGTCGCGGGCGACATTCCGCCCGACGCGGGCAGCAAGGTGATCGCCCGCAGCGCCTTGACCGCCAGATCGAAATCATCGATCGATTCCGCCACATCAGCCAGTTCGATCGCCACGTCAGCGTTCTTCCGGTTGGTGTCGAACGCCTTCTTCAGCCAATCCAGATGGGCCGTCGCATCGCCTTGGGCTCGTGACAACTGCGCCAGACGGTGTTGCAGGCTTGACAGTTCGGCGGATGACATGTCCTTTCCTACAGTTTTCATCAAATTCTGGAGGATCTGATCGGCCTCTGCCAACCGGCCATCGGCAATCTGGGTTTCAGCCAGCCGCAATGCCAAATCACGATCGGCAGGGCGAATCTGCAGCGCCAACCCAAACGCCTCGGTCGCTGACGATACAATCCGCTCGCGGAGAAAAATGTCTCCCGCACGGCGTAGCGATTCAAAACGGGCAGCCGGATCCGCGTCGCGCGCCGCAGACCACATCAGTAGTTCGGCCTGCTTCTGCGGCTCCCCCGACGCGTCGTACAGTTTCATCAACCGGCCAAACGCAAACCCGTCGTCAGGCTCCGCCTTCAGATACGCCTCAAGCCCCGGAATCGCCCGCCCCGGTCGTCCGACCTGATCGGCAGCGGCAACCAGGCTCTGCGCAGCCGCCAAACGATCAGATCCCACCTCGATCTGGACCAACCTGTTGCAGGTGTCCACGACCTCATCCCATCGTCCGGCTGCCTCGTCCCGGTTCTTTAGTAGCCGCAAAACCTCACCATCTTTGGGATGCCGCCACGCCCATTCCGCCAGCGCTGCCCGCGCCAGTTCGTCTTCGCCCGCCTGGGAATGCAACTGCACAAGGCGGGTCATGGTCCGGCGTTCGGTATCGTCGTCGGCACGGCCAGCCGCCGCAGCCCGCGCCCTTTCCAAAAGATCGCGCAAGGCTGGTTCGATGCCATTATCGGCAGAAAACGCTACCTCCAGATCCGCGACAGCCCCATCCAAATCGCCGGATGCCTCGCGCAATTGGGCGTTCAGCCGGCACAACTCCGTGTGGTGGGCGGATCCGGCCTGACTCGATGTTATCGCCCGGGCCACTTCTTCGATGGCCCCCGCACCATCGCCCGCAGCCTCCAGACAAGCGATAAGCTCTGTCAGAATTTCGGAATCATGGGGAATCGCATCCCGGGCCAGGCGCAGCAGAGCCGCCGCCTCAGCCGGTTGTCCCAGCGTCTGTCGATAAATATCAGCCGCCTCGCGCAACCGAGCCACACGCAAACTGAGGTCCGGGGTCGAAGCGGCGGCCTCCCCCAACAACCCTGCTAACGGCGCCCACGCCTTGCGTTCACGATAAAGATCACACAGGCGTTCGAACAAGGGACGGCTATCTGGGGCACGCTTGCGCCCCATTTCCAGTGCCATCCCCACCCGTTTCTCGTCGTCTAGGGCCCCCCATAAATCACAAAGCTCCAGCGCCAAGAGCGCGGCCTCTTCCCCGGTGCTCAGCGCCAGCAACCGTTCGAGCAGCATCGCACGTTCGCGCCCTTCATCCTCGGGCGACAACAACGCGACGAGGGCGCCCAACAATTCGGCGCTGTCAGGGGCTAATTGCAAGGCCTGGCGATAGACCTCGCGTGCATCCGCGACGTGTTCAGGCAGCAACTGCTTGCCCATCCGCAGGGACAGCTCGATCACCGCGGGTTTGTCTTTGCGCTCTTTGGCCGCCTCAATTTCCCGCAACAACAAATCACGCAGGCCCTCTGCATTGCCGGTGGCCTGATAGATGTCCGCCAACAGTGCCAACGCGTCCCGATCCGCAGGCTCTTCGGTCAGTACATCCCGCAGGATTTCCTCGGCGCTCTTGTCTTTCGGGTCCAGTTCCAACAGCAGGCGCACCACGGCCATCCGGACCAGATTCCGCTCCACCGGCGTAAACACCTTTTCCAGCGTCGCACGCGCCACCCGTTCCGCCGCCACACGATCTTTCAACCGTCCATACAACGACAGCAAGGGCTCCCAGTACCGGCGTTCTCCCGGTTCGCGCTCCCATAACCGTTCATAAACCCGCGCGGCCACCGCCGGATCGCCCACGCCGGTTAGTGCTTTTTGCGCGATTTCCTGGAAATAGCGCAAGATCCGCACGGGATCCCCGACTTCCCGCGCCTCCTCCAACCAGGTGATGGCCCCCGCCACGTCCCCGGCGTTCTTGCGCAGCTGCGCCAGTTCCAAATACGCCCATTCCAATTGCTTGGCCGGGGCGTCTTCTTTGCTCTTAAGCAGCTCAACCGTGCGTTTCAACATCGCTTCGGCGCGGTCACGATCGTTTAGCGCCATCGCTAGATCGACGGCTTCCTTCACTTCGTCGGCTGTCGAGGCCGGCAGGCCCGCCCGACGGGCCAGAAAATCCAGCAACATGTGGTCATCGCCCGAAGCCCGCGCCACTCGTTCGTACAGCGGCAAGACCTTCGCAAGCTCAGCATCCGACACCTTTGCCGCGCGCACCAAGCCGAAGGCCCGTTCAACATCGGGCTCGACTTCTAGCGCCAGCGACAACGCCTCTAAGCCCTTATCGCGGGTGTCCTCGGCAGGCAACAAGGCCTCGGCGGTTCGATATAGGGCCTCGATGCGCACCTCTTTGGGCGATCCCTCGCCCGCCATACGTGCCAAGACTTTTTGTGCCTTAGCCCGCTCCGCCGACCCTTTCGCCACCCGCAAAAGGCCTGCGGCCGCCCGCACCGCCAGCTCGCCCGCCTCTACGCCCGACTGACCCGCCTTTCCATAAAAATCGGCCGCCCGATCCCTGTCCAGCAGGTCGTATTCCGACACCTCCCCCGCCAACAAACACAGTCTGGCAACCAGCGTGGCGTCGCCCGCCCGTCGGCGCTGTTCAATCGCTAACTGCAACGAAGCCAACAGTTTGTCGCTTTGCTTCGTGGTCTGCGCGATCTCACGCGCCTGTGCGTAACGAGCCACTGAATCGGGATCTTTTTCCAGCGATCCCAACAAGGCCTCAAGGGCTTCAGGGGCCCGTCCTTCGGCCGCGTGCAAATCTGCCAGTTCGGCCAAGGCCGCCGCTTGCGTCAGCTGATCATCCCCCGCCGCCGCCAGCCGCTTTTCCAGGACCGTACGCAGTTCCGTCCGCGCTCCTGCCGCCCGCAGGGCCGCCTGGATGCGCAAGGCCTCGGTTTTCGACTGCAAAGCCTCCGAAATGATCGAATCCAGAAGGTCAGTCGCCTTATCGGTCTGGCCCCTTTGCATGGCGATGCCACGCAACCGCAGCAAGACCTCACCTGGGGACAGCGTCGCCCCACTGCCCTCGCGACGTCCCAGGAGAATCAGGGACCTGTACGCCCGCTCGGCACGATCCAGATTGCCCGCTTCGGCCGCAACCTCGCCCGTCAGTTGCAGGACAACGGCGTTGTCCATATCCATCTCGGCAGCCTGATCCAGGTTTTCCAGCGCCTCGACAGCATTGCCTTGACCACGCGCCACCTTGGCCAGACGCAAATGGACAGCCGCCCGTTCGCGGGATCGGCGACGCCCGCTTTCCTTCAACAACTCCTGCAACACCTCGCGTGCCCGCACCAGATCGCCCGACACAAACAGCGCGTCCGCAAAGGTCGTTCGCATCGCCCGATCACCCGGCGCCATCGTAGCCGCCTTTTCTACGGCCGATAGTGCCGGAGCCAACGAACCGAGCCGGGCCTCCGCGACCTCGGCCGCCTCGCGCGCGTAAGCCACGATGGTTTCCAGATTGCTTAGGTGCCCGCAGCCTTCGGACAGCGTCCGAACCAGGGGCTCCCAGGCTTGCGCCTTGCGATACAGGTCGATAAGGGCCGCGCGCACGTCCCCCGAGGCCGGGGCCTCGCCCAAAGCCCGTTCCAAACAGGCCACCGCACGGTGCCGCCGGTCGGCCTGCTGATAGGCCTGCGACAACCGCAAGGCCGCATGCGTGTGAACCTCCGCAGGCGCGCTGGCCAGCCATTTCTCCATCCACGCCGCCGCCCCCAACGCGTCCCCTTTTGCCATCACCAACCGTCCCAAAGCTTCGAAGGCTTCGGGTCGCGGATCCAGCTCCGCCACACGCTCAAAAGCTGTCGCTGCACGCGCCGGATCACCCAACCGCGTCTCAATCAACCGCGCGGCCCGCAGCCACAAACGGGCCGCGCCCTCGCGGTCGTCGCGTTCCTCCAGACGCCGCGCTTGATCAACCAACACCTCGCCCAGCTCCGCGTGCCGCACCTTGGCTTCCAGCACGCCCGCGAGTATTTCGATGGTGGCCTCATGCCCCGGCTGATCCTCCAGATTCGCCTTCAATGTTTCGACGCGACCGCTGCGTTCTTCTAACGCCGCTGCGATTTTCTCCATATCCAACCGCAACACCAGCCGCCGATCGACACTTCCCGTCCGCGCCAATTCTTCCTTGATCAACGTCAACAGTTCCGGAAACCGCTTTTCTTCTTCGTACAGCGTCCCCAGTTGCGCCACCGCGGCGGCGTCATTAAAATCATCATCCACCACCTGACGCAAGACGCTTATCGCCACCCGTCGATCTTTCAGTTTCTCCAGCGCGATTTCGATAGCCCGCTGGCGCAAAGACCGTACCGTGTCGCGCCCAACAGGCAGCCGCGTGCCATCCAGCAACAGCTCGACCGCGCGTGTCCAACCGCCCCGATCGGGCCTCCCGGCCAACAAACGTCCTAGTTCGCCAACCGCCCATGCCGCCGCTTCATCCGCTTTGCGATTTCCAGCCGCTCCCTGCCCCAACCGCAACAACCGCGCCGCCTGATCCAGCACACGTCCCAGCACAGTCTGGGCCTGGTTTTCAGCCACCAACGGCCCTAGCGCCAGCTCGGCCGCCTCTACCAACGCGTCCAAATCCCCGGGCACCAGATCCGCCAACACCATCAAGGTCTCGTACAGCGGTCGACCTGGACTTCGCCTTTGCAACTCTGCCAGCCGCCGCAACACGGGCAACTCTGCTGCCGCCAAGGCCTCAGCCGATGTGCCCATGCCTTCGTCGCGAATCCCTTCGCGAATACGGCGGGCATATGACGCCGCCCGGGCCAACGCCGATTCCGCCCGATCCACACCCCCCGCCGCTTCGTGCAACCGGGCCGCACGCGCCAACAGATCTCGGGCCAACGCGGCCTCTAAACGCCCTTCACCCCCCGCAACATTCACAGCCGCATCCATCGCCACCGCCAGCTCGGCGGTCGCGCCTGCATCAGCCGCCAGCCCTTGCACCATAGGCAAGAACGTCCGCTCCAGCGGATCCCGCAGCACTGGCTGCGCCACCAAAAGCTGCCCCACCAGATCCCAACGCCCAACCTGAGCGGCCGTTCGCAACGCCGCCTCCCGTGCATCCGAACGCCCCGGCTCCCGTTCAAACGCCTCCCGATACGCGTCCAGGGCTGCCGCGTTGTCCTTCAGATGCGCCTCTCGCAGGGCTCCTTCTGAAAAACGCAATTGCGCGACCCGGCGGGAATCTTGCACCACCACCACGGCCGCCGCCTTCAATGCATCGGCAGCAATCGCATACTCCCCCGCGCGCGAGCCCAACCGCAACAGCTCGCGTTCAACAAACGCATCGTTAGGCCCCAGCGGAAGGGCCCGTGCCACCAACGCCAGCGCCGCCTTTGGATCTTCGGCCCGTCGTTCTTCCAACACCGCACCTTCCAACAGCAGACGCACCCGCGCCCCGTCGTCCGCCGCCACCTCAAGCCGGGTTTCCAGTAGTTCACGTTCTTGTCGAAATTCTCCGGTCCGGCGAAACGCCGTCGCCAACGCCTCGGCGGCAGGGGCTTTGCTGACCTCGACCATGACCAGGGCTTTTAGGCCGGCAAGCGCCTCCAAATGGGCGGGATTTAGATCCGCTGCCCGCGCGTAACACGCCACGGCCCGGGCCGGATCCCCCAGTCGTTCCCGGTATGCATCCCCTAGGCGCGCATGCAAATCCGCCACCCGCCCACTGTCTCGATGTCCCGCCCGCGACAACAGCTCGCCCAGTTCCGCCCACCGTCCCGTGGACGTTAACAGATCTGCCAGGGTTGAAACCCCCGCTTCGTCTTCGCCAAAAGTCCGCAGAATCTCCGACCAGGTGTCGATGGCGTCAGCCGCCACGTTTAACTCGGTCGCCTGAATGGTCGCGATACGCACCAAATCTGCGCGGCGTTGGGCAGCCGGGGACGAAAGACCGCTGCGTCGCCGGAGCGCCTGCACCAACAGATCCCAGCGCTTCGCCCTATCCAAAAGATCGACCAACCCATCAATCGCTGTGCGATCCGCACTATCAATTTCCAGCCGCTGGGCCCACGCGCCCGCCGCTCGATCAACTTCGCCCAGTTCATCCCCCAACCGCGCCACCTGCCCCAACGTGGCCCGCCGTTCCGCACTGGTTGGCGCCGACGCCCCCAGTTGCGCCGCCAGACTTTCCAACACCAACAACCGCTCGCCCCGCCGTTCTTCTGCCTGGGGATCTCGCGCCAGCAGCTCCGTCAGCTTTCGGGTGGCCTCCAACCGCACGACCGCATTTCCTTCGGTCTCGGCATGGGCCTTGCGGAAGTAGCCGATGGCGCCCCGCATATCCTGCAACGAATCCTCGTGAACCCGCGCGGCTTCCAGGAACAGATCCTGCCGTCTGATCGCATCCGCCGCTGCCCCTGCCGCCGCTTCCAATCCGCGTGCGTACGCGGGCAGGACACCCTCTAGTTCCGCCAAATGTCGTAGGCGCCCCTGAACATCCGTCGACGCTGGTTCAAGGCCCATCAAGATGACCAGGTGTTCGACCGCTCCTTTGCGGTCGCCCTCGCCCACCAACCGTTCGGCCACCTCGCGATGCACCCCTGCCTTTTCCTCGCGGGTTGCAAACTCCAACGTGACCAACAACACCGCCACGATTTTTGCCACGGCCCCGCCGGCCTCGTAGCGCAGCTTCAAAAGCTCCAGCGCCTTCCAGCGGATGGGCACCGGGGCCGTTGCAAGACGCAAGATCCGCTCTAGGAGATCCACGACCAGCCCCTCGGATTCTTCGGCCCCATCGGCTACCGCCGCCTGCAATTCCCGCAACGCCCCGGCTGCATCCCCAATCTTTTCCAGCAGGGCGCTTGCCATCCGCCCGCGCAGGCCCCGACGTTCATCGGCACCCAACACCTCCAACCTCGATTCCCACAATTTCACCAGATCCGCCCACCGCCCCTGCCGTTCCAGCAGCCGTTCGATTTGCGCCGCCAGGTGCCCGTCAGACGGGAACAGGCGCAGTTGCTCGCCCATGTACCCAATCGCGCGATCGATATCGCCCACGAAATCCCGCGCCACATGCGCCGCCTCGCCCAGCAATTCTTTGCGCCTCGCGACCTCATCGTGCGCGCCCAGCGCCTTGTCATACAGCCCCAGCAGTTCCGTCCAGCGCTCCTTCACGGTGAACAAAACCGTGAGACGTGCAAGCGCCCAATCAGATCCCGGATCCACTTCTAAGACGCGGGTCAGAATTTCGACCAGCGCCTCGGCCTGAGCCCCAAACCATTCCTCGTGGAACCGAACCGCACGCTTGCCTAGGGCATCAATTAGTTCTGCTTTCTCACACTCCTTAACCAACGCCCGCAATACCTCCGCAATCTCGTCCGGCCGCTGCTGGGCGGCAGCCATCTCCTCGATTTTTTCCCAGATCTCTTCCTTGTGTGGCGCCTTTTGCGCCTCTTTGAGCGCCAGCAACAGTAGATCTTTCGTGTCTTTGCGCGGGCTCATGCGGTGGTCGCTCCTCGGGGCAGTCAGGCGGGAATGTCCGGCACGGTGTCATCGGCGGAAACCGGTGAAACCTCAATCATCTACGGTACATTTTCACCCCATGCCGCCAGGCCAGCACAAGGCGGAGATATCGTACACCCGATGTCTGCTAATCTTCGGGAAAGTCCCCCGCACAGGAGCCCCCCCATGTCGCGCCGCCCCCTCGCCCTGCTTGCCGTAATTCTGACAGCCTCACCCGCCGTCGCCGGGGAACTCTTCGACGTTAAAACCACGCCGACGAAGGCCGTCCCGGGGACCAAGGCCAGCTCCAGCGTCATTCTGTCCGCCAAAAACGGCTGGCACATGAACAAGGAAGCCCCGATCACCATCAAACTGGCCGCAGGCGCGGGTGTGACCGTTGACAAACCGCGGCTGGGCCGCTCCGACGCGGTCGAAAGCACCGAGGACCACGCCCGTTTCGAGGTCAGCTTCACCGCAGCCGATCCGGGTGCCAAGACCATCGACGCCGACGCCAGCTTCGTCATCTGCCAGCAGGCCGCATGCAAACCCGTGCGCGAAAAGGTGGTCCTGTCGCTGGACATCGCACCTGCAGCTGCCCCCGCGGCCGCCCCAAAACCCAAGGCAAAGGCCAAGGGTAAATCGCGTAAGTCCTAGCGAAACTGAACTAACGAACAGTTACGGGTGTCGGTGTCTGACGCAGCCCTCTGGACCTCGTCCGAAGGGGGCGCTCGGCTTTAGGAGTTTTATAAAAGTGACGTTCTCCTAGAGGCACCGTCCTTTCCCTACGAAGATCCTGATCGCTTCGAGATCGTGGTCTAGCTAGGTAGGAGTAACCATGCACCGAATGCCCTGTGTTCTCGTGTGTCTAATGTCGGCAGCGTGCGTTGGTGGTGTTGTCGATGATATGGCCCCCGACCCCGGATCTCCTTCGGCAGAGGCCTCATCTTCGAAGGGTGGCACTATGTCCCCCGCAGGCGGCCCGGCATCCCCGTCGTCGCCGGAAAGGGGCGCTTCAGGCCCGATGACCAATCCCGGGGGCGGTACGGCACCAAATCCGGCGCTCGCTCCAAACGGGCAGCCCCTCGCCTGTAGCGTCGGCGCCAAACTACCTTCCTCGCCGATGCGCCGGCTGACCCGCACCGAATACAACAACACGATAAGGGATCTGCTCTCCGTCAACACCCGGCCCGCGACAGCCGCTTTTGAGGAAGACGAAAAATTTGGCGGATTCGAAGCCAATAGCATCGCGCCGCTGACCCGCGCTGCCGCGGAGGCCTACATGACGCTCGCCGAAAGCCTGGCATCGAACGTAGACTTAACCAAGCTTGTCGGCTGCGACCCCGCCAAAGATGGCGGCGAAGAAGCCTGCGCCCGCACATTTATCGCAACTTTTGGGAAGCGGGCCTACCGGCGCAC
>JAYUUT010000366.1:0-6177 GCA_043754455.1 Myxococcales bacterium
GATCACGCCCAACGCACGGGCCACAAGCCGATGTATGCGTTCAACATCACAGGCGACCTGGACGAAATGAAACGCCATCACGACATCGTTGTTTCGCATGAAGGCACCTGCGTGATGTTCAGCCTAAACAGCGTGGGCCTTCCGGCCGCGCATGCGATTCGCAAACACAGCAAGCTGCCGATCCACGGACACCGCAACGGCTGGGGCATGTTCACACGCAGCCCCGGATTGGGCATAGATTTCGCGGCCTATCAGGTGATATGGCGCCATGTCGGCGTCGATCACCTGCATTGCAATGGCCTGCAAAATAAATTCTGGGAACCTGACGAATCCGTCCTGCGCAGCGTCCGGGCCTGTCTGAAACCACTTCCCCTGACGAAAAATGGTTACACTGTGATGCCTGT
Source organism: Myxococcales bacterium (assembly GCA_043754455.1). Taxonomy (GTDB): domain Bacteria; phylum Myxococcota_A; class Polyangia; order Fen-1088; family Fen-1088; genus JAYUUT01. The sequence goes on from JAYUUT010000366.1 coordinate 405, forward strand.
GATCGCATCCGCACAGTGGGCAGCTCAGGCCCCCGAAACCTATCAACAGCTGCAAACCGTGGATCTGATGTATGTGTGCGGGGGCGGCATCATGGCCCATCCAGGGGGGATCGGCGCCGGAGCCAAAAGCGTGCGACAGGGATGGGAGGCAGCGGTCAAGGGCGTCCCCCTTGATGAATACGCGCAAACTCATCCCGAACTGGCACGCGCCCTTGGGGCCTATCGAAAATGACCCGCAACCCGGTGTTACCTCGTCTTCGTCTCGCCTTCTACGGCGACGATTTCACCGGTTCCACGGATGCGATGGAGGTCCTCGCGCGTGAAGGTGTGCGCACGGTGCTGTTCCTGCGGCCCCCAACCCCTGAAGATCTGGCGCGGTTTCCCGGGTTAGAAGCCGTCGGTGTGGCCGGCATGAGCCGAACGTTTTCACCGGCCCGGATGCAGGCCGATCTGCGTCCCCAGTTCCAGGCGATCAAAGCCCTGGGCGCCCAGATTTGTCATTACAAGGTGTGTTCAACCTTCGATTCGTCACCCACCCTCGGTAGCATCGGATGCGCCATCGACATCGCCCAAGACGTGTTTGGATCGCCGTGGGTGCCCATGGTGGTCGGGGCGCCCCGGCTACGGCGATACCAGGTGTTCGGCCACCTGTTCGCAGGATTTGGCGATGATGTTTGTCGGCTGGATCGTCACCCAACCATGTCCCGTCATCCCGTCACGCCTATGCACGAATCTGATTTGTTGGCTCACCTGTCCCAACAGACCAAACGGTCCTTGGCCCTATTCGACATTTTGGGACTGTCCGGGACCACGGCCGATGTCGACGCCCGTCTGCAGGCCCTGGTTTCGCGTCCCAGTGATGTGATTCTTTTCGATGTCCTGGACGAAGACCGGCTGGCCGAGGTGGGGCGTCTGATCTGGACCGAGGCCCTACGCAGACCACAGGCCACCCTGTTTTCCGCGTCGTCGTCGGGGCTGCAATACGCCCTGGTAGGCCACTGGAAACAAAAGGGCGATCTGCCGTCGTCCCCATCGATCTTGTCGGCCACCACACGCCCCGTTGATCAGGTCTTGGCGCTGTCGGGCAGTTGTTCCCCGCAGACTGAATCCCAGATAAGTTTCGCCTTGGCAAATGGTTTTGTGGGGGTGGACGTCGATGCGCCTCGGCTGCTGGATCCCGCATCCCAAGAAAACACGCGCCTATCCGTGGTGCGGACGACCCTTGAACTTCTGCAAACCGGAAACAGCGTGTTGCTGTATTCTGCGCGTGGGCCTGACGATCCTCGCATTGCCGACCTTCAGCGCCTGTCAGATCAGAAACAGGGAGATCCCCAGGCCTTCGGGCGTCGTCTGGGGGATCAACTGGGCCGCCTGCTGCGCGCGGTCCTTGCGCAACACCGGCCACCTCGCCTGGTGATTGCGGGCGGTGACACATCAGGGTTCGTCGCGCAGGCCCTCGGGATCCAGGTTCTCGAACCCATCGCCCAGGCAGCCACCGCCTCACCCCTATGTCGCACGCACGCAACCGATCCCGATGTCGATGGCCTTGAAATTTTGATGAAGGGGGGTCAGATCGGCAAACTAGAATATTTCGTCAGCGCGAGGACTGGGATTTTTTAGGTTCATCACCTTTTAACGGCGACGACACTTCGGACGCGGAACGAATTTGCGTGGTAACGCCCGTTTCAGTCACGACATAATCGAAATCCGAAAGGTTCGTCATTCGATACGGACCCGACACACCAAATTTCGCCTGATCTACGGCCAAAATCCGGCGTCGAGATCGCTGCAGGTACAGCCGTTTGATCTCGCCTTCTTCGGGGTTCGAGACAAATACGCTGTGTTCGTCCGGCAACACACCTAGGCAAGAGATAACCGAAAAATCAAAACGCATTTCGCGCAGGCTGGCTGTCGCCATGGGGCCCACCAGCGATCCTGTGCGGATGTGTGGCTCGCCGCCGTGAAGGGCCACTCGGATGTTGGCGGGGGCGCGGCGTTGGGCTTCCAGGTACAGGGACACACTGCCAGTGACCATGAAAAAATCACCCGAACTGCCAAGCGCATCCAAACATTCAGACAGGAAAAACACGGTCGAACTGTTATCAAACACGGCGGTCCGAGATCCGGCGAGCAGCCCCAGAAGTTGTCGCGCGATGGCCCGTTTGGCCGGGGCCTCTACCGCCAGGCGATCTTTAAGAGGTCGGGCGCGCGGATCCGCGGGGGACGGGGCCTGCTGGGTATCGACCGCCATCACGCCGCCGTGGACCCGCCGCACCAAGCCTTCGTCAACCAGGGCGTCCAGATCCCGGTAGACGGTCATCCGGCTGATGCCCAAACGCTGTTCAATGTCCGCAATCAGGGCCGTGCCACGCTCGCGGACATGGTCAAGCATACGTTTTCGGCGTTCCGGAGCCAACATCGCCCCTTAGTCATATACCGACACAGTCGCTGTGTCGCCTTGGCAGCGTCGCCTTGCCAGGGGTCCCGATCCCGATTAGATTCCGCCCTCGTTGATGGCTGAATCGTCACGTTTACCCAAGTCCGCTGTTGCTGTGATCGTCTGTTACAACAACGGCGAAAACGCAGCTGCAACGCTGGCTATGGTTCCGGCGGCGGGCGAACGCGATTTTGACGTGGTTGTGATCGACGACGGATCCACCGATGACACGATGGCGCGGATCGAGCCCTTTGGGTTTCCCGTCGTCCGGCACGAACGCAACCAGGGCCTAGGTGCCGCCATTAAATCCGGTATGCGATACGCCGTTGATCACGGATACGATCTGACCTGCATTCTTGCCGGCAATGCCAAGGACAACCCCCGGCAGATTCCCCTGGTGCTGGCCCCCCTGCGCGCGGGCAACGCAGACTATGTGCAGGGGTCGCGTTTTGCTGAAGGCGGATCTGACGTCAACACGCCCGCCTTCCGATTCGTGATGGTGAAGGTCCACGCGACCTTGTTGTGGTTGCTGACCGGATTTCGGGGCACCGATGCGCTCAACGGGTTTCGCGCCTACCGGACGGCCTTGTTAACCGAGGACGGCATCAATGTCTTTCAGGATTGGCTCAACGGGTACGAGATGGAGACCTATCTACATTTCTCTGTGCTGTCCAAAGGCAAACGCGCGGTCGAAGTCGGCGTGTCGAAGACCTATCCCCCCCGGGCGACAGAGGCCCGACGGAAATATTCGCACATCCGCCCCTTTGTGGATTGGTGGCGCATCTTGAAACCGATTCCGCTCTTGATGCTAAAACTGCGGAAGTGACAAGACCGCAATCGCTAGGGGGAGGCTTGGTTGGGCCGGTGGGACTTGTCCTCGCGGCTGTCGCCTGCCAAGGCCGCAGCCCTGAACCCGAGGCCACGCCGGGGCCCGCGTCCCCAGCAGCCGCGCCGCAAGTCGTGAATATTTTATGGTTCGGGCATAGCTTGGTTCAGCGTCCCGGCACCCCGCCAGTGGATCTGCCTCAACTCGTGCGTACCTTGCAACAGGCCGCCCGTGCCGATGGCCGATCAACAGTGCCCGATGGGATTTCGCAGGCCTACATCCGGCAAGGCCAGCACCTAGGAGATCACCTAGCGGACGACCCCACGGCCAAACTTGCCGCGCACAAGAATCAGGACATCACCCACGTCATTGGCATCGGATTTATGCACATGCTCGGGCAAAAATCTTTCGACCGGCCGACCGTTTCCGCGTGGCTGGGGCGCGTCCTTCCCAGCCGTTATGATTCGCCCCGCCCCCACACGGAACACATCTATCGGTTCATGGGTCTGGTTCGTCAGGAACTGCCGTCTGCCACCTGGGTCAACTACATCGGACCCGCATTGGCGACCAATACGGACGCCCAATCCAGCATCGATGCCCGCTATGCGTGTATTGCAACAGCCGCCAGGGGTACAGGCGCCAAAATTCTGAACGCACCCGTAGGACGTGCGTTTCGGAATGCTGAAAAGGCAGCCCGGGCCCATCCAGAATACAAAATCGTCCTCCAAGAACCTGACGGCCTTCACCTAACCCCGCAGGGCGCTCTGTTGGCCGCCACCGTCCTGCACGCTGCCATCTACGTTGTAGATCCCAGGGGACTCACAATTCCCGATGCGGTCGCTGTCCACCTAGGCACAACTGCCGACGTTCGCACCAAGGTCGTGGGTTTCTTACAGGAAGTCGCGCGCGCCACAGTGACCGCCCCCCCACCCGGCTGTGATAAATCCGCGCGCCTGCCCGAAGATGACAACCTGGATACGTTTATGTCCCGTCGCTGATTGCTCAGCCCGGCGCTATGGTCCCTCCGCATGCCGCCCCTTGCCCCCAAACGCAACGTCCTTGGCCTTCCTCTTGAACTTTGCTCACAACGACCGCGCACCGGTTTTTTCCGGGATGGTTGCTGCAATACGGGTGACGATGATCACGGTCGCCACACCGTATGCGTTCAGATGACCGCCCCGTTCCTTGAATTCAGCAAGGCGCGGGGCAACGACCTGAGCACCCCGCACCCCGAATACGGATTCGGCGGCCTGAACCCCGGGGATCAGTGGTGTTTGTGCGTGGCCCGTTGGAAAGAAGCGCTGGAGGCCGGGATGGCCCCCCCTGTCATCCTGCGTGCAACCCACGAACAGGCCCTGCAAACCGTGTCGATTGAGGATCTGACCCGGTTCGCGCTCGACATGAACTAGTTGTCTAGGGCGCCGGCCAGGATCCAGGCGCGAATTTTTTCCAGTTCAGCCTTGCCCATTTTCTTGTTGGTGCCCTTCGGCATCGAAGGCAAGTTTCCTTCCAACTGGGGCAAGGTCGTACATTCCTCAGGTGACGCCTGGCAGGTCTGCACATCGATACGTCCCGAAAACCCGGAAAAACAGTCCTTCTTGGTGGAGCAAATGAATCCTTCGTGATTGACCAAATGGCACGCCGCGTCTTTCTCTGCCTTCGTGGTGTAAGTGGTCCTGCGAACCCCCGAACACCCGATAACCGTAGGCGACGCTGTCTTGCTCAAATAGTTCGTATAAATCTCAGTGAAAGTCGGGGTAGGGCCCGCCTCTGCTATCGGACGAACATCGATAGGCTTCGTCCCCATGTCGGGACTGCTGCCACCTGCACCACCCCGCCCGGCACCGCCCGACCCACCGGCTCCCCCCGAGCCGCCCCCGCCACCGGTTCCGCCACGCCCTCCCATACCCATGCCGCCGCCCGCCCCCCCCGTCCCGACCATCATGGTCCCACCCGTCGCCGGGATCATCCGCCCCCCTGAGCCCGGCGCTTCCCCAGCCGAACTGTCCACAAGCCGCACCTTTTTGTCCGTTGCTTCGGGCGAACAGGCAAACATCATCCCGGATAGAACCGCCCCCATTACCACAGAGACGTTCGAACCGACAGTGCGCATCATAAGAACTCCTTGGCTGAAAATAACGTGAAGCACGGGATCAGAACAATGGAAGTATAAGCTGATTTCCCTGATGGTCACGCCTTCCACCCCCCCCACACCCCCGCCCTTGGGGCTCGCGCTTGAGGTCGCCGGGCTGACCAAAACGTTCCATCGCGCGGGACGTCAGGGGGGCGTGCGGGCCTTGGATGGCATTGAATTGCGCATTCCGCGAGGCACCGCGTTTGGGCTGATCGGTCCCAATGGGGCAGGAAAGACCACCTTCATAAAAACCCTATTGGGCATCGCCCGTCCCGATACCGGACAGGTGCGGGTATTAGACGGCGACCCAGAAGATCCCGCAACCCGCGCCCGCATCGGTTATCTCCCCGAACGTCTGGATTTACCCGCGTACTTG
>JAYUUT010000367.1:0-5974 GCA_043754455.1 Myxococcales bacterium
AGCAGGCCGTCATTCTTGGCGGTGGCGGTTAGCCGCTCGCTGACCCGGGCGCCGTTCACGGCGTAGATGAACGTCGGAACACCGGCCTTATCGAGGGTATACGACACGAATTTTGCCGCCTGCGCGCCATTCGAGGTTCCTATACGCAAAGGCAAGGTCTCGGGAGCCACGTAGAAACGGGCTCCCAGCGGAACCGCTGCTTGCCCGCCCCGTTCCATCCAGACCGCGCGCACGTCCAGAAATTCCCCACGCCACGCGAACTGCAACCGGCAGGTCGCAAGATCGAAGGCGTAGTTCACCCCTCCGGGCAGGCCCACCATCACCGATCGTGTGGCCCCCGCGGTCACGAAGGATCTAAAAATCTGCGGACGTTTGTCGACCAACAGTTTCACGGCGCCGCTGTCCGGCGTCACCCCTTCGGGCAGCGGCATCTCGCGCCCCATTGCCAACGCGGCCCACATCCCTGATACCTTCCGATCCACAACACCTTTTTCTACATCCGCGAAATACGTCGGCATTTGGGTTCCTTCTTGGATGCGTTGCGGATCTCGCAACCACCGTCCGAACCATTCGGGCCGCATCCGGCGCCCCATGCTGGCCAGATCAGGCGCTGGTGTGGCAGCCCCTGATCGGTACCAGGCAAAATCGTGGCAATTGATACAGGCCAGACCTTCTTCACCCCGTCCCAGATAGCTGACCCCATCGCGTAGGGTCAGCGCGTCCGGCTTGGGTGGCGGGGGTGGATCTTCGGCCGAGGCTCCCGCCTGCGCCGCCAGCCCGTGGGCCACACGGGCCCCCACAGACTGCGGAAAACTAGGCATTCGCAGCTCCATCCAGTGGCGCATGCGGGTCTTGCCGCCCACCACATCCTGCACCCAGGGTGTCCGCAGTTTGTTGCCCGTATCGGCAAGCGAGGGCGCGTGATCCTTCCAGGGCAGCAGCGCCGGACGATCCGTCTCGTGGCACGCACGGCAGCGATGAAAATTGAAGGCGCGTTCCAATTCAACGGTCGGCGCCGGGGCCACATCGCCATTGGCCAGATACGAACCGAGCGCCGCCCGATCATTTTCAGAAAAATTAAACCTTGGCGACTTGGCAGGCGGCTTTGGGGCCAGACATCCACCACGTCCCGCCTTTGTCGCCGCGTAAAGCGCAAGAAAGGGCGGCGCCAGCAGCTCGTTCTTCAGCGTCTCCCCGCCGATCTCCAAAGTATGGCAGCCCAGACATCCGCTGCCCGAAACCAGCGCCCGTCCCCGCGCCGCATTCCCCGACGGCGGCGCCCCTTCGAAGGCTAGATTTTTCTTCGTGCCCAAAAAAGTGGCCAAGGCCGCCGCTTCATCATCCGTCAGCAACGACGACGGCATACGTCCGGTCGGCTCGGTCTTGTCAGGGGCGAGCAAATACGCTCGCAGGGCCGCGACCGTCATTTTCGAACCCACGCTCTTGTTGTCAATCAGATCTGCCCCAGCCCCGTGGCACGCCTTACATCCCAAGGAATCCCTCAAGGCCTCGCCCTTTTTCATAAGAACGTTGGGATCCGCCTGTGTTTCTTTTTCGCTGATACTGCCCGATTCTGAATATCCACGGGTCACGACCCCCGCCAAAAAGGTCGTGACGTCGGCACGCTCAACCGCGGTCAATGGCATCGTGGGCATATGGGCATTCGCGCGGTAGGAAGCCGGGTTTTCCAGCCATTTCGCGATCCACGACGCCGACAGACGCCCCCCTGCATTGCTCAGGATGGGCCCACGCCCCCGCGCATTTTTGGCCTGTGGTTGTGCGTCCGTATGGCAGCCGCGACAATTGAAATCCTCGGCCAAGGCCCGCCCTTTATCAACCCGCGCCCAGGCGGCGACCGACGATGACTCGCTGTCATGACTCAACAACGAGGCAGGTAGGGGTTCGAGGCCAAACGACTCCGATTCCCAAGAAATCTGCAGCCTCGCGACGCCTGCTGGTCGTTTGTACTCAACGCGAAGGCTGTGTTGACCTGGGGTCAACGACACCTGATCGGATCCGACCGCCTTGCCATCCAGCAACAATGTCGCCGCGCCCGGTTTGAACCGAAACCGACCGGGTTCCAGGATTTTCAGCTTCCCCGTCCAACTGGCCTCAAACGCGGGCTTGATGGCCGGGTGGATGGATTCCTTTTCCCCAAGCGTGAAATGCGGCGTCGCCGTCACGGCAACCATCTTGCGGGCCCCGTCGCTGTACGTCGCTATCAACCCCGGGGCTGCCGCCGCCGTCCCTAACAAGGACACCCAGGTCACATTGGTGACGAATGCAGAAAATACAAAATTCATCGCTTCAGTTCCCCCGCAAACGATTCAGCGTGTACCAGGCCGTGTCGTGCAGCGGTGCCGAACCATCCGCCGCCTTGACCGCACGCAATTTCAACTCCCATACCCGCAGGGCCTGTAACCCAGGCACCAACAGTTGCACCCGTCGACCGTCGGCTGAAACCTTGGCAGATGTCACCTCGGCTGATCCCGGATCCACATGGGGCGATCCATAGGTTCGCCAATATTTGTAACCCCAATGCTGAAATGAATACGCCTTCGGATCGGCGGCGGCTGCCTTATCCACGGGCCGCGTGAAGGTCAGGTCGAATCCGTCCTTGGTCACAGACATCGTGTGAATCTCGAACGGCACTTGACCGGTATAAATCAACCGTTCTAGCGCGTAGATTTTTCCGCCCGTGGCGCCCCACCCCCGATCCGTCCCACCCACAATCAACGAATTGTCGCTGTCGAACACCATCCGCAAGATGCCGGATCCCAATCCCTTGCGGAACGGAAACACGACGCCCTGATATTGCCCCCCCACTTTCTCCAGCACCACGCGGTTTAGGAAACTCTTGGTCTGGTCGCCCACAATCATATGCCCCGCGAACGGGCCAAATTTCCCTTTCGTCGTATCCCAAACCGGTTCAGCCGGGGCATGCCCCGCTATCCCATAAGGAAACCAAACCGCGGGTAATTTCCGTCGTTTGGCCAAGGTTTCGGGTGGGATGTCCACGGGATCCGGTGGGCCGTCGTAGCCCTTTTCCCATTTCAAACTGGCCGGGTGGCCAAAGAACTCACCCTTTTGCACATGATACAGCGTCGAGGTCGCCAGCCAATCGCCCTGGTTGTCAGTCACAAAAAGTTCGCCTTGCGGGGACAACCCAATCCCGGATGGAGATCGAAAGCCATTGGCAAACGGCACAAATTCTCCCTTGGGTGTCACCTGGTACATCCACCCGCGGTAAGGCGTTGTTGCCACCCCTCGACCATCCCAACCCAGGTTCAGCGTCCCATATAGGTTGCCCTTCCGATCGCGAACCGGGCCGAAATGGTATTCGTGGTAGTTGCCCGTCACACCCCAACCATCGGCCACCTTTTCATATGAATCGGCCGTGCCATCATGATTCGTGTCACGCACGCGGGTTAGCTCGGGCCTATGCGCCACCAACAAGTCGCCATTGCCCAAGGAATGCAACCCCAGCGCCTCATGAAGCCCCTTTGCAAACAACGACCATTGAGCAGGCGCATTTTTGCCCCGTTTCATCGTCCATATCTCTCCCCGGCGGGTGCTGACATACAACGTCCCATCGGGCGTGAACGCCAACCCCCCGACCTCCAAAAAGGCCTCCTTGGGGATCTCAATCGGTTCAATGCGGTAGTACTTGCTCTCTTCGGTCGGTTCGGCCGCCTGCACCGGCGCAGGCGACCCCCAAACAACACCCAACAACAAACACAGGGGACCCAGACCCCGGACGCAAACGTAGCTGGACATGAAATGGCCTACCTATGACGGGCGGCCACAATGGCCGCGGTTGAACGTTCTAACTACCCGACCTTCACCCATTGCCGGGTATTCGACGACGACTCGATGGCATCCAAAACGCGCTGGTTCTTCCAGCCATCCTCGAAATTCGAATGGGGAGATTTCCCTTGCGCTATCGCCTTGAGGAAATCGTACACAGTGTGCGTGAACGAATGTTCGTAGCCGATGATGTGCCCATGCGGCCACCAGGCACTAAAATACGGGTGTTGCGCCTCGGTTACAGAAATCGTGCGGAAACCTGAATTGGGTCCCTCTTGAACAAACAGCTTCAGTTCGTTCAACTGTTCCAGATCAAACACGATCGATCCCTTCGAACCGTTGATTTCGAACTGGGCGTAGTTTTTGCGGCCCGGACATACCCGCGACCCCTCCAAATATCCCATGGCGCCGGTGTCGTATCGGACCAGAGCCGACGCTGCATCATCAACATCCACAAGGCCCATCTTCGACGGATCTTCTGGCAAAGGGCGTTCGGGTATAAACGTTTTCATCATGCCCGAAACTTCGACGGGTTCGCCGACAAGATACCGGGACAGATCCATCACATGCGACAGAATGTCGCCGAGCGCCCCCGATCCTGATCGTTCCTTCACGAACCGCCAATAACGAGGAAGCTGCGGATCCACCGGCCAGGACTGCAAATACACGCCCCGGAAGTGATTCACCTTCCCGATCTGCCCGCTGTCGATGATCTGCCGCGCCAACGTGATGGCGGGAATGCGGCGATAGTTGTGGCACACCATGTGGACGACGCCGGCCTTGACGACCGCGTCGTACATCTTCTTTGCGTCGCCAATGGAATTGGCCAGCGGTTTTTCGCAAAGAATCGATTTTTTCATTTCGGCGGCCGCAATGGCGATGGGCGCATGCGCATCTCCTGGCGTTCCGATATCGACGATGTCGATGTCTTTGCGTCCCACCACGTCTTCCCAGCGCGTGGCGTATTCCTCCCAGCCCAGGGTTTCCTGTGCTTCTTTGACCTTGGCTTCCGTCCGCCCCACCAGCACCTTCATCACGGGTTCAAACGGCGAATCTTTGAAGAACCGATTCACCTGCCGCCAGGCATTCGAATGGGCCCGACCCATAAAGTCGTACCCAATCATCGCAACGTTCAGTTTTTTCTTGGCCATGTTCGTAGATCCTCGCCCTAGGTCCAGTAGGCCACGCGGCCACGTCCTTGAACCGGAATCCCCTGGGCCGGCAGCACTTCGTGATGAAGTGCGTGCATGCAGGCTGCGGCTTCGTCAATCTTGCGGGTAAACGCAATGGATCCCTTCAAAATGGGCTTCAGTTTCTCTTTGTCCTGAATCCGCGCCTTGGGATATTCGTGTTCAATAACAAGAGGCGTGTTGGCAAAATCCAGATTCAGCAATTCACGAGCCGCCAGTTGGTGGTCCAACCAATCGACCGTTCGGTTTTGCAGGTAACCCAGCGGATCGTGTTTGGCCGTGCCCGGCAGTTCGTGTTCAGCCAACACCACCTGTTTTTTCCAGGCGTTCAAATGGTCTGCCGGGTTCGCCGATGGCTTGCCATCGATCCAGTCGCCGCGTTCCATGGTCTGTCCCCCACCGCCCCAGGCCGCCCAGCCCTTGACGTCATGGACCTGTCCTTTGACGTGAAACCCCGAGATGAGGAAGTTGTATCCCGTGTCCTTGAGGTACTGGAAGATCGAACGCGTGTCCTGGTTCATCAAAATCGCATGTGATGGATCGTAGTGGATGCGAAACTGGTCGCCGACCCCGTGTTTCTCGCAGATCCGGTGCAGCGCTATCCAGGGCCCCGGCGCGTATGCAAGATTGTTGTGCCAATGATCCAGGGTCGTCCAACCCGGCATCGGACACTGTTCAACCCGGTATTCCAGACCCCGTACCTTGGCTTCCTTCAACAAAGGCACAAACGTCTCTTCAAAAAACTTCAGATTCCCGTCCATCGACAGTTTCTGGTTACGGCCCACGAAACCGCACACGGCCTTGACACCCAGCAAATTGGCGGCGTCGAAGACGCGCACCATGAAATCGAACTTCTTCTTCCGGGCGGCGTTGTCATCCGCCAACATGTTGTCGAAATACCCAAGGTCGGTGATCCCGACGCCGGTTTCCTTCATCGCCGCATGGATCCGTGCGGCCCGCGCCTTGTCCAAGGGCTT
>JAYUUT010000368.1:0-11805 GCA_043754455.1 Myxococcales bacterium
GAGCGCAAGGCGCGACGACGACCAATAGCCGTAGCTATTGCGAGGAGGAGCAACGCTGCGCTCGGCCCGGATCGTCGGCCGGACTTGATGCTATTTCGAAGACGGTGCACTAACAGCCCGAGGACAAACAGTCTTCTCTTTAGGGCGACAAGTCTTTAGGGCGACAAGATCCTATGCACCTCAACCCGGCCCGCCCCATTGACATATATCCGCACAATATGGACAACCTTTTGTTCAGGTCCAAATCCGTATTCGAAAATCCACGGGAACCGGTCGTCGCCTGACACCCCTCGCATTGTCCACCCGGTTTTGGTCATTCCCTCCCGCGCCGCATAACGCCCTAGTTCACCCTCGGCCACCACGCGCGCCTTTTCCGACGTGCTGACGTGCCTTTGCACGGCTTCCGCATAGGTTTCCGCAGGAAACAGATGCCGCCTTCCGACGTACATCAACAGGGCTAAGGCAGACAAAGCCAGCGCCCGCAGCAGGCGCACCCGCACGACGCGCTTTCGCAACTGATCGTAGTAGGCGACACCTTCGGCTTCAGGCAGGCGTTCCAGAATGTTTGATTCCTGTTTCAACCGAAGGGTGTCGGACACCCGCGCGCCAACAGCCACCACCGCCAAAGCCATCACAATCATCGTGAACAACCTAGCCGCCTCCCAGCTTCAGATGCCAGGTCATAGCCACCGCCGCCCCCAACAACAGAACCACTGTCACGATCAGCATGGCGCGATCAGCCCGTTTCCGGCGGCGCTCGTAGTGCCGCAAGGCTTCCCCAGGTGGCAATTGCTTCACGATCGAGATTTGCCGAAGTTCCTGCAACACCTGCGCCGCCGCCGCTCCGGTTGCCAATAGAATCACCAGGGCCCTAAGAAGCCCCATCTTAGCCACCCTCCAGTGATTTTATCGCCGCATCAATGTCCCGCCGCACACACTCGTTCGTGCGAGACAGCCCCAGAAAACCGCCCCCTGCAACCCGCGCCTTTTTAAGAACATCAACCGCACGCTTGTCCTTGGTATCCGCCAGAAGCTGCACACACACACGTTTTTCATCACAAGTTTTGGCCTGCGCCAAATCGAGGCCGTAGCTTTCAACCAAATTCACCTTGTCAAAACAGCCCAAGCTGCGACAGGCCTCGCGGGCCGCCTTGCGAAAATCGCTGCGCTTGTCGTCGTTGCCAATTTGGACCAGCGCGGACGCTGCGGGGCCGCCCACGCCCTCGATCAAAAGGTCCAGAGCATCCCGACCCAGTTGTTTATCAGCGAGCGTCGTCTTCACGTTCATCAGCAAAACCGGATCCCCGCGCAACCCCGCGTCCAGCCGCAGGGCCTCCCCATAGGCTTCCAGGCCCGCCCGTGGCTTGCGCTCCAGGTATTCCAGGTGCCCCAGCAACAAGTGCACACGCCCCACCTTCTGATTTCCACCCAGTTGTTGCAGCAGCAGGGCACGCGCCTCGGTGAACCGCGCCTGCGACAGGGCCTCCTCAGCCCGCGCCAGTTTCTGTTTCAAGGCTGGTTCAACGGGGGTGGGCGGAGGCGGCAACCCCGCCACCTTGGAACGGGGGGCCCGCCCGCATAACGACGGAATCAGGACTAAAAAAAACACAACCGCCGCCACCCCCGCCACCGGCCCCAACCGACGCAGATTCCAGGGCAGCCGGGCGTAGGCCCCTCGGACCTCGCGCACCGATAGACTTAGTGTCCCCCGGAGTCGATCAAGCGCCGACAAAATACCCGGCGTCATGTCCAGACCTTCAATCGCTGCCAGAAAATCGTCCGCCGACTGGTAGCGCCGCGTTCGATCCTTTTCCAGGGCGCGCAACACAGCGGGTTCGACGCCAACGGGAAACGCGACCTGGGGCGCGGCTACCGAAAACGGTGGGGGCGGCTGGGTAACCTGCATCGCCATGACCTTGATCAGATCGTCAGCCACAAAAGGTTTGCGCCCGGTCAGCAGTTCAAACATCAGGACACCGCACGCATATAGATCGGCCCGCAAATCGACATCCTGCGCGGTGGCCTGTTCGGGGGACATATAGCTTGGGGTACCAAACACCATCGCCCCCTGGGTGAAACGGGATTCGCCTTCGCTGGCGTCGGTCATCTTGGCAATGCCAAAATCTAAGATCTTCACCTGCGCCTCGGAATCGCCTGACACCATAATATTGGCCGGCTTCAGGTCGCGGTGAACCACCCCTTGTGCGTGGGCGTGCGCCAGCGCCGCCAGAATCTGCCGCATGATGTGCAGCGCCCGGTCGACCGGCAGCCGTTTTTCTCGGGTAATCAAATCCGCCAGCGATTCCCCCTTAACCAGCTCCATCACCAGGTACAATTCACCGCTGGGCGCTTTGCCAAAATCGGTAACGCCTATGATGTTGGGATGGGACAGTCGACTGGCCGACTGCGCCTCGCGTTCAAAACGACGTACGGCCTCTTCCATGCGGCCCAGGTCGCCGTGCAACAGCTTCAGTGCCACCTGTTTGCGCATATGGACGTGTTCGGCGCGGTACACCGTTCCCATGCCGCCCTCCCCCAGACGCCCGAGGATTCGATACCGTTCCGCCAGCACCGCCCCCACGTAGGGGTCAGGCGGCGCTGCGGCTTGGGTGGGGGATGAAACTAGGTCAGACATGCGGGTTCGGAAACCGCGTCTACTTTACACGGCCTCAAGACGGTCGTGGGGCCCCCCTTAGGGCTTCCGCCCTAAACGATACATTGCAACCCTGGTCAGCAGGGTCGTCCGGTTCATATCGAAGATCGATAAAAGCCGTGCCACCTCCTCGGCCAAGGCCGCTTCGATTGCCGCATAGCTGCCAATGGCCGCAGGATTCTCTTGACCCAGTTCGGTCATCGCAGCCAGGGTTGCAGGATCGCGAAAATACTCCAGCAACCGGGTCGTCGTCTGTCCCAGCGCGGCCTCGAACCGTGCCCGGGACATACGGGTTGCCACACGTTCCAGAATATCCGCGTACCGCTGGTAGATCAGGGGCTCAGCAAAGACGCGTTTGTCCAGTTCTGATTCGGTGCAGAACAGCAACCCCCACGGGTCCACGATGGCGTTGCGCCCGTTCCCATGGCACGGCGAGAACACATCGTCGGGATCCCAGGTGAACACCGTATGGATCGTGCGGGGTCGACCTTGGGCATCAGCCGTGGCCGATGCCATGAAGAAAACTTCATCCACATAATCGCCGCTCATGAACGTCGTCATCAGCGCAATCCAGCGCAGGTATCCATCCAGATCCATGCGGGCCAGCAGCCCCTGATCCAGCGCCGCACCTGCAAGCCCCACCGTTCCCCCCAAAATATCATTGTACTTCTGCGCCGCCAGTGCTGGTTTGCTCGCCGACCAATCCACCTCGGGCACTGTCGTGCCTTCGGGCGCCGAATTTCGCCGAATCACGGCTTGGACGCCGCGGTGCTGATTTCTCATCCAATCGACCAGGTTTTCGGTCAGCAGATACACGCCCCGGGTCTGTCCATCGATGACCAGCTCAACAAGTTCAAAAGGCCCTGGATACACGCCCTCGGATGACAACAACTGGGCCATCGTAAAGGTGCGCAAATAATGACTGTCAGCACACAAAGAAATTAAAAAAAACTCAGACCCGGCGGATCCTGGCATCCAGAAACGGGGACGTTTTCCCTCTAGCGACAAAGAGAAATTGGGGCGCTGACATCGCAACGATCCGTTTCCCCGATAGTGGGCCGTGGCGGTGATTGGCAATTGTTGCAACGAAGGACGCACCGACAAATCGAAATCGTTCTTGGTTCCGAAGGCCTGTGCGGCCGCAAGCCGCTGGGCGGGCGTGAACATGAACTCGATCCGACGGGGGAAGACCCTGCGCCCCGCGGCCACTGCAGCATAGTCGCATGTGCCCGTCAGATTCTCGGCCAAGGCCGCCGGGATCTCGAACGGTGTGGGGATTTTCCCCCCCACCACCCTTATCTGGCCTTGCCACGCGGCCCCGGTTCCACAAAGACCGATTCCCAGATGCGCGCCATTCTGGTACTGCAACAGCCGCTCGCCTATCGCCTTTTCGACCCCCACGGCAAACTCGAGCCGCGCGGACGGGGGCCCCTCGGAACTCATCGCGGCCCCGACGAACGACCACAACATCTGCGCCGCACCTCGCACGCCGTCGATGGTCTCGGTCGTTGGAATTTCAACTTTTCGTGGAGACAACACGACCACAGCCCGTGCTGCATCCAAAGCCACGTCCCCCGGTGACATCAACAACGGCACAACCGTTGCCACAGCATCTGCAACAGGAACGCGCGGCCGCAGGTCCGGCCCCAACGCCTCCCCCGCCAGACGGGCCGCCAGGTTTCGATCGCCCAAAAATCCAGATATCTGGGAAATGTCGCCACCCCATCGATAGAGGCCAATCCGGTCCGTTGCCGGTCGATCCGCCAGCAGGGCCTTGACGACCGCAAGGACGGCGGCAGCTTCCGCGGCGGTCTGTCCCGGATCAATCAGGAACACTTGCACCGTTGTGGCCAAACGTTTTGCGACGACCACTGAACCAACGGCTTTGCCCGCGCGATCCTCAACGCTGACACAAGCGCCCAGATCCCGCCGGGGCTGGGGCGGCACACCATCTTTAAATAGCAGCCGCACGGTCAGCTCGGTCCCGCCAGCGGGATGGTCCACCACCCGCAGCAGGTCGGCACCCACAACGCCTGTGCAGTCCGCAGGACCGCCCGCATCAGGGCCCAGGGGCGGCGTCAGCACGGGACGTGGCGGAAGATCGGGCCGCGCGGACAGGAACACATCCGGTCGAATCTCAACCGGCGCATCCACCATAGGCCCGGGGAGTGCCACATCAGCAGGGCTCGGGGCGCGATCAGGGGCCACATCGGGGACGACGGCGACTGGTGACAGATCCGCCGTGCCCGCATCGCCCCGACTCATATCCTTTGCCCCTACGTCGACCGATCCCCCGCCGTGTCCTGCATTCACCTGCGGCCGCGCATCACGACGAACGGTGTCATCCGTCTGACCCGAACTGCCGACGCAGCCCCCGATCGTCAGGGCCACAAGGGTCATCCAGACATAACAACGACTAGATCTCATGGGCGTTACAGCTCCCGTCTGGCCAGAATACGCCCTACCGGCATCCAAAGTTGGTCAAATCGCCGCCAACCCCGCCGATCACGTCGCAGCCGGTGGTTCCGTGCTATCCCACCCGCGAGGGGGTCCCACATGACAAGCCTGGTGTCGCAGGACAAGAACGAAGCGAAAAAGAAGGGCTGGCTGGCCGTAGGCGCATGGGGAGGGTCGGCCTTGTTATTGACCGTCGGATGGACCTTCACCGGGGTCATTGGCGCAGGCGGCGCCGCGTACCTCACTGTTAAATGGTTCATGTACCGGGCGAAACGGGGAATGCGGTTCTAAGAGGGTTACGGGTTCACGAACAAACCATTTTGCCCCGACGGCTTGTTTGGGGCCGTACTAGGAAGGCCGACCGGAAGTGACGCGGGGGGTGCGGCCGGCGCCGCGGGGGATCCGGGAATTTGTGTTAGCGTTTTTTGCACATTGAGTGGCGCATCAACTGGCACAGCGGGGCCCTCAAACGAGGGCAGCTTGGTCGCCAACACCAAGGCCGATAAACAGGCGGTGTCAACAGGATCAGCCCCGGTAATGGAAAGGTTGCGCGCCTTTCCCGACGGATCGGCATCAAAATGAACGCCCACGCTGCCATTGGTTCCTGTGGGAAAACATCCCGAAGCGGCCGCCATCATCACATCCACGGCCTGGGTTAGTTCCTCTCGTCTCAGGCCCCTTGGGTTGCCGTTCAGTGTGCCCCACCC
The DNA here is from genome assembly GCA_043754455.1 of Myxococcales bacterium. Lineage (GTDB taxonomy): Bacteria > Myxococcota_A > Polyangia > Fen-1088 > Fen-1088 > JAYUUT01. Next base: position 5,818 of record JAYUUT010000368.1, read on the forward strand.
TCCATCCGGTGCCTTCGGCCCTGAAGGCGTGGCTGCTGCTGCTGCGGGCCTCGGTTCAGCCGGGGCGGGCCACCCCCCAAACGTTGACGGTTTTCGGGCCACGATTTTTTTTGCCACGGGCGCGAGAGAAGGGTCAGGGGCGGCGGGCACGGGCGCCGCCACAGGCTGCTCCAGAGTCTTCGTACACGACCCCGCCATCGCCACCACCAAGGCCGCACGCTTCACAAGGTTCGCCATACTCGCCCCATCGGTAGCCTGCCGCCTCGGCCTAAGCCGTCTGCGAAAGAAAATGCTACTTTTTGCGACCGATGCGCATCGGGATTGACCTTGGCGGTACAAAAATTGAGGGCATCGTCCTAGGCCCCGATGGATCCGAGGTCTTCAGGCGCCGCATCCCGACACCAGCGGCCGGGTACAGCGCCATCGTCGACGCCGTCTGTGGCTTAGTGGCAACGTTGGAGCGCGACGCCTGCGCCCCAATCCTACGCGTGGGCATAGGCATTCCCGGAACCATCTCGCCCGCCACGGATCTCGTAAAAAACGCCAATACCACGGCCCTTTTGGGCCATCCCCTGCACAGGGATCTGTCGCAGCGCCTGGGGCGGCCCGTGCGTGTCGCCAACGACGCGAATTGTTTTGCATTGTCCGAAGCCAGTGACGGTGCCGGCGCCCGCCCCAGTTCTCACGATCCCAGTCGTCCTTACGTGGTTTTTGCAGCCATTTTGGGCACCGGCGTCGGCGCTGGCGTGGTCGTCGACGGCAAAGTCTTGGTCGGCCCCAACGGCATAGCTGGGGAATGGGGACACAGCCCCCTGCCTTGGCCAAACGACGACGAGCGGCCCGGCCCCGCTTGTTACTGTGGAAAATCTGGCTGCCTCGAAACGTGGCTGTCAGGTCCCGGCCTTAGCCGCGACCATGAACGCCGCACAGGGGTTGCCCTGCCCGCACACCTGTTGGTCGAAAACCCCGATGCGCAGCCCACAATAGACGCTTATGAGGACAGGCTCGCCCGTGGGCTTGCAACCATTGTCAACGTCCTTGATCCCGATGTGGTGGTGCTGGGGGGCGGCCTCAGCAACTTGGGTCGCCTTTACACAAACGTCGCCGCGCGCTGGGGGCGATACATTTTTTCCGACACCGTCGCCACACGGCTCGTTCCCCCCCGCCACGGCGATTCCAGCGGCGTTCGCGGCGCCGCCTGGTTGTGGCCCGCAGCATGATTACAGTCACCGGCCTGCGAAAAACCTACCGCGTCCACAAACGCCCCCCGGGCCTTGGCGCCGCCCTTCGTTCCGTGTTTCATCGGCAATACGAATTGGTCGAAGCGCTACGGGACGTGTCGTTTTCCATCGCCGCAGGGGAATGTGTGGGTTTTCTCGGGCCAAACGGTGCTGGCAAGACCACCACCTTAAAAATCTTGTCGGGCCTCTTGCATCCAAGTGACGGCCAGGTCCAGGTGGCCGGCTACACACCAAAAGACCGTGTGCCCGCCTTTTTGAAAACCATCACGCTGGTCATGGGCCAGAAGCAACAGCTTCTGTGGGATCTGCCGCCATCAGAAACCTACGCCATGAACCGCGCGCTTTACGACATCCCCCGCCGGGAAGCCGAAGAAACGCTTGCCGAACTTGTCTCCTTGCTCGACATCAGCACGCTTATTGGCAAACCCGCCCGCCAGTTGTCGCTTGGGGAACGTATGCGCTGTGAACTTGCTGCCGCACTCTTGCACCGGCCCAAGGTCTTGTTTCTGGACGAACCCACCATTGGCCTTGATGTCGCCATGCAGTTGCGGATGCGCGAATTCGTCCGCTCCTACAACCAGCGTTTTGGTGCCACCGTACTTTTGACCAGTCACTATATGGATGATGTCGCCGCTCTTTGTAAAAGGGTCGTCGTCATTGACAAGGGGCGCGTGGTTTACGACGGCGCCCTGGACGCCCTGGCCCGCCGCCTGCGCCCTGAAAAACGCGTCACCGTGCGGTTGTCACAACCTGCATCCGCGGATGTGGTCGCGCGACTTGGGCGTATCATCGAACACAGCGACGGCAAGGTCATTTTCTCTGTCCCCGCCGCCACCGCCAGTGACGCCGTTCGATCCGCCCTTCAATCCCTTGCAGCGGCCGATCTCAGCGTGGAAGATCCGCCACTAGAAGAAGTCATGCGTGAATTGTATCAAGGCACCGCCACGGACCAAGTCCCGTGATCCGCCACATACTGCGGGCCTATCCAACTCTTCTGCGCGTCGGCCTCGCCGAACTCATTGCCTATCGAACCGAATTTCTGATCTGGATCTTTACCACCACGATGCCGTTTGTAAACATGGCTCTGTGGACCGCCGTCGCGGCCGATGGGCCCGTGGGGCGCTTCGGCGCGCGTGAATTTGTCACCTATTTCCTTGGCACGTTTGTCACCCGTATCATCACCGGATCATGGGTGGTATGGGAACTCACCATGGACATCCGGCAGGGCGCTCTGGGCGCCCGTCTTCTGCGTCCCCTTCATCCTCTCATTAGCTACAGCGCCCAACATTTAGCGGCCGTTCCCCTTCGTGCCCTTATCGTAACGCCGTTGCTATTTCTGTTGTCATGGCTTTTAGGCCAGCACCTCAATTTCACCGACCCTGCCCGGCTGGCTATCCTATTCGCTGCGTTTGCGGGCGCGTGGTGGCTGTTTTTCTTCACCATGGTCATTATCGGGACCCTGGCACTCTTCGTCGACAGCGCCCTGTCCATCTTCGACCTGTGGCTCGGCATCCATTCCATCTTGTCGGGCTATCTGGTGCCGCTTGAACTCATGCCCCCCTGGGTCGCTCGCATCGCCCAGCACCTCCCGTTCCGTTACATTATGGGCTATCCGGTCGAAACTTTGGTCGGGCTCAACGACATCCATTCGGCCCTCATCGACCTTGGCATTCAGTGGCTCTACGTCGCCGGATTTGGCCTTGCCGCTTTGTCCCTGTGGCGCCTGGGTATCAAACGCTTCGCCGCCTTTGGGGGGTGATGATGGCCCTACCCCGCTATCTCAACATTCTGCGCGCTCAAATGCGCATCTCGGCCACCACCGCGATGCAATACCGCTTTGACTTTGTTCTCAAAGGCATTCTCGCCCTTTTCTGGCTGGCTGTCAGCCTGGTCCCTCTTCTCGTCGTCTTCAGCCGTCGCCCCATGCTCGCAGGCTGGACGTTTCCCGAATCGCTTGTCGTCCTTGGCTGGTTCTCCCTGCTCAAATCCATCCTTGATGGCGGCGTCACGCCCAGCCTCACGTCCGTCGTCGAAGGCGTTCGCTCAGGCGCTTTTGATTTCGTACTCCTAAAACCCGCCGATTCGCAATTTCTGGTTTCCACAGCCCGCTTCGATCCGTGGCGCATCCTTGATCTGCTGGGTGCCGTCGCCATTATCGTCTACGCATTCGGACGGCTCGGACGTGCCCCTGCGCCGCTTCACATCCTTATCGCCCTTGCCCTCTTGTTCGTATCCATTGCCATCCTCTATTCCTTTTGGATCCTTGTGGTTTGCGCCTCATTCTGGGCTGTGCGCGTGGACAATCTGACGTATCTATTTGGATCGTTATTTGACGTGGGCCGTTGGCCGGTCGACGTGTTTCGCAGCGCCGTGTTGCGTGTGATCTTCACCGCAGTATTTCCCATCGCGCTTATGACCACCTATCCCGCCCGCGCTCTTTTGGGCTCGCTGACAACACAGACCTTGGGCGCCGTCTTCCTCGGCGGCGCCCTGATCATCGCCTCGTCTCGTTTGGTTTGGCTCCGGGCCATTCGGGCCTATACCTCCGCCAGTTCATGACGACGCCCAGCCTTCTGACCCCCGCGTTCGTGCGCCTTTTGGGATCGCACCTCGCGTTCTGTTTCTCCTATTCGGTGTTCCTCCTTCTGCCCAAATATATGGCCCAGGCGGGGGACAGTGCGTTTTCCATTGGCCTTGTGATGGCGGCGTCAGGACTCTCCGGTGCCCTGGCGATCCCCTGGCTTGGCCCGATGCTGGACAGCCGACCTCGGGTCTACATATTCATGGCTGGACACGCGCTGATGTTCATCGCTGCCCTCGCCTTCGTTCCCGTGACGGGATCTGGCCCGGCAACAGCCTTGCGCGCCTTGCAGGGCCTTGCCTGGGCGGTCGAGGTCAACGCCGGCATGGCCATCTTGTCGGATCTTATCCCGCCTGCTCGCTTGGGCCAGGCGATGGGCCTCTTTGGTGCCATGAACATTTTTGTTAGCGCGGCCGCCCCCTCCCTGATGGAACCTCTAGCGGCGCGTGTCTCGCCCCGATGGACGTACGTCTTGTCCGGAATCGTTGCAGCGGTAGGGCTCGGCCTCGCCGCCCGTTTGCCCCCATCCACCACCGCCCGGTCGCCCCTTGGCACCACCCCCCCTTTCTTCTCGCTCTTGCGATCACGCGGTCCTGGGACAGTCGCCCTTGTCATCTTCGTCCTCGGACTGGCCAATGCCGCCACCTTCACCTTCATCGCCCCCTTTGCCCTCGACCGACACATCGAATCGATAAGCCCGTTCTTCGTCGCTTTTACCGTAGGGGCCCTAAGCGTCCGGTTTGGGGCGGGACGCCTCGTCGATCGCGTGGGCGCCCGTCGTGTCGCCCTCGCATCCGCCACGGCCTACGGCCTATGCACCGCCGCTTTCGCTTTGCTCACCCCCCAAACCCTCGTCCCTGTGGCCGCCATTTTTGGCCTGCTTCAGGGTTTGTTTTTTCCGGCCGTTATGGCCCTTGTTGTCTCCATATCCACACCCTCCCAGCGCGGCCAGACCCTCGTGCTCGCCAACGGGGCTTTTAGTGCCGGTTACGCCGCCGTCATTCCCCTCGGGCTGTTGGTTCGTCCGTTGGGTTATCCCGGTCTCTTTGTAGTTCTTGGCATTGCCAGCCACCTATCTGCGTGGCTATTGCTGCGGGTTCCGCCCGCCGCTACCGGGCCCGCACTGTCTGAATCACCGTTGATATCACCAGAAACAGCCCCATAGCCACCCACAACAATCCAAATCGCACATGCCGCCGTGCCCGCGTTCGACGCCGTTCATCCACCGCTTCGACGACACGAACGCGCCCCGCAACCTCGCTGTCCGATTCGCCCTCGTCCTCAATGTCGCCGCCCTCGCCGTCGTCCTCTTCGATTTCCCCCCGCAAACGACGCAACGCCTGCCACCCCAGATGGTAGGCGCGCAGCGAACCGAAGGTGACCAGCATCGCCCCTATCGCATAAAACAGCGCTGGTGGTAGGGACAGGTTCATCAGCTCGCCACCTCGACCGCACGCACCTCGCGAATCACCGTTACACGGATCTGCCCAGGAAACGTCATCTCAGCGGAAATCTTCTCCGCTATCTGGTTCGACAACCTAACCGCCATCAGGTCATCCACACGATCCTCGTGGACATGAATGCGAACCTCTCTGCCCCCCTGCACCGCAAAGGCCTCGGAAACCCCAGGAAACGCCCGCGACAGACGCTCTAGATCTCCAATCTTCGCCAAATGATTGTCCTCAGACTGTCGACGTGCCCCCGGTCGTGCCCCCGACATTGCGTCCGATGCCGCCACCAGATACGCCAGCGGTGAATTGAACGGCTCATCGGTGTGGTGCGCACCAATCGCATTCGCCACGATTTCGGCCTCGCCCAACCGGCGCGCATAATCGGCACCAATCACCGCGTGCGACCCGTCCATTTCGTGGGTCAAAGACTTTCCGATGTCGTGAATCAGGGCGGCGCGCCGCGCCTGTTGTACATCCATTCCCATTTCCTCAGCAATCATCCCGCACAGAAATGCCGCCTCGACCGCGTGTTTCCATTGGTTCTGCGTGTAGCTCGTCCGCCAGTTCAACCGACCGACCAGTTTCACAATCTCGGGATGAGCACGCGGGATCCCCAACACCTGGAAGGCCTTTCGGCCAAGCGTCGCGACCTCTCGGTCCAGCTCGCTGGCAAACTCCCGCACGATCCGGGTTACCGCCTCGACCCCATTTGCAG
>JAYUUT010000369.1:0-3047 GCA_043754455.1 Myxococcales bacterium
GCGTTCCGCAAGGGACTGGAGGCCCTCTTCCCCCTCGGAACCTGGGCGATGCGTTTTCGCGCCGTGATCGCGATCAGCACCGCCTGACCTTCGACGGCCTTTCACCGATATTTCATCGACACGAAATTCCGATTGGCAGACCAACGCGCCCGCATGGGTGCGACGGCTTCACCGCGCCCAATGCCGGTATTCATCGGAGGGTGCGGGGTCGGACGGGGTGGTGGAAACCTTCTCCACCCAGGCCGTTTTCGTCCCTTGATGGCCAATTTCAAGCCGCCTTCCGCCTGCCGCCTCAAGTCCCGGAAAACTACCATCGGTCCGAGCCTTTAAACTACCATCGGTCCGGGCCTTTGGGGCCTTTGAATCGGTCCGGGCCTTTGGAAACTCTCATGTTAAATCGGACAGAACACACGGCGTTCGCCAATCCGACGTGTCTACACCCCGAAGGACGACGGCAAGACGCGGCCCATTGGGGAGGTGAACTGGATCTTGGAGGCGTATCGTCTCCTGCCTCGATAGCCCCGCGCCAGAGCAACGAAAGAAGCCGGCTGGGGCGCTCCCCATACCGGCTCTTCCCTGTTTCCAGGTTTCTTACGGCATATGTCCGCCGTCCGCCTCAGTCGTCCGACCTGGCACCCAGGGCACCCATGGCGCGGAAGAACACATCGATGTTTTCGTAGGTGCCGCTGAAGAGGCGGTGGGCGTTCGCATTCGTCGTGAAGGCTGACACGGGGACGTCAGCCGCGGTGTGAACCGCAGAGGAATTTCGATCGGCCTGACCGCGGAGGAGGAAGCCACGCCCTGATTCGAAACCGCCAATTCCGCTGCCGCCGGGCAGCGGACGGGTCAGCCACGTCTCGTAGCGGTTTGCGCTGGCACCAAACCCAATCAGAACCTTGCCATCGACATTGAACGTCGCAGGATACCCGTCAGGGCGGATGTCGTAGACGGGATTTCCTGCGGCGTCGTAGGTGCCCACCATTTTCTGACGCGCAGGATCCGAGGCAGGGCTCGTGACCAAATTGTCCACGCCCGGGGCCAGTCCGTTGAGATAAGCCATGCTGCCCGCGTTCGTGCCCCCGGGCACCCTGAGTCCACCTATGACGGAAAACCCAGAGCATTCGTGATCCGACAGCACCAATACCAGCGTGTGTTTGTCCTGTGCCGCGAATGCCTTGGCCACGCCTACGGCGCGATCGAATTCAATCGTGTCGCCAATCGATCGATCAGCGTCCTGGGCGTGTGCCTGTTTGTCAATCGAGGCTCCTTCGATCAAGAGCACGAAGCCCTTTTGGTACTGCGACATAACGCGCAAGGCCGCGGAGGCCATCTCGTCGAGCATTGGCTGGTCCGGGTAGCCATCCTTTCGAACCGCGAACTCGATCGCATTGTCAATCAGCCGACCGCGGCGGTTTGCGATTTTGTCGATCGCAACATTCATGTGGCTATTCTTGAACAGACCAAGAAGCTTCGTGGGAACGGAGCCCGCGGTCGGAACAAGTGCGTTGAGCGTGGTCAAGTCGGGTGCATACGCGAAGCCCGCCGCCGTGAACTCACCCAAAAGGTTGCGACCCGGGTCCAGAGCGCCGGCGGCAGCAGCCGGTAGATTCCAGCCGGCGACCAAGTCCGCAGGGAGGGGCCCATAGTCAGATCCTGTGGAACGCCCTGAGCCGGATCCAGCCGGCAGAAACCACTGTCGGCCTCCGCCCAAAAGAACCTTGAGACCAGTGCCAAAGTTGCCGGTGTCGTTCACGTCGCCTTCGTCGAAAAACTGATCGGTAATGCCGGTGCCTGAAGACCGGTTTCCCGTGTGGGCCGCCATGGACGCCGGCGTTGCGTCTTCGACGTCCGCCGTGGTGACGATACCCGTCACCTTGCCCTGCGTGCGGTGCATATATTCACTCAGATATTCGACGCGAGGCTGAAGAAAAGGGTTCATGACCTGCGCCGGAAAGACACCCTCTTGATTGTTGTTGTGGTGCGATCCCGTTGTGTAACCTGACATCCCCGGTGCCGAGTCGGTGACGAAACTGTTCAAAGAGGACGTTGTCACCATCCCCTGTGTGGGAAAGGTATCCATAGCCAACCATCCCTTGGGGTTTCCGTTCTGGACGCCGTACCGAACCATTCGCGCCGCCGTTCGGTGCGAGATGCTCATGCCGTCGCCAAGCATGAAGATGATATTCTTGATCTTCTCGCCGTCTCCCTTAACCAGTTTTTCGATGACGATGGACTGCGTGATGGTCTTGGTGCCGAGCGAACTTGAGAAAGAAGCCTCAAACGTATAGGCGCCGGGGCGCGACAGCGAATAGCCGCGACGATTGAAACCGCCCCAGCCGATGCTCGATATGCCGTCGGTCAGATTAGGATCCCCTTCGCCGGACGAGAATGACGTTGCAACACCGTTGATCTTCAACGTCGCGGAATATCCGTAGACAGGGCCCAGTCCCGTGCCCTCGACCCGGATGTCGAAGCGCTGGTCTGGGGCGAAGCGCGCGCCGTGGTTCGGCCACACATTCACCGTCGGCCCACTGCCCGTCGATGTTGGCGCTGGCAGGTCGGCATTCTTCACGGGATGCGGGAACGCAGGGTGATTTGGGTTCTCTTTTGAATTCTCGCTTCCCTCGTCATTGTCGGCCACTGCGACTGCACTGGGTAGCGCCGCCGCGAATGCTAGGACCTGGAACGTTCTTAAAAACAGGCTCTTCATCGTGATTCCTCCGGCTATGTTGGTTTCTTTCGAGATTTCATCTTGGGAATGTGCGCACGGCGAAAGTCGACGGGGTTCTTCACGACAAGTCGCAGTGTCGTCACCTCTCCGTCTTCGTCGACGTTGTAGCCAAATTCGAGAGTGCCGGTGATTTGCAGAGGGCCGGGGACAAAAGCCACAGCCTTGCGGTGCGCCCATGGAATCTTCACAAAGACAGCTGACTGGGGCAGATCGCCGCGGCCATTCGATGACTCGTCACACAGCACCGGATTAGAGAAGACATAAAACCCGCCGCGTGCGGGCAATTCCAGTTCCGCCATGAACCCGACGAGAGTTG
>JAYUUT010000370.1:0-1686 GCA_043754455.1 Myxococcales bacterium
ATCAACGAATAGGCAATGCCGGTGTTGCCGCTGGATGAATCGATGATTTCTTTGTCGGGGGTCAGCCGACCGGTTGCTAGGGCATCTTTGATCATCTGAAACGCGGCCCGATCTTTGACCGATCCGCCTGGATTCATGAATTCACATTTGGCCCAGATTTCGACGCCGGGCACCTTGCTATCGAACGACCGCAGCCGGACCAAAGGCGTCTTGCCGATAAGATCCGTGATGGTTTCTGCAACCCGCCCACGCGCCCGACGGACCGCATCGGCGTCTGGGGGGGGCAGGGGCGATCCTTGTGAACTCACGGGCATTCCTTTGCGACGGGTTCGCCGCCATCTAGTGGCAGCGTCAAGACACGTTCCTCAGGTCCAACGTCCCCCCGGAGCAACCGCCACAAAAGCTCGGTGGCCGCCAACGTCCCCGCGATGACAGCCTCCGCGCCTGACCCTCCCTCGTTGACGGTCAAAACGGCCTCGCCCCGTACGTTGCGAAACGAACGAACTTCGACCAGGTGGGGCGACAAGATCGCGGCGACGGTAGCCCTTTGACCGAATTCACCCATTACAACCTGTCCGACCCCAGCCGCCATCAGGTATTCCTTTGCGATCTGCGCGGCCAACCCTCCGCCGCAGACGACGGCGGTCGCGCCAAGCAGCCGTTCCTGTCCCGTCGGGCCTACATCAGACAGTGATATGTGCCGGGCGAAACGACGAACCTGATCGACCGACAGGGGCATCAGCCGCCAGCGATGGCAGGAACGATGGACAGCTCGTCGGTCTCGGCCACCGCCGTATCCATCCCCTGAAGGAACCGAATGTCTTCGTCGTTTTTGAAGATATTCACGAACCGCCGGATCTTCCCCTGGTCGTCGCATATGCGTTCTTTGATGCCCGGGTGTTGGGTTTCCAGCGCCGAAATGACCGCAGCGACAGAAGCGCCGGCCACCTTCACTTCTTCTTGGCCATTGGTTAATTTGCGCAATGGGGTGGGAATGCGGACGGTCGGCATGTTCAAACGCTCCTTTTCGGGGTGGTGGAAAACCAGGCTAGCAAGCCGCCGCACCGTATGCGGATTCCGAAAGTGTCGTGATGCGGGGATGATCCCCACACACGGCGCAGGTCGGATTCGGACGGAAACGGACGGTTCGCACGGACAACGAAGCTGAAATATACCCAATCAAACGCCCGGCGAAGGCCGGAGTTTTACCCTCCAGGACTCGCACCGCTTCGGCCGCCTGTAGCGCGCCGATAACGGCTGGAACGGGCCCCAACACCCCCGCTTCGGCGCAGCTAGGGGCATCCGACTCAGGTGGCGGCAGCTCCTCGAAGAGGCACCGGTAGCAGGGGCGGCCCGCCGCAGGCACCGTCAGCAACTGTCCGCATGTGCCAACGGCGGCCCCATGGATCAGGGGTATTTTCGCCAGAACCGCAGCGTCATTGGCCAAAAATTTGGTGCCCAGATTGTCGGAACCGTCCAAAACAACATCATACCCATCCAGCAGGCGCAACGCAGTTGCGACCGTGAAACGTTCCTGGTGCCGAACGACCACCGTGCCAGAAAATCGACCCTGGATTGCCATTGCCAACGAATCCACTTTGGGGGTTCCCGGCGGGCTGCCCACGTGCAGGATCTGCCGATGCAGATTGGTCGGCTCGACCACATCGTCATCCACGACCCCGATGT
>JAYUUT010000371.1:0-13879 GCA_043754455.1 Myxococcales bacterium
TCTCGCCCTCGTCGGCGAAACCCGCCTCAAGCATCGCGCGCGGGACACGGGTGGTTTTCCCCGCCCCAGGAGGCGCCTCGACCACCACAGCGCGGGCCCCGCGCAGCGCCGCAACGATAGCGGGCAGGTGGTCGTCGATCGGTAGCGCGTTCACGGGAACGCTTGATAGCCCTGCCCGCGCTCCATGGCGAAGTCGAACTCACCCACAAGTTCACCTTCGATGCCAGGTTCGGGAATTTTATCGTTCCTTTTTTCTGACTTCAAAACCAAATCGTCGGTGAGGGTCAGACGGAACGCGGTGGCCCGAATGCGTCCGCCAAAGCTCACCTTGAAGTCGTTGCCAACTGCCTCCCGTTCTGACGCTGCCTCTGTCGCCGAAGCGCCTCCGAACTCGACAATTTCAATCCACGATTCCCATTTGTCCGCGGTCAGCGCTTCCGACCCTGCCTTGGGCTCCCTGCCTACCGCGGTCGCAATCACATGGTCGTTTCGGGGACAGGTCGTTCGCGGCGCCAGGTTCGCGCGAACCGGAAAATCAGGCCCCACCCGCAACCGCGCTGGGCCCCGGCCATCGGGCCCCCACGAACAGACGCGCAGATCGAAGTCCGGTTTCAGCTCCCCCTCCGCGTTGCGAGCCATACGCCCCCGCACGCACTGGGCAACCAAAAAGGAATTGGACACCTGGAACGACAGGGTGTCATTGATATCACCATTCTGGCGGGTGCTCTGTAGCCGGATGCTCAGACGGTTCTCACGTTTATCGCCGCTTGAGCGCGGATCTTCCAGGGGTTCGCCCGCCAAAAACTCGGGATCTATCCTGTAGGGGGCAGGCGCCTCCCGTGACCCCAGCGCTTGCACCTGTCCATCCTGAAGCCGGCAGTTATGCACGTATAAACGCCCGGTCACGACTCCGCTTCCGTTGCCCTTGGTGCAACCAGCCAGCGAAACCAGCACAACCGTCAAGGCGCCGAATCGGTTGCGAAAAAATGGAAAGGGGCGCTTCATTTGGGCAGACATTCGGTCGATCCGGGAGCGAAAGCCGTGCTGAATTTTTTCAGTTCCATCGAAAAATGTACGGTGAAATCCAGAAAGTTCCCCCCATCCCGGGCATTGAGACCACCCGATGTCTCCCAATCGAGGCCGGTAACGACGGCCGAACCACAGGGATCCAGGCGCCCCCGTTTTCTCTTCTTAATGGAATCCCCCCAGATATCTGCGCCCCTGCGATCACAACGTCCGGTCCCGTTGTCGCATTCGGCAGAAACGACGTCGTACCAAAAAGGCCCCTTCGGACCATATTCGCGAATAATGAACTTGGGGCTAAATCCACGGTTCGCGTCAGCGGCCCGGCCTACGAAGGAAAAAGTGTGGGACGAGCCGTTCACCAGATCTACGTAGTAGCAGGTGTCCCGGGTGCCCTTGGCCACAAACTGGCCCAAAGTCGGCGACCGCAAAGCTGCATCTCCGTCGAAAACCGAGGCCTTGATCTCGAACCGTTTCATTCCTGCGGGCGGAGGTTCCAATTCGGCGTCATTCCCGTCGGCGCGGCATACGCACACGTCTGCCTTGCATCGCGCGCCCACCAACGGAACGCGCGGGGGCACCACAAAAACTGCGTGCGTCGATCCATCCTTAACCTCGGCGGAAGCACAGGAGAAGGGGGTGGCAACGATGGCAGCAAAGGCGACCCAAGTGCGGGGGGACATGGCTCTGCGTAGGATACACGACCTACGCAACAGACACGTTTTTCCCGCCCCTGCGTTATCATCCCTGCACATGGACAAGACCTTCGCATCACCCGACGCCGCCATCGCCGACCTAAAGGATGGCATCACCTTGATGTCAGGGGGCTTCGGCCTTTGCGGCAATCCCGAAACCCTTATCAAGGCGCTGCATAAAAAGGGAACCCGGGGACTCACCCTGATTTCCAACAACTGCGGAATTGACGGCAAATGCCTGGGTTTGTTGCTGGAAGCGGGGCAGATTGACCAGATCATCGCCAGCTACGTCGGCGAAAACAAACATTTCGAACGCCTGTATTTGGGCGGCCAGTTGAAGGTAGAACTGTGTCCCCAGGGCACACTGGCGGAACGCATCCGCGCCGGGGGGGCAGGAATTCCAGCTTTTTTTACCCCTACGGGCGTTGGCACCGTGGTGGCCGAAGGCAAAGAAGTGCGCGAGTTTGACGGTCGTTCCTACATTATGGAAAAAGCACTAAAGGCTGATGTTGCATTCGTTAAGGCGTGGAGGGGCGACCGATTTGGAAACCTGGTCTATCGAAAGACCGCGCGCAATTTTTCCCCCATGATGGCGACCGCTGCCCGGCTGACCATCGCCGAGGTCGAGGAACTAGTGCCACCTGGCACGATCGATCCCGATCAGGTCCACACGCCGGGCATTTACGTTCATCGGATCATTGCAGGGACCGGCTACGAAAAACCTATTGAACAGCGGACCAACCGAAAAAGGAGCGCGTAGCCATGGCACCGCTGAACCGCGACCAGATTGCCGCCCGAGCCGCCCAAGAACTACGCGACGGCATGTACGTCAATTTGGGCATCGGCATGCCCACGTTGGTGGCAAACCACATCCGCCCCGGGACCGACGTCATCTTACAATCGGAAAATGGACTACTAGGCGTGGGGCCGTTTCCGTTTGAAGGCGACGAGGATCCCGACCTCGTCAACGCGGGCAAGCAGACCGTCACCACAATTGCGGGGGCCGCGTTCTTCTCGTCGGCCGATTCATTTGCAATGATCCGCGGGGGTCACATCGATCTTGCGATCCTGGGGGCGATGCAAGTGGCGGAAAACGGCGATCTTGCTAACTGGATGATCCCCGGGAAGATGGTCAAGGGCATGGGCGGCGCAATGGATCTGGTGGCCGCGGCCAGGCGGGTGATCGTGATGATGGAACATGTGGCAAAAGGTGACGAGAAGAAGATCCTGCACCGCTGTTCACTGCCATTAACGGCGATGAAGGCTGTCAGCCGCATTATCACGGATCTTGCCGTCATTGACATAACCCCTACAGGTCTTGCCCTGCGGGAACGCGCCCCCGGGATAAGTGTGCAAGAGATTCAGAATCTCACGGAACCCAGATTGATTCTGCAAGGGGACGTCCCCGAGATGACGTTTTGAGCGACGGTCCTCGCGTACGCTGGAATGATGATGTCCTTGGGCCCGCCAAGGCGAAAACACCTCTGCGACCCGCCGCCGCTGAAACCCCGTCGGGCCTACCGCTTGGCGATCTGTATGACCCCGCGTCCTTAGATCCGTCCTTTTCCCCCCAGGACGATCTGGGTTTCCCCGGGGAATACCCCTTCACCCGTGGGGTCCAGCCCACCATGTACCGCGGTCGTCTGTGGACCATGAGGCAATACGCGGGGTTCGGCACCGCGCGTGAATCCAACGCACGTTACCGATTTCTGCTGGACCAAGGCCAAACAGGACTATCGGTCGCGTTCGACCTGCCGACACAGATGGGGCGCGATGCCGATCATCCGCTGGCACGCGGCGAGGTGGGGCGCACAGGGGTCGCCATTTCTACCCTCGCCGACATGCGGGCGTTGCTGGATGGGTTGCCGCTGGATCGGGTGTCAACCTCAATGACCATCAACGCCACGGCGGCGACATTGCTGGCGTTTTATGTTGCGGTGGCTGACGAACGGGGAATTCCGAGGGCCCGGTTGGAAGGCACCCTCCAGAACGACATCCTCAAGGAATACATCGCCCGCGGCACGTACATCTATCCCCCCGCCCCATCCATGCGGCTGGTCGCCGATGTGTTTGCGTTCTGTCGAACCGAAGTACCCCGCTTCAACACCATCAGTGTCAGTGGCTATCACATACGCGAGGCCGGATCTGATGCCGTTGCAGAACTGGCCTTCACGTTGGCAGATGGGCTGGCATACATTGACGCCGCTGTGCAGGCGGGACTGCGCGTGGATGATATTGCGCCCCGCATGTCTTTCTTCTTCAATGCCCATAGCCATTTTCTGGAAGAAGTCGCAAAATTCCGTGCGGCTAGGCGGCTGTGGGCGCGGCTCGTCCGGGAACGGTACGCCCCCCTTGATCCCCGATCCCTCATGCTGAGATTTCACGCACAGACCGCAGGATCGACCCTGGTGGCCGCGCAGCCGCTTAACAATGTTGTGCGTACGACCGTCGAAGCACTGGCCGCCGTGATGGGCGGGGCGCAGTCGCTGCACACCAATTCATATGACGAGGCGCTGTCTCTGCCCACAGAATCGTCGGCACGGCTGGCCTTGCGCACCCAGCAGATCCTGGCCCACGAATCCGGTGCAGGTGACATCGTTGATCCGTTTGCGGGAAGTTATGCGATCGAATCGTTAACGTCGGAAATTGAAAAACGGGCGCGGGCGTTGATAGATGACATCGACCGACAAGGTGGCATGGTCGCCGCCATTGAAGCCGGGTTCCCTCAACGCGAAATCGAACGTCGGGCCTACGAAACCCAACGGGCCATCGACAACAAACACCGTACCATCGTCGGCCAAAACGCGTTTGTCGAAGAGGAACCCGCGCAAATGCCTACGTTGCACCACCTGGATCCCGGGCTGGAATCAGCGCAGATCGCCCAAACACAGGCGTTTCGCGCCGCCCGCGACCAAGGCGAAACCACAAAAGCCCTTGCGGCCTTGGATGTTCTTGCGCGCGTCCCTGGATCGGGAAACCTGGTTGCTGGAATTCTGACGGCGGTCAAGGCACAGGCGACTTTGGGGGAAATCGCCGACACTCTCCGACACGTCTTTGGCGAACACCTTCGATGAAGTCGTTCTTTTAGGTTGATGCGATGCCACATTGGCTTTACGATCAATCTAGTTTTGGGGCTCCTGCGCAAAGGTGGTCATGAATAAGTCGGATCTCGTCGAGCGACTCTGCCAGGATCAAAAACTGCCTCGTGCCCGTGCTGAGCTTCTCGTCGATACCATCTTCGCCACGATGGAAGGTGCCCTGGCACGGAACGAACGTATCGAAATTCGCGGTTTCGGCAGTTTCGAAACCCGTCAGTACGAAGGTTACGACGGTCGCAACCCCCGGACCGGCGCGATCGTGTCAGTTAAGGGGAAACGCCTACCCTTTTTCAAGGTTGGCAAGGAGCTGCGCGACCGGATCAATGAGGTCGCCGCACGGATCGCCGCCCGCAAACAAGGACGTCTCATGCCAGCCGCGGCGCCTGTCAAAAATGCCAAAGATGAGGGCGAGGACGCCCAGACGGTCGCCCTCGCCCAAGCGATCGAATAGGACTATTTTTGCCAGGGGCCGATCGAGGTCAGCAAGGTTTCGAACGTCATTTCACCAAGGTCGCCCTTGTCGCGCGACCTGACGTTGACCGTGTGATTGGCCATTTCTTTTTCGCCAACGACAATCACATAGGGCAGTTTTTGTAAACTGGCCTCGCGAATCTTGTACCCCACCCGGTCGTCGCTAAGACTGACCTCCGCCCGCAGGCCCAGATCCAACAGCTTTGCGTGGATGTCCCGCGCGTAGCCAATGAATTTTTCGCTGATCGGTATCACCATCACCTGCGTCGGTGACAGCCACAGGGGGAACGCCCCTGCGTAGTTTTCGATGATGATCCCTAAAAATCGTTCGATGCTGCCGTAACACGCCCGATGAAGCATGACGGGCGTGTGTTTTTGTCCATCGGCCCCGATGTAAGACAAGCCAAAACGCGCGGGCATCGAAAAATCAAGCTGGATGGTTCCACATTGCCACGATCGCTTCAGCACGTCTCGGATATGAAAATCGATCTTGGGTCCGTAAAACGCGCCATCCCCTGGATTCAACTGGTACTCGACGCCCTTTTCATCAAGGGCTTCTTTCAAGGCGGTTTCTGCCTGCGCCCAGATTTCGTCAGATCCCAGGCTTTTCGCCGGGCGGGTCGATAGTTCCAGGCGAACATCTGTCAGATCAAACGTGCCATAGACCTCGCGGAAAAAATCGATCAGCATTCCGATTTCCGACTTGATCTGGTCGACCGTACAAAAATGGTGGGCGTCGTCCTGGGTGAACGCCTGCACGCGAAACAGGCCATGCCGAACCCCGCTTAGCTCGCGCCGGTGAACCAGGCCCATTTCGGCGATGCGCAGCGGGAATTCGTTATGCGAACGCAAGCGGGTCCCGTAGACAATCAGGTGTCCGGGGCAGTTCATGGGCTTGACCGCCATCGGACGCTCTTCTTCGACGTTGTCGCGGACGGTCTCGGGGTTCGCCGGATCGCGCAGTTTCAATTTCGTGAAGAACATATTTTCCAGGTAGTTCTCGTAGTGGCCCGATGTGTGCCACAGCGCCTCGCTTAACACCAAAGGTGTCTTCACCTCGACGTACGCCCGCCGCCGCAACAGTTTGCGCATGTAATCTGTCAGCAACGTGAACAACGTGGCGCCCTTCGGATGAAAGAAGGGGAACCCAGGCGCTTCGTCGTGAAAACTAAAGAGATCCAGTTTTTCGCCCAGGACACGGTGGTCGCGTTTTTTCGCCTCTTCAATAACGGTCAGGTAATCCTTCAGTTCCTGTTTGTCGAAAAATGCAGTTCCATAAACCCGGGTCAACTGTTCCCGTGTGGCGTCTGCGCGCCAGTAAGACCCGCTGACCTTGGTCAACTTCGTGTGTTTTAACCAACCCGTGTGGGGGACGTGAGGGCCGCGACACAGGTCGATAAAATCCCCGTGTTTATAAAAAGTCAGATCTTCGCCACGGGCCTTAATGTCCCCGACAATTTCCTGTTTGAACTTGTTCTGGCCGCCATCGATGGCACGGTACCTGGCGAAATGCTCATTGGCCTCGTCGTACGTGGACGCGCAGCGAACAAACGGCGTCCCGGCCTCTGCGATGCGCCCCATTTCTTCTTCGATTCGCGGCAGGTCGTCTGGCGTGACCTTGCCCTCGGGCAGGAAAATATCGTAATAGAACCCGTCCTCAATCACAGGGCCGATGGTCAGCTGCGCCTTGGGAAAGATCCGCAAAATGGCATCGGCCATCAGATGAGCCGCGGAATGCCGTAGAACCTCCAAAGCAGCGGGATCCCGTTTGGTCAGCAAGGCAACCTCGGCCCCGCTTGGCAACGGAAGGGACAGATCCACCACCGTGCCGTTGACTTTGGCCGCAACCGCCGCTTTGGCCAGTCCCGGACCAATGGCGGCTGCCAAATCAGCCGCGCTGGCGCCTTGCGGCAGTTCCCGGACAGATCCGTCCGGAAGTTTCACGTTCGTCATGTTTTTCTCTCCTGCGGGCGAGACGGATACAGCCGTCATCGCAGTTTCTTGTGGCGCGTCGGATACTGCCGACGTCCATCGCCCTTAGGAATGCAACGATATCGGCCCGGCGTCAAGTCACGCGGGTGCAGACAGTTTGACCGCGCAGGCTTTGTACGACGGCTGTCGCGAATAGGGATCGAAGGCCGGGAAGGTCAGCCGGTTCAGGGTTTCAAAGTGCATCGGCATAAAAACCTCGCCCGGTTTGACGGTCGCTGTGACAAACGCGCGGGCCTTAACCGTTGCCCGGCGCGATGAGACGTCGATCCAAACGTTGGGGGCAATGCCTAGAGCCCGGGCGTCAGCCGGGTTGATCTCGACGTACAGTTCTTGGGGCGATAGGCGCCTTAACACCGCAGATTTCTTCGTGCGGGTCTGCGTATGCCACTGGCTGCTGCTGCCCCGGCCCGTCAGCAGGGTCAGGGGGTAGTCTTTTGAGGTCGGTTCAGGCAAGGGGCGTGGGCCTTCGAAAATCAGTTTGGCCTTTCCGTCTGGATGAAAGAAGCGCCCGTCCTCGAAAAGACGCCTCTCGGTGGCGGGCGCAGCGGCCCCAGCGGGTAAGGGCCATTGAATCCCCCCAGCGCGATCGATGGTCTCGTAGTCCGCGATTCCGCTGATGTCGCAGGGCTGACCAGCGGATAGGCGTTTGATGATTTGGAAGACCGCTTCGGGGCTGGACCATTCTTGGAACATGTCACCGCACCCCCAGGCCTGGGCCACCAGCCGGAAGATGTTGAAATCGGATAACGCCTGCCCTGGCGCCCGCGATACCCGTTTGGTCAGGCCGAAACGACGTTCAGAATTTATAAAGGTGCCTTCTTTTTCTCCCCAACCCGCGGCAGGCAGCAGAAGGTCGGCCATCTGGGCGGTTTCGGTGGTGCTGTACATGTCCTGAACCACCAGAAAATCTAGGCGCGCCAATACATCGCGCGCAAACCCCTGGTTGATCCAGGAATGGGCAGGATTGGTGGCAATTACCCACAGCCCGCGGATCTGACCACAAAGGATTTTCTCCAGAATCTGATCATAGGCGACGCTAGGCTCTCGCGGAATTTTAGATTCATCAATGCCGATCGCATCGGCGACCGTCTGACGATGCTGCGCATTGCTGAAATCGCGCCCTCCGAACAGGTTCGTCGTATTTGAATACAGCCGCGACCCCATAGCGTTGCACTGGCCCGTAATCGAATTGGCGCCGGTTCCTGGACGGCCAATGTTTCCTGTGATCAGCGCCAGATTTATCAGCGACTGGGCCGTTCGCACGGCCTCGTGCCCTTGGTTTACGCCCATGGTCCACCAGAAGGAAACCCGTTTCCCCTCGTGAATCAGCCGCGCCAAGGTTTCAAGCTGTTCAACCGGAATGCCCGTCTGTGTCGCCACAAGTTCTGGGGTAAACCCGACGACATTGGCGGCCAAAGCGTCAAATCCGGTCGTGTGGGCATCGATAAAGGTTCGGTCAATCCATCCACGCGAAATCAGGATTTGGGTCAGGCCATAGAACAAGGTCAGGTCGGACTTCGACTTCAAAGGCACGTGATGGGTCGCCGCCATAGCGGTTTCCGTGCGGCGGGGATCAACCACCACAATGGCGGGTTTGTGTGGGTTCTTGCAGATCCGTTCCCACATGATCGGGTGCGCAATGCACATATTGGATCCGACCAGGAACAGGACGTCCGATTCTTCGAAGTCTTTGTACGTGTACGGGGGGGCATCAAACCCGAAGGACTGCTTGTACGACACAACGGACGTGGCCATGCACTGTCGGGTGTTCCCGTCCCCGTGGACCATGCCCATACCGAACTTCGCCAGGGCACCCAGAAACGCCATTTCTTCGGTCACGATCTGACCTGTAGAAATGAACGCCACCGATTCAGGGCCATGTTTTTCGGCAATGGCCCGAAATTTTTCCGACATCGTGGTGACAGCGGTTTCCCAGTCGACGGAATTGCGCCGCCCACGTGCATCTTTTAACAGCGGCACCGTGGCCCGATCGGGGGCAGCCAAAGGCGTCAGCGCCTCCCAGCCCTTGGGACATGCCATCCCCAGATTCACTGGATATTCGGTCGTGGCGCTCAAATTCACCGCCAAGCCGTCTTTCAGGTGAACCTTTAGCCCGCAGCCCGTTGAACAGAACCCACAGACCATGGTCGTGGTTTGATCAGGCTCCAAACGGGATGGCACGCGGCCCAGTCCAAATTTTCCCGGGGTCTGAAGCAGATCTCGGGTCAGCGGCCCCTGCTTGCGGACGATCAGCTCTCGCACGCGGGCAAGGGGGCCCCGGGTCGCGGCTTGGTCAGCCATTAGGACAACGCTCCGGGCATGCGGGACGCAGGGGCTGCGGCGAAAAACAGGGCTCGTTCAAGAAATTCACCGACCAGCAAAAGGCCAAACATTCCAATACCCGCCATGGCCTCCCCCGACGAGACGACCCCGGGGGTCGATACCTGCCCCAACCACAGGACGGGTATCAGCACGCCACCGATACCGCCCGCGATGAATCGCAACACCGTCATGGTGTGCAAATCCCTGACCATGAGGATGGCCACGCGTTTCATGACCGTGTGCTGGCGTTCGCGCAGGTGCAGCAGCGTGGTGACCTCAATGGTCAGCTTGCCGACACACGCCACCAACACCAGCCACAAAAGCCCACGACCGACTGGAATCACGTCAAATGGCCGATGGTTGGCTGCAAGAAAATGTCCCAACGCCCATGACACAGCGTTGATCGTGGCCGCGCCTAGGACAACGACCGAACCGAAGAACTTGATCCCTGTGACACCGCCCCGCCAGTGTGCGCGCCGGGTGGCCACATAAATCATCACGGAACAAAGGACCCCCAGAAGCCCCATACCCACCGTCGCGGTTTCAATGACAGCGCCAACAGCCGGTAGCAGCGGTGACGCCGCCAGGGCCAAAACCAAAGGTTTTCCAGGAAATCCGGGCAACTGCCCTGCAAACGGCAGCGCCAGGACGCCCACATAGGCCGCGGCAGCCCCCGCGAATCCGCCAAACACGATCGCCTCGCGTGACATCCAGGAGGTCTTTAGTCCCAAGAACACCCGCCACATGCCCGCCGGCCGCCCCAGGTGCAAAACGCTCACAGCCAACGCGATGCCCGCCAGACCCAATGCCACCAAGGCCTGCGCCAACGCCCAGGCCCCCTGCCCCGGCAACCCCAGCACGCGTTTTAACAGCCAGCCGCCCGTGAACGCACCGGTCGCCAGTTGGGTCAGGACCAACAAGGCCACAAGCGGCATGTGCAGGTGTTCCGGGCTGACGCTGTAGAAATCTGCGGGCAACATGTTGCGTGCGGCCGGCCGTTCCGATTTATAGATGGTCGTAGGGACCGTGTGTTCGGGCGTCGGGGCCCCGGGCAAGAACGTCCCCGCCTGGCTGGATTCCACCGCCTGTGCCTGTTCGATGATACGGATGCTGATGGCCTCGTTCGGGCAGCCCTGCACGCAGGCGGGGGCTTCACCAACCGACAACCTGTCCGTACACATGTCGCACTTGCGAACGATGCCCAGCTTCTTGTTGTATTTGGGCGCATCGTAGGGACACATCAATGTGCAGTACTGGCAACCGATACATTGATCGTCCAGGTGTTTGACGATCCCTGTGACCGCATCCTTTTCATACGCCTGGACCGGGCAACCCAGCATGCAAGCGGGCTCTACACAGTGATGGCAGGATGTTGTGACGGTCTGCTGGCTGGGCGCCTCTGGGGTCCCTCCGTGTAGCGCGCCCACCGTCCGCCAGACCTCCGCGTCGTCCAGTCCGTTGAGGCTGTGGCACGACGCCACACAGGCCTTGCAACCTGTGCAAACGTCCAAATTCACCTCGAACGCATATTGCTGTCCTGGACCTGGGCGCGACGTGGGAACCAGCTCACGATAATATTTTGACTGTGAGGGTGTCTTGCCTTCTTCGTGAAGTTTCGAGAACCGATCCACCGCGGTCATTTCGCCCTGTTCTCGCAACAGGGCCTCGATAAGCGATCCGGTCGGCGTATCTGAGGTGACCACGCGCAGGAGGCTGCTGCGGATGGGAGTCGAGGACGTCAAAACGGCTGTTGTAGGCATCTGGGTTACCGAGACAATGAACCGCTCGCAGCGGGAACGGAGACAGGAGTCGGACGGGGTAGCCGCCTTTCCCCGCGGACTTCCTCCAAGGCTGCCTCGATCTCGCGGATGCGGCCTTTTTCAATTTTCCGGACCACCCGATGCATCCACACAAGGCTGACCGTCGACAGGCCACAGAGGAACACCCATGAGCTGCTCCACAGCCCGGTCGCGCGCAGGAGATATCCAAACAAAATGGGGCACACGAATCCACCGAGGCCACCTATGACGCCAACCAGGCCCGCCACAACGCCGACCTTGTCCGGGAAATAGTCAGGGATGTGCTTAAAAACCGCAGCCGAACCAATACCCATCGATACCCCAACCAGAAACACCAAAGTCGTAAACATCCAAATATTGGGGGAAAAGGAAACTTTGGTTAAGCCCCGGGCCAACAACTGTTTGCGTCCAACAGCATCGCCAACCTTTACGACGGGCTGTTGGTTGACAGCGATCCGGGGACGCCACCCTGCAACATCAGTCGCAACAGGGGCCTGACCGTCACGGCGCAGCGAATAGATCTTGCCCGACACCACGACCGCAGATTCCGAAACCGAAGTGACCACCCCGGGGCCGGTGGCAGGAACACCTTCACCGGGTGTACGAAGTTCCAGCGGTGGAATTGACAGCAAGAGACAGGAAACGACACACACGCAGAAAACGCCATACATGGTCGTTCTGGCCCCGTATCGGTCAGACAGCCAGCCCCCAAGCGCCCGAACAACACCCGCAGGAAAACTAAAAGCCGCCGCCAACAAACCTGCCGACGCCAGCGACATACCAAACACGTTGACGTAATAGGGGATCAACCACTGCGCCAAGGCGACAAAGCAGCCAAATACCACAAAGTAGTACAAGCCAAAGCGCCAGACCCGCACCGATCGTAGAACACTCAATTGTTGCACCAGGCTTTTGCCGGTCGCCGTGGCAGGTTTTTTTTCCTCGGTCAGAAACCAAAACGCCACCGTCATGATCCCTAACAAGGCCGCATAGCCGACGGGCAGCAACCGCCACCTGTCGGGTTGTGTCCCGCCCAGCGTCAGGGCCTTCAACACCAAAGGTGCAAATACGCTGGTCAACGCCGAGCCTGCGTTGCCCGCCCCAAACACGCCCAGCGCTGTCCCCTGACGTTCGCGTTTAAACCACAACGACGTGTAGGCGACGCCTACAGCGAATGATGTTCCCGCTAGGCCAAAGCCCAGCGAACCCAACGCAAAACCTAGAAACGAATTCGCCCTCGACAGTCCGATCAAACCCAGCGCCGCCAGAATCATGACCCCGGCGAACACCCGCCGTCCCCCGAAACGGTCCGTCAGCATACCCACGGGCAAACGCAGCAGGGCCCCGGTGAGGACCGGGATCCCCAAAAGCCAGCCCACCTGAACCGCATCGAACGCGAACACCCGGTTATCGACCAGGAAAGTAACCAACACGCCGTTCATCATCCAGGCCGCAAAACACGCTGTGAAGGCCAAGGTGTTCATCGTCAGAATGACGCCCGGCTTACCCCGTTCGGTGGACGCCACGTTCATGACAGCCCCCCGGTCACGAACAGTTCAATTTCACCGTCACGCACCCGAACCCGATAGGTGGGCAGCACCACGGCGGGATCCTCTAGGCAGATGCCAGTCGCTAGATCAAAGTTGTTTTTATAAACAGGCGACGCCACCTTCGGCATGCCCGCCTTGTCCCCAACGATCCCACGCGACAGAACAAAGGCGTCGCTGCACGGATCGAAATTGCTTACGGCGTAAACGGCGTCGTTTTTGGACAGCCGAAATATCGCCACCTGTTTACGTTCGACCAGCGCACACACGCCGGTATCCGGAATGATGTCTTCAAGGGCGCAGATCCGCACCCACTGCCCCCGGGATAACACCACGGACGACGGCGCAGATCCTGATGCAGACTGGGTATCCATAATCAGATCCCTTCTTTCGCTACAGATGCTTTTTCTTCCCAGAAGGCGGGACGGTGTTGGGTGCGTTCCTTGATGAAAACGATGCTGGGATCAGGCGTTTCACTGTTTACGAAGGAACGGAACCGTTTCATTTTCTGGCTGTCCCCAAGCGTGGTCTTCCATTCGCACTGATACGTGTTAACGATGCCTTGCATGTCGGCCTCCAGTTCCGCCGCGATTCCCAGGGAATCGTCGATGATGACCTGGCGCAGATAGTCCATTCCGCCTTCCAGTTTGTTAAACCATGTGGCCGTACGTTCCAGACGATCAGCAGTGCGAACGTAGAACATCAGAAACCGGTCGATGTATTTGATCAGCGTTTCCTGATCCAGATCTGCCGCAAACAATTGCGCGTGTTGGGGCTTCATTCCCCCGTTGCCACACAGATATAGATTCCAGCCCTTTTCCGTCGCGATGATGCCGAAATCTTTCCCCTGCGCTTCGGCACATTCCCGGGCACAGCCGGAAACAGCGGATTTTAGTTTATGGGGGCTACGCAGTCCCTTGTAGCGATCCTCG
>JAYUUT010000372.1:0-11002 GCA_043754455.1 Myxococcales bacterium
GTGAACAGATCCCCAATGCGCAAAAAACAGGTTTTCAGCGCTTCAGGTTCGCGTTCAAACCGCGCATGGCGAATGTACAGTTCCCCCGCGACGGCGTACGCCCCATCAGCCGCTTCCAAATCGGCCAGACGTAACAACGCCGCTAGGTGTTGCGGGTTTCCCGCCAACACAGCACGAAGATCTTCTTTGGCCTCAGCGCTGTTCCCCAGGGATTCCGCCAATACCCCGGCGCGGACCAATCGCAGCGATTCGACCTCGGCAGCCGATGCGTGGGGGATGCGACGGTCCAGCGCTTGGACCAATTCTTCGGGCGTCCCGGTTCGTTCCGCCAGGTCGCGCAGCCGCAAGAAGCCTCCCACATGATCGGGCAGCCTATCCAGCAACGCCCCCAGCAATAGCCGCGCGCGCGCAGGATCGGCCAACCGGTGTTCTGCAACCGCCGCCGCCGTCAGCCACGCGCGTGCCACATGGGAAGGGTCGCGCAGCACCCGGGCCTCGGCTTCGAACGCTTCAATCGATTCACCCCACGCGGCGCGAACCAACATCATCCGCCGCATGGCCGAAAGCGCCGGAACATCATCGGGGACCAACCACAATGCGCGCCGCAGCCGTTCCTCGGCGCGGGCGTCGTCGCCACAGGCCACACGCACCGCGGCCGCTCGAAGCTCCAAAATCGCGCCCAACCGCGCATCACCGTCGTTGTCCCGGGTGACATCTTCGGCCACGTCTTCGAACCTGTCGGCCAACGTCGCCGTTAGCAACGTCAGGTCGGCGGCTGCCAGGTCGGGGGCCCCCAGAGCCCCCAAGGCCCGTTCCAGCCGCCAGCGGCCCAATGACACCGGCCTGGCCTGGCCCGCCACGGCGCTGGCTTCGTCAAGCCAGCCTTTGATGGTTCCCCCTTCGCCATGTGTATCGTCCATCCACGCAGCAGACAACAACAGACGGGCAGATTCCATCGATCGATCCCGTTTTGCGATATCGGCCAAGGCATCGGCGGAATCCCCCAACGACCCCATTTGGGCATAAAGGCAATACAGCCATAGTCGATCCGCCACCGAACCGCCCTGGTTTTGCAGCACTTCGCGAAGGTCCAACGCAGCCGCCGCCACATCCCCGCCCAACCGCGCGGCCACCCAGGCCCGATCCCGTTGGGCCTGCGCGGCCCCGAGCAGATCGCCGGCCGCATTCCGATCGTCACGTTCACGGTGCAGCGCCGCTGACAATGCGGACGCGTCCCGCAATAGCCACTGCACCCGCCTCACAGCCGCCGTCGCATCGGCCCCAAGAGGTCCGTCGACCAGGGTTCGGTACCGCACCAGCGCCTCACCGGGTCGTCCCGCGGCTTCCAGGGCCTCGCCCAGGCGCAGATACACCTGGTCGCGCCGTGCGAGATCGACGACCGCCGCGGCTTCCTCTAAAACAGCAACCCGGGCGGCGGCGTCGGGCAAAAACGGCAACAGCCGCGACATCAACGCAGGCACAGCGGGCAATGTCCGAATCGCATCGCTGTGTTCCAGGATGAAGGCCAGGGCTTCCTTCTGCGCCCCCGCTTCAATAAGCCAACCCGCAGCTTCGATCGCGCGCGCGGGGCTGGTTTCGGCGGCGGCCTGCATCGCCATGGCCAGGCCGCGCGGATCATCGGCGGCATCGACGGTCAAACGGGCCAGCCGCGCCGGGTGATCCGCAGCCTCAGCATCGATCCTGTGTCCCGGCAGACTGCCGACAAACTCCAGGGGAAACGACGCGCGTCTTAATTCAACGGCGCGGGCGCGTAGCGCGGGAACGACCTCGCTATCCAAACCAGATTCCCAGGCGCTGGCCCCCCGATCAATCACATCGGCGGCATCACGTGGCAGACGTGCCTGCCCCAGATACCAGGAAAGTTCCCAAAACACAGGATCCATCGGCAAGGCGGCCGCCGCCGCCCGCAACGCCTCCACGCTTTCACGTGGACGCCCCAGCGCGCGCAACAGATCCGAGCGCCGCAGATGCGACACCCCTCTTCGCGCCAGATCCCCAGCGCCCCACAGTTCCAGCGCCTTGAATCTATCTTCAGGCTCTGTCGTCAGTCCCGCTATCGATTCGGCCACGAGGGCCAAAGGAACTGCACTGGGCCGCGCGTCTAATCCGCGTTTGACGACGTCCAATCGTTCGGCATCAGGTCGCAAAACCCCGGCAAACCTCCACGCCGCCAGCGCCCGGCCAGCCGACGGCGCGCTGTCAAAACCCGCCAGCCCTTGCACAAGGGGGGCATGTCCCAGTCGAAAAATCCCCAGATCGATCCGTTCGATCAGGGGCAACGCCAGATTTGGCAGGGCATCGGTAACCGCACCCAAAAGCCCGCACGCGCGATCGGGGTCGCCACTGAAACGCAAAAGCCGCGCCGCCCATCGGGCCACCGCCAGTTTTAGCGGCGAAGCCTCCATCGTCTGCAAAAGAGCCTCCAGAATCGGAACCGATACCTCAGGCAAAAGCCGCGCCGCCACCTGCATCGCGCCGAACTGCACCACGCCGTTGTGCGCATCTGCCGCGATGGCCTTGTTGACAAGGTCAAGCGCCTGGTCAGATCCGGGCTGCGGAAGGGCGGCCACGGCTAACCCCCAAAAAGCACCTGCTATGGGTCCGTCACCTGCAGCGATGGCCAATGCCGAGGCCGCCTGGGACAACGCCTCTGGTTGCTGTTCCAGAACCGCCCGTTCAACTGTCTGCAGGAGCCCCGTAACGGGATCCGTTACATCGTCATGCCAGAAGGTCGGCTGGCTGCGTTTCGCCAGACGATCCCACACGGCCAGCAAGGATCGATACCCCTGGGTCTCAGGTCCCCCGATCTCGGCCAGCAAATCCAGAGCCGCCCGTGCTGCTTCCTGCGCACCGTCTCGTTCAAGCAGGCGAAACCGCCCCCGCAAAGCCGGTAGGTAGGACGGATCGGCGTCCAAGGCTTCGTCATAATAACGAAGAGCCTGCGTGCCCCCCATTCGTTCCGCAGCCCAGGCGGCCCCACAAGCAAGGCGACCCAAATCATCAGCGCTGACTTCGTCAAGCGGGCGTCTTTGGGCCGCCACCAGTTCATCGCCCAGCAATGCCGCCAGATCGCGCGCATAGCCCGACGGCAACACCGGCGCGGGCGCGTCGTCGGTAAGACGCGGATCGGCCGCAAACCTGGCATGATCAAACTTCAATTCTGACGGTGGCAATTCCAGCACCAAGGCCGCCGCCACTTCGGCAGGAAGATCATCCGCGAAGGCGTCGAAACTGGGTTCAAAAAAGGGAGCGACGGATTTTGCGGATCGCGGGTGTAACGCCTGTGCGGTGACATCAGGGGACGGCGTACGGGGATAAAGCGGGCCCAGCGTCTCGGCGCTGAAAATTCCTGACAGTTCCGGAAGCCCATCGTTGGTCAGGTGGCGACCGGCCTCGGGATCTAAGGCGGGCAGCGGGGTCATTTCCAGCAGCGACGGGGTGATGTCGATGCTGGGCAGGTCGGGAAGATCGGAATCGGAAGGAAGCTGCATCGCGGGATTGCTGGCGGCCTCAAGCGCACCGACATCAGGAATCAAAATGCCCCCGCTTGTGTCACCTTCCATGGTCTGCCCTGGCAGGGCGGCAGGCGTAAACGACGGCAGCAAGGGGGATGTGCGCACGGTCGGGGCGGAGGCGGCAGGCACAACCGGCGCGGGTGTGGGGGGCGAAAAAACGGGAAACGTCGAGATATCGGACTTAACTGGGGGGGCAACGGGCGCCGGGGTGACGTCCGTGATTTTCAGCGACGCGTCCCAATCGGCAAGCGCCCCGTCCCAATCGTTGTCATCGTCAAACGGTTTGTCTTGGGGCACGTTTAGCCTTCCCCCATCCCCGCCTCGCGGCGGAACAACGGCAGCCCATCGCCCAGTGCAAACCGGATCAGATCCAAACTTTCAGGGTTGCGAAGCGCTTCGGGCGTAGGCGCCGGCTGGCCGGTCATGATTCGCAGGGTAGCGGCCAAATCGCCAGCCAGCGCCAGGCCAAAACGGCCCGCGCCACCCAGCAACCAGCGACGCCAGGCGGCCACGTCCAAGAACACGCCGGTTAACCTGGGTCCAAACGCTTCAAGCGCCTTGATCTCGCGACGGGACAGCCCCTTTGTCAGAAGCTTAGCCCCCATTTTTACGGTGTTATCGTGCACAGGCTGCCCGGGCACCGCCACGGCCATTGCCGCCGCCCACATTCGTTCACTGTCCGCCAATCCCTGACGGGCCAAACACCCGGCCCGAAACGCCAGCAGGAACAACACCCGCCCGACCAAGAACCGAGCCGCCGGATCACCTGCCAGCATCGCCCGTCCCAGTACCAAAATCGGATCGACGCCATCGACGGGAATGGCGGCATGATCGACGGATGGTTCAGGGCTGACGTGAATCGTCAGGTTCGCCAACCCCAGCGAAAGGGCCGTGGATTCTACCCAGCCCAAGCGCGCGTCGGCCCCGCGAACGGTGCGGGTCCCCCGCGTCGCGCCCAGTTTTGCCAGGTCCAGATCTTCAAAACGCGGAACGCCAGGGGCTATCAAGGGCCAAACAGCGGCCATCATTTCGGACGCGGCCCGGTCGGCTGTCGGTCCCAGGGAGGCCAGGATGTCCTGTGTCAACGGACGTCCCGGTTCGCGCACATGCCCCCGCGTATCGCCTACGCCGAAGACCGCCAGAAGTTGTGACGTGGCCTGGTACAGATGATGATCGCCCACCAACCCGGCCAGGTCGCGCACGCAGACCAACCGCCGCAGATCGACAGGATCGTCGATTAATATTGATTTCTGTTCGTCAAACACGCGCGCCACGACCGCACCCGGCACCCCGGACAGAAGGGGTCCTACGGCCGCTGGAGCCACGGTGCGCCCCAATTCGGCGGCCGCCTCGCCCAGAGGATCCATTTCAAGCGCGCGGGTGAAGGCCCGGATGGCGGCGTCGGTGTCTCGTCCTAAATCGCGTTCCATGCGGCCCAGACGCACGCGCACCACCGCCCGGTTTTCCGCATCCACAGCCAGGGCCTCAAGGCGCATCAACTGGGTCGCGGCCGTCGACAAATCTTGACGCCGGACCGCCAGGGCAAACATCCGCTCGTGGACATCCTGCACGTCCGACGCATCAGCAGCACATTCTGTGGCCTCCGCGATCGCGGCCAACAACGTTGCGGCGGCCTCATCGGACAGCCCAGCGTCTTCCTCCGAGGCGGCCAAATCACGGCGGATCGCGGCCCGTTTTTCGGCCTCCGTTTCGTGGTCCAGCGCCCGGCGGAACAGATCCACCGCAACTGAAAAACGCTGGGCCTCATTAGCCAACTGGGCCAGCGTCACCAGGCTATCGACACGCGTCCCATCCAGCGCAATTGCGTGACGAAGATCGGTGATGCCGTCACGCCGTTTCATCAGCCGTTCCAGCCGCAGCGCCGCCCGCTCCGCGTACAGAGCCGCGCGCGCCTGCGGGTCGGTTGTGTGCCCAATTTTGAACCCAATCAGGCGTTCCAACCCGGGGCCGTCGTCGCGAAATTCAAGAATCGCTTTCAGACGGCGGTAGGCCTCGTCATCGGTTGGCACGCGGGTCAGCACTGCCAAAAACTGGCGCGCTCCCTCGGCGGGCAGACCTTGTTCTTCCAGCAGCAAGGCCGCCTCGGCGAACCGCGCCGCCGCCCGTTGCGGATCGAAAAGAAGCCCGCCCAGCCGCGACAGCAACGCGGCCTCATTGCGACGATCCCCGATGGCACGCGACAGCCGCCGAAATCCTTCGGTCGCTTCGACCGCGCCCGGATGATGATCCAAAATACGTGCGTAAGCCGCCGCAGCCGTACGCAGTTGCCCCGTGGATTCGGCATCCCAGGCTGCCTCGTAAAGCTGTCGCAGCAGGGTGTCGGTGTGCCCGAGGCGGTTCAAGGCCGCGATGCGGATCTGACGCCACTGCATACGAATGTCCCGCGCGTCGTCGCCCAGCAGATCCGTTGCCACCAGGGTGGACACCTTATCAACGCCAGACGACACCCCGGGTGCGGCGAACAAGGCCCCTGGCACCCGCAGCAGCCGCCGCCGTACATCCATCGCCGCAGCCAGATTTTTCGCAAAACCAGCATCGGGGTCGCTTTGCGCCAGGACCTGCAGGCCGAAGGCGGCCTCAGCTTCATTCCCGGACACGATCGCTGCCAGCCACCGGCGCAGCCCATCGGCCCCGTTTTGGTCACCACCGGCAGGTGGCCCAGGATGGCCGGACAGCACCGCCAGCAGATCGGCCGCCCGACGGGCCCCGGCCTGGGCCGGCCATCCTTGCAACAAATCCGCGACCCGCCGGGCGGCGCCGGACAGATCCGTGGGGCCCCCATGCCGGGCATGTTCACGAAACGCGCCTAGCGCCGCATCCACCGCGACCGCTGGCGCTGGCACAGCGGCGGTCTGGGCCGACATTTCAAACGCTGCCGCCGCCGCGGGATCCGCCAGTTGTTCCCTGGCCTCGGCATGGGCCCGGGACCGTTCAAACCGCGACAACAACCCAACAATGGGGGCCGGTGTCAGCCCCGATGACGACCCGTCATCGGCTGCAAGTTCGGCCGCTTCCATGGCATCAAGAACCTGCAACTGCAACGCCGCTTGTCCAGAACTTCTGGCCAATTGCAGGGAAAACCCCAGCGCAAACGCGTCGCCATCAGCCCGCAAGGGTTCTAGGAACGCCAAACCTTCGGCCGCGCGGTTTGCCGTCATCATCAACGACGCCAGCCGAAACCGCAGGGCCCTGGCCACGTCGCGGGCGCCTTGGGCTTCAACCGCAGCCAATTCGTCGCGCAACGATTCTTCCAGCGCCTGGCCGACCAGAAAGGGCTCCCGCAACGCACTGGCAGCGGACCCCGGATCCAGCCGCGCCGCTTCGTTCAATAACGCCCCGGCGCGGATTTTGTCACCCAGCGATTCATGGGTTCGCGCGGCCGCAATTTGCAGGGCCGCTGCCACCCGTACGCCCGTCGCCCGCTGCGACAGCCGCAAAAAAGCCTCGGCCAATTCGACGACGCGGGCGCGCGCACCCACCTCCTGATTTCCCGCATCCCCTCCATCATTGGCGCTGTCAGCGACGATGCGGCTGCGACCTAGGGCCTCCACGCGCCCGACGAGGAACGCCACATCAGGGACACCATCGGTCTTGGTTTCGGCGCTGTCCCAACGTTCGGCCCGACGGGGATCAGTCAGGATATCGCGCCACAACACCCGCAGCGCCGCGCCCAACAACTGGCGCCTATTTTCATCAGAAGTATGCGCGTGATCTTCTTCCAGCAGTTCGGCCAGTTCCAGCCACCTTGCGCCCGCAGCGAACACCGTCTGCAGCAGTTCAACGGCGGGGGCGTACCCTGGTACCAACCCCAGGGCTTCGCGCAGCAGAGATTCCGCAATAGGACCTTCCTTGACGTGTTCGTGGCGAATCACCGCCCCGCGCACAAGCCAATGTGCGGCCTCATTGCGAATTTCTGGTGTCGTCCCCGTGGACGCCATCCTGCGGCCTTCATCGGCGTAATGGGTCGCCAGGCGGTCAACGTCCCCCAGAACAGCCAACAGACGTGCCCGAGCCAACACCCCCAAGGGGAAAAAACGCCCCTTGGGCGCTAGGCTGTCCAAACAAATCAGCGCCTCGGCCGCGGCCCCCGCCCGCGACGCCGCTTCGGCACGGCGCAAAAGCGCACCTTCGCGATCATCACCTGTCAACTGCGCCCCGCCTTGGCCGTTCAGCGCCGGGCCCAGGACCTCAGTTTTTCCTGCTTCTTCGGATATGTCGACCAAATCCGCCAACAAAAGCGGATGGTCCGGCGCCCGTTTTAGGGCCCTTTCAATCACCGCCAGGGCGGCTTCCCGGGCGCCCCTACGCAATAGCCCACGGGCCTTTTCCCGATAAAGAGCCACCACGTGGGTCAACTGCGACAGGGGCGGTGGCCCTTCCCGGCCCTGCCGCGAATCAAACGCATCAAGCACGCGTTCGCGCAAACCCGACACATCCGCCGCTAACGACAACCGATCCAGTTCGGCCAGCAGGGGTGCCGCAGAAACGCCCGCGGATAGCGCCTTAAACAAGGATTCGGCAGCATCCCTGATCCGATCGGCATCCCCATCGGATCCCAAAGGCCCGGCCATCGCGCGCGAAATCTCGATCGCATAAACCGCCCTGACGTCGGCATCGTCAATCCCCGAGGCCAAGGCCGAAAGCCCAGCAACTGCGTCGTCGGGGACCCCCGTGCGCAACCCCAGCGCCAGCAACGCAAAACCCGCGGGCGCATGCCCTGGCGCAAGTTCCAGGGCGGCCCGGTACGCCTGCCCCGCATCGGAATTCTGTCCCATGCGGTCTTCCAGCAACCGGCCCTTTTCGACCTGCAGATCCGCGCGATCGGCGGGATCGGGCTGCACCCCAAACCGGACCTCGGCCTCCAGCAACCGAACCAGATTCAACCACTGGCCCCGGGCGCGAAAATGGCGGCGCAGCGACCAAGTGTTCGCCTGCAACGTGGGATCAACGGACAGCCCCTGGGCGAAAATGCGCAAGGCTTCGCGCGGGTTCGTGGATTCCCGCAGGGCCCCAATCTCGTGCAGCAACCGCCCCGATCGCCGGCTGTCGGTCGGCGGGGCCGCCGCTTCACGTTCCCAGCGCAGCACGTCCTCCTCTAGGTCAAACCGCGCCGCCGCCGCAATCAAGCGATCGGCATCGTCCCCCGAACCATCCGTCGGTGGGGGGGGCGGATTTGACGGATCACGGCCCAGCGTCGGGAGGCCGGAGCCCGCCTGCGCACCTGGCTCGGGATCCTGGTAGGCGTCTGACATGGGAGGATCGGTGGAAACCTGGCGAAGTATCTCGGATTGCGCCATTCGCCGCAACGGGGAACCGAGGATCTCGATAGTTCTGGCCCCGCGCAAGAAAAATGCCAGCGGATTCGCTATCAGACCTCGGTTTGTGAAAGAATGCGCGCCCCTCGTGGCGGCCATCGTCGTCCCCCTTGATCTCATCGAAGGCCGCCCAACGGCCCCCTCTCGGTTCGCCCTAGGCGAGGCGAGGAGGCTAGCCACGGCGTTTGGCGCCACCGTTCTAGGACTGGTGATGACCGACGCGTTATCGCCCACGGAACAAGACGCACTGGGGCAGTCTGCCGGAACCGCTGGGGCCGACAAGGTGTTGTTGGCCCTGTCGGCACAGTTTTCCGGCCCGCCCCTGGACCCGACCCACGGCCCGTTCCTTGTGCAAATGGCGGATCGCCTTCGCCCCTTGCTGATCCTGTTTCCCGCGGGTGGCACGGGCTGGCAATTGGGTCCCTCGTTGGCCATTCGCAGCCAGGCGGCATTTTTCCCGCACGCGGCTCTGGGCATCAGCGACACCGACCCGCCACGGCTGCTGTTAGGTCGGTGGCGGGGCCGGGAACAAGGCAGCCGACAGCTTGATTTTTCGGAAATTGAACGCCCGGTCGTTGCCATTCTTCCCACCGGGAAGGCCCCCGGCGTTCGCGGCAATCCGGTCGATCTACAGGAAGTTGATGTCCCGCCCGCCGAAATCACGGCGCCGCCAACGGTAATTGACAGCCGCCCCGATCCGGGCGCCGCCGCCAGTTTTGCACGCACCTTGGTCATCGTGTCCGATGGACTGGCCTGTGAAGCGGCCCAATGGGAGGGCGCACCCGATGACCTGGCGGTGCTGGCATCGGGCCAACTGCACCCCGCCCTTTTGGGCAGCGCCTGCCCAGCCCACGTGTTCCTGCTGGATCCCGCGCTGCCGTCCTGGGCGCGAAAGGCCTTGCGCCCGCCTCTGGGGGGCACCGTCGTGGGGCTTTCAGGGACAGATCAGTGGGCTCTCGACGCCATCTTACAAACCGACGCGGACGAGGCCCTGCGGCAGGTCACTTTGCTGGCCGCAACGGCTGGTTTGGACAGCGAGGATCCGTCGTGAAGATTATGGTGTGTCTAAATCCCGGCGGGGATGTCGATGACGCTTTATCGCTGGTTGATGTTGCCCTTCGGTTGGCAGGGCCCGACCCGATTGTCAGCGTTTGTGCAGGTGCCGATGCGACCGCCCCGTCGGTGCTGGATGCTGTCGCAACGGGCACGCGGGTCTATATTCACGATGCCGCTTGGGGATCCGAGGCGCCCCGGACCACGGGACTGGCCCTGGCCCACCTGGCGCATAAAGAATCGGCGTCCCTTATTCTCACAGGGCCCCCAGGGGGGGGCGAAGGTCTGGGGTTAGTGCCTGCGGCGCTGGCCCATAGCCTGGGTATCACCTTTATCAACCTATGCGAACAGATCGATGATTTAGGCGACAACGCCGTGTCCGTGCGGCTGCGCCTCGGGGGGCGGGTGTGGCGGATCCGCGTGCCCTTGCCTGCGGTGTTGGGCCTCGCGACCAGCAGTCGTGACGCGTCCACGAAAACGGCGCCTCCTGGTTTGGCCCCGCTGCGCATCATGACCGCGGCAGATCTCGACCTGGCAAAGGCCGCCCTGCTGGGGCCGCAGGAACCTCTTGGCGCCTTGGTGGATCTGCACCGCGCGGGCCGGGTCATCGGCAACCTGCGGGATTTGATGCCACTGCGCTAACAACTGTAGAGGTACGGCCCGTTAGAGCCCTGTTTCGACGAGATCTTGAAATGTCTTGCCGATCTGAGGTTCGGTCATGATTTTCCCGTGGGCGGTCACGATCGTCGTCGGGAGCGACGCGTGCAAGTGATCAAGCATCCACTTCTTGTAGGCGGGCTTGTCTTTGAGGAACGCCATTTGACCGATGCGATTCAGACGAAACCCAGGCGCGGTTCCCGTCCATTTGAACAGGGTGCGGGCGAGGACGTTTTTGGGGAGTTGTTCCAGGCTGAAGCAAGAGTCTCCGACATACCAGACGGGACCGTTTGCGGTTTCTACGGTCACCCACGCCTCGCCCATGCGAAAGCCTGGAACCGCAAGCACCTTCACCCCTTTGCGCCAGCGTTCGGGAAGGACTTCGAGCGGCTGAATGTTGGTGAGGCCAGGGTGCTTCTT
>JAYUUT010000373.1:0-32037 GCA_043754455.1 Myxococcales bacterium
CCCACCCACGCGACCACCAGAAGGTCGGGCGTATAGGCTATGAACCAGGCATCTTCGTTACGTGCAGACACGGCCGCATAGGCCGCCAAAGGTCGGCCGGGAAACCGGCTGGCCAGCGCGCGCAAAAATCCGCTGTCGCTGACCGAGGTCAAAAGTGATGTGGCGATGAAGGCCGTGGTCGGAGACACAATCGGCACGCCCACAGGTGGGGTCGCGTTGGCTGACAGGGTGGGAATCCCGGGAACGCCGCCACCGGCCAGGAGCGCAAAAGCGGTGGCAACTTCTAAGGGAGACGATTTTATTTCGGGACTGAAATCGATGCCAACACGTCCCAGAAAATCGCGGCTGGTGGCCTGTCCGATGCGGGACAACAAATCTTCATGATCGGGGGCGGCGCCTTGCAGGATGGGGGCGCGTAGTTCTCGGGCGGTGGCGTGACGTGTGTCCACGGCGGCTGCCCACAACAATGGATCGAAAAGGTGTCCAGCGCCCCGGCGACGAATGGTCCTGTCAATATTGCCGGCCCGAAACCCATGGCCGCCCACGACGGCAATCAGCGCGCGGTTGCGTGGATCAATGGCAATGGCCACAGCCTGTGGTCCCAGTTCCAGCGCCACCGGCAGTTCAACGGGGGCCGCCCCAACGCCGGGGGCCAATCGTTCAGGGGCTAGGCGAACGCGCACCAGATCGCCCGAAGAAAATCGCCCTATCAGTGGCAGATCGGCCTGCGTGTAGCGTCCCTCGTCAGCCAGATCGACAAGACCCGGGGTGCCTCCCAGATCCACGTAGATCCGTCCGGCCTCGGGGCGCCTGGGATCCGGTTCGACGTTGCCAACGATGGCTTCGATGACGGCGCCCGGCTTCAGCCCCGCGCGGAATTCATCGCCCAGTTTGGTGCGCTGCTGTTTAAGCGCCTGGCCTTTTAGATGTCCCGACGGGCCCCGAATGCCCATGCGGCCGTCCAGGGTTTCCAATTCTTTTTCTAGCAAATCGACACCCGCGGTCTGGATGCCCAGATCGATCGACGTTTTGACCTTGATTCCCAGGGTATCCACACGATCTGCCCCGTGTTGTTGAACCAGGTCGGCGCGCACGCGGTCGATAATTTCAGGTGCAAAACTAAGTGTGGGCCGGGGCGTGGGGGCGATAACGATGGGTTCAAGGCATAGACGGCGCGAGGGCCCGGCATCGATGGCGTGTTGTTTGGCCAGGTCGGCTATGACCTGGCATTGCAGTGATTTTGATTCCAACATCTGACGACGCGGATCGGGACGGGGGATCTGGCGAAGCAGGCCGACAAGGAAGGTGGATTGGGCCAGATCCAGGCCGGATGCCGGGCGGGCAAATAAGTTCTGGGCGGCGGCCTCGCACCCGGTTACGGCGGGGCTGAAATCTGCGTGGTTTAGATACAGTTCTATGATCTGGCGCCGGGAAAAGGACCACATGATTCGGGCGACCAGAGAGATTTCCTGCAAACGGGTGCGGAAGGTGTCGTGAGGGCGGCGCATACCAACCCGCAACAGTTCATGCGTGACGGTGATGAAGGGGGCTTCAAAAGCGGCTGGAACCAAGGTGCGGAGGGTGGTTTTCAGCAACCCCACCAGATGGAATCCGCTGCCACCAAGGAACCCAGGATCGCGAGCGGCAGCCGCGTTAACCAGCAGCGGGGACATTTTGTCGATCGGCACCGGGTTGTGGCGCGACGCCCCCACTTCCCCTAACGAAAGCCCCGAGCGGTCAAACACCCGGGTGCTGTGCAGCGCCTTTGTGTCGGCCAAAACGTCTGGATGGGGCAGTGTTGGATCTATCCCATAGTAGATAGTGAGGCCGACAAGGACGATGATCCCCAGAACCAACGCGAAAAGGCCGAGCCGTACAAACTGGACCATCCGTCCCCACACGCCCATCCAATCGGGGCCCGTGACCGAGCGAGCGGCCCGGGCGACGCGGGCAGGAGGGCGTTTCATGGAGGGGGCAGGGCCACCGGGCGAAGGCATGGGGGTTGCCCCCCGATCGTAACGAAATTTTTGGCAGGAATTGGAAAAAAATTCGTAAGCGAAGCGGCTGCGGAAAAAGTCCGGTAATCTGCCGGAAGACGGTCTTTGTCACGGGGGTGATCGATGGCTTGTTTTGTTCTGGTCCATGGGGCTTTTCACGGGGGGTGGGTCTGGAAACGTGTGGCCGATCAGCTGCGGGCCGCAGGGCATGACGTGATCACGCCGACCCTGACGGGTTGCGGGGATCGGTTTCACCTGCTGACCCGTGAGGTCGGGCTTGCGACCCATGTGCAAGACGTCGAACAGACGCTGGTACATGAAAATGTGCGCGACGCTATCCTTGTGGGGCACAGCTATGGGGGCACGGTTATCACGATGGCGGCGGCCCGGACGCGCGGGCGCATCAAGCACCTTGTTTACTTCGACGCGCAGGCCCCGGTTGATGGCCAGACCGCCAGTGGCGCGCTTGCCGATGGGACCCAAGGCAAGCTGGCTGAACTTGCGTCTGCGGATGACTGGCTGCTGCCGCCCCTGCCCCTTGACGCTGTCGGTGTTGTTGATCCGGCAGATGTGGCCTGGGTGGCGGCGCGTCGCCATGCACATCCGATGCACACTTTGTTCGAACGGGTGGTGGTCGCCCCAGGCGCGCTTGACGGTTTGCCCACAACCTATGTCCACTGCCAACGGCACGATGGATTGATCGCCCTGTTCGGTGTTGACCCCCTGCGGCCCTTTGTCGATCGGGCCCGCCGCGAAGGCTGGCGCACCCTGCAAATCGACGCCGGTCACGATGCGATGGTGACGGCGTCGCAGGAAACTGCCGCTGTCTTAGTGACCCTTGCCTGACCGTTTTTTTCAACTGATCCAGGCCCTTCACATTGGTGTGGTGGTTCAAGGCCCCAGCACGGAGGTGTTGGTCTGCAACCCTGCCGCTCTTGAACTGCTGGGGCTGGACGAGGATCAATACCGGGGCCGGACATCGTACGATCCGGAATGGAATATTGTCCGCGAGGACGGGACCGTATTTGAAGCGACCTTGCGGCCCATGGCCCGGGTCCTTGCCACGGCGATGCCCGTGCGCAATGTCGTTATGGGTGTGTATCGCCCCAAGACCCGCGACCGGGTCTGGCTGATGGTGGACGCCGAGCCCGAAGTTGATGACCAAGGTCGTGTGATTCAAGTCGTTGCCACGCTGATCGACATCACGTTGCGCAAACAATTGGAAACCTCGCTTGCGGAATCGCGCAAACTAGAAAGCATTGGGCGCCTGGCTGGTGGCATCGCGCATGACTTCAACAATCTGTTGACAGTGATCACAAATGCCACGTCTTTGGCGATGATGATGCTGCCCACGGATGGGCCGGTTCATGCCGAACTGGGGATTAGTTTGGAAGCGGCGGGACGGGCGGCCGCCTTGACCCGGCAGCTGCTTAGCTTTGCGCGCCGACGAGAGACGACGACAACGGTGACGCGCGTGGGGGCGGCCGTGTCTTCGATCCAGACGCTGCTGATGCGGGTGGTTGGCGTTCACATCACGGTGCAGGTGGACGTGGCCGCGGATACATGGGCCACACGGATGGATTCGGTTCAGATTGAACAAATACTTGTCAACCTTGCCGCCAACGCGCGCGATGCCATGCCATCGGGGGGCACGTTGACCCTGCGGACCCACAACCTATCGGTGACCACCGATCGGGATCGCGTACCCATAGGAGACTATGTGTGCATTTTGGTATCCGATACAGGTGAAGGGATGGACGCCACCACGCGCGATCACATTTTTGAACCTTTTTTCACCACCAAAGATGTCGGGCGTGGCACGGGTTTGGGGCTGGCAACCGTTCACGGGGTGGTTCAGCAGCACGGTGGGTTTATCACCGTCGACACGGCTATGGGAAAGGGAACTACGTTTGGCGTGTACTTGCGTCGGGCGCCCATGGTCGATGTGGAGCCGGAGGTTCCAGCCCCGTCCCTGCCGCGCGGCTCCGAGACGATTCTCGTGGCCGAGGACGAGGAGGTTTTGCGACAGCTCGCGCGGCGCATGCTGGAGGGCCTGGGCTACACGGTTCTGACGGCTGCCGATGGTGCCGAGGCCTTGCGGGTGGCCGCCGCTCAACCTGGTGTCATTCATCTGTTGTTCTCTGATTTGACGATGCCGGTTATGAACGGTGAAGTTCTGGCCACGGCCTTGCGCGCGCAAAGGCCCGATCTGCGCGTTCTCATCACGTCGGGATATGCCACCGCGGATCGCCTGCCGCGGGACAAATGGCAGGTGCTGGACAAACCCTACAGCCCATCCGAACTGGCGCAACGTTTACGCGAAGTTCTTGACGAAACTGACGGCTGAATTTCTTCATCATGAAGCGCTATGCGGCCTTGATGGGGGGCGTCCTGGCTTTTTTCCTCGCGGCGTTCTTGGTTGCCGAGGCGGTGGGCATCCCGTTGCTTTCGGATCCGACCTCAGCGATGCACAAGGGCGGCATAGGGGCGGCGTTGCTGGGCGTGGGGTTGCTTGTGGCAGATGTGGTTCTGCCGGTGCCATCTAGTGTCGTGATGGTCATGCATGGCACGATGTTCGGTGTGGCGCTGGGCGCAGTCCTGTCGCTTGTCGGCAGCTTGGGCGCCACGGCCTTCGGGTTCTGGGTCGGACGTCGGGGCGGCGGGCTTGTCGATCGGCTGGTGTCATCCGCAGACAAGGCGCGTATCAACCAGCTGATAAGGCGCTATGGCCTGGTGGCCATCGTCATCACCCGGCCCCTGCCGTTGCTGGCCGAAACGACTGCCATCATGGCGGGGACAACATCGCTGACCTGGCGGTCGCTATTGGCTGGGGCGGTCCTGGGTGCGGGGCCGCCGTCTTTGATTTATGCCGTGGCGGGTGCCTTCGCGCCGGGGTTTGGTTCGGATCTGTGGTCTTTTGTGGCTGTGATCGTGATTGCGGGGGTCGGTTGGTGGTTCGCCAGGCGGCAGGGCCAGCGTCTGGGCGCATGATCACAACCGCAGGAAAATCTTTCGCTGATACATAAAACGCAACATCAGCAACGTGATCCCGAGACCGACGACAGTTACAAGCAGCGGGCCACCCGGCCCCATGGCGTTTTCGATGGGGCCACCGACCACCCGGCTGGCCAGACTGTTAAAATCGATAAAATTGTGCGCCAGATAGACCGCCATCGGGTTTACGCCGATCCAAACAAACGGCGTGGTCCAGCGCCGGATCTGCCACACCTCGATTGTCTGATGAAACAGGCCCAGCAGCAGGCAACTGTAGCCGCCTGCGACCAACACGAACGATGATGTCCATATCTTTTTGATCACGGGGAATTGCAGGCCCCACAGAAAACCCAAGGCAACGCTTGTGGCGCCAGCGCCCAATAGCCACAGGACCTTCTTCTGGTCATTGTAGGT
Organism: Myxococcales bacterium; assembly: GCA_043754455.1. Classification (GTDB taxonomy): domain Bacteria; phylum Myxococcota_A; class Polyangia; order Fen-1088; family Fen-1088; genus JAYUUT01. Next base: position 5,406 of record JAYUUT010000373.1, read on the forward strand.
TTTGCACCTGATCAACAATCCGGCGAACACGCCGAACAAACAGGTAGCAATGGCGGGTATCGTGCTGAGGATCCCTTCGGGATCGTAGGCCCCGTTGTGACGCCGCCCACCTAGGTATTGGAAATCGAAATGGTTGGCCAGGTTCAGTCCGGGATCGAATTTTCCTGTGACGTAGGTGGTGGTGCGCGCGAACAGATCGGTGGCGCTGGCGCCCCCTGATTGCGTCACCAGCTGTTTGAGCGCGCTGGTTTCAAGGTTGATGTCGCGGATGGGGACAAAGGTCATGATCGCCCAGTAGCCGATCAGCAGCGCGCCACACGCGATGATAAGACCCCGGAGCCGCAGCAACGTGAACAGCAGCGCCGCGAAGGTGTAGGCGATGGCGATTCGCTGTAACACGCCAAGCACGCGCACCTGATCAAACCCCTTGCTGATGCCGCCGTAGTAAAAGAGGCCGACAAGGTACAGCAGGATACCCCGGGTGAGGATGCGACGAATCGCCCCGGCCGTGCCGTGTTTTTCGCGCACACGGCCCAGCGAAAACACGATGGAGACGCCGGCCATGAACACGAAGAGCGGAAAGATGAGATCGTAAAAAGCGAAACCCGCCCAGGGCTTGTGGCTAAGCTGGGGCAGCACGAGTCGCAATAAAGCGTTGTCGCCAAGGCGGCCCAGCCCGTGAACGATGTTTTCACCGCCGACGATCCAGAGCATGTCGAAACCGCGAAGCGCGTCGAGCGACAAGAGGCGTGGCGGGGCGGTGGTGGGAGGCGAAATCACAGCTTCACTCATCGGGCGCGAGGATATAGGCCTTTGAGGTATAAAATGGGCAAATTTGTTTCGTTTACTGGGGGCAAGGCCTTCGACTATCCTTTCGTAAAATGGCCTACGATGAAAGACTTGCGGCACGCGTGCGCAAGGTGTTGGGAAACACTGAAACAGTCACTGAGAAGCGAATGTTCGGTGGCCTGGCATTCCTGGATCAGGGGTTGATGTTTTGCGGAATCACGGACGACCGGTTGATGGTTCGGGTGGGGCCCGAGGCTCATCAGGACGCGTTGTCGCTGCCACATGTGCGGCCCATGGATTTCACCGGACGACCGATGCGTGGGTACGTCTATGTTGCAGCGGCCGGGCTGGCGACGACGCCGCGATTGAAGACGTGGGTGATATGGGGGCGAAATTTTGTCGCGACCTTGGCGCCTAAGCCGTCGGTCGACGTGGAATTGGCCCTTTTGTTGCGGGCTTGTCCGCCCCCAATCAAAAGCCTGATGGCGGCGGCACGCACGCTGGTCAAACATTGGGTTCCTGATGTTGTCGAAGGGGTGCGGGTGGGGTGGAAGCTGCTGGGTTTCTCAGCGCCGCGGTATTTTGCATGTCTGGCCCCGTCTGCGGATCGCGTGCGCCTAGGCTTCGAACACGGGATCCTGCTGGACGATCCCGATGGACTCTTAGAAATGGGCGGCACGCAGATGAAGTGGATCACGCTGGCAAAGCGATCGGATTTGCAGCGGCCCGGCCTTGCGGCCCTAGTCGCGCAGGCGGCTGACCTGGCCCGGGCGGGGAATCCGGCCAAACCGAGGCGCCGTGTGATCTGACATTTTTTCGACGGCCTGGTTACCAATTCAATTTCATATGCAGAAAAAAACATGGGTGTTTATATAACTACACAGAATTATGGATATTTTATGCAATAAATATATGCATTTTGTCATGTGTTAATCTATTCATATGAAAGCTGAATCGGCCCTCGATGAGGACAGGCTTCGGTCGTTCCTGATGGGGGGGCCGAAACCGGCGGCGGCGCTCATCGCCCAGTTGGGGGTCAGCCAGCCGACGTTTTCCCGGTTGATTGGCCGTTCGCCGCAGCGCTGGGTCGTTGCGGGTCGGTCCCGGGCAACGCTTTATGCAAGCAGGCGGCAAATTTCTGGCGTGGAATCGGACCTGCCTTTGTTCGAGGTTGATAAGGCAGGGCAAACCAGACGGCTTGGCACTGTCATTCCCGTCGAACCCCGGGGGTTCTATGTCGCCCCGGCCGTGCCTGATGCGCCCGAGGGCTTTTTCGAGGATCTCCCCTACTTCCTGAACGAATTTCGACCCGCCGGTTTTTTAGGACGACTTATCCCCCGACGTCACCCCGATCTGCCCCCCAGCATCAGCCTATGGTCAGGGGATGATTGTGTCGCGTACGCCGCCCGATTCGGTTGGAACCTTCCGGGTGCGTTGATTTTGGGGGACGCCGCCTTCGCTTTGTACATGCGCTTTGCTGCCCACCCGCCTGACGTTGTGGCGCGCGCCGATCGATCCCATCGCTATCCAGCGACAGCCGACGCTGTCTTGTCGGACGGCCCCCCCGGATCTTCTGCCGGTGGCGAGCAGCCCAAATTTCTTTCCTGGACCTGCAACGACGCTGGGGAATCGATCGCGGTGTTGGTGAAATTTTCGTCGGCCATCCACGAACCCGTGGGCAGGCGCGTGGCCGATCTTCTGATTGCTGAACACGTCGCGCACCAGGTGTTGACAGAGGCGGGATATGCAGCAGCGGAATCCGAGATCCTGGAGGCGGGTGGCAGGATTTTTTTGCAGGTCAAAAGATTCGATCGCGTGGGCCGCCTGGGACGTCTTGGTGTTCTGCCTTTGTCTGCATTGGACGACGAATTTGTCGGCCATCGGAATAGCTGGTCGGACACGGCCCGGCAGCTGGTGGCGCAATCTAGGTTGGCGCCTGACGTGTTGATGCAGATTCGCGGCCTTGAACTGTTTGGTCAGCTTATCGCGAACACGGACATGCATCTTGGCAACCTGTCGGTCTTCATGCGGGGCCGCCAGATTTTAGGACTGACCCCCACCTATGACATGTTGCCGATGCACTACACACCCAGACAGGGAGATCTGAAGGCGCCGCCCTTCGTGCCCCCCCTGCCGAAGGCGTCAGATGGGCCCCTGTGGTCCAAAACCTGCGCCACGGCGGTTACGTTTTGGAACCGTGTCGCCCGGCGGCCTGACGTGTCGGCCGGGTTCCGGAAGACAGCGGCGGCCAATGCGGCCGTGGTTGAACAGCAGCGCATGTTCGGCGCGTTGTTGCCGGTTTAGGCCGCGGGTTCGGTGAAGTTCTGATCCAGCCACGTGGTCGATCCCGTGCCGCGAGGACCCAGTAGGAAAAACGATCCACGGGGAGGCGAAAGCAGCCTATGTACACATCGCCGACATATTACGCCGTAAAACGTCGGCAAGCCGACAGACCCAGGCTCCACCGCTTTGTCACCTTGCTTGGCGACTGCAGGTTCCCTTCTTCAGACTCTGTGCGCGGCCGGGTTCGGAACGACCTCGATCCGGTTGGCTGCCCGAATGGCGGCTACGACGGTGGGTCCAGTTTCGACAATTGCGACGAGCCAGGTGAAGGAGAGGCGACGTGTCAGCGACGATGATCATGCGCCGGAGGCACGTCGGCGCTGCAACTTGTCGAGCGTCGCCATATCTTCCCGCAGGTCGGATGACTCAAAGCGCACCACGGGCACGCCGTGCTCTTTAGCGAGATCGAGCAAGCGATCGGGCGTGATGCCCAAGGCGTCGGCCGCGACTCGCCAAGTCATTCGCTCGGCGCGCACAGCATCGAGAACCAAGAGGAGCCGCGCACGCTCGGCTACGTCAGCGTCCGCAAGGGACGCCGGAACCGAGATCATAGGCTTCACGGATGCGGTAAGCACGTTTGTAATGTACCCCGAGAACATGAACGAATCGAAGCCCGTTTTCCTGTCCCAGTTCATTGCGTGACGCATCCGTAACGGACTAATACCTCTCGTGGCGGCGCTTTCAGCACAGGTTTTAGGGCGCATCTACCGCAAAATTCACGTTGTCCTGGATCGCAGCAGCACCAACGCGATTTGGCCCAGGGCGCCGGTTGCGTCGAGCTGCCCTTTTCACTGGCCAAGAAGACCATAACGCCTCGCATGAGTGGCCGTGGCAGTGGATCTTTCCCGCGACCAGCACCTATCGGCATCCCGAAAGTGGCGAGATCTGCCACCACCATCTGCACGAAACAGTTATCCAGCGCTCGGCCATCCAAGAACTTCTGGGCCACAAAGACGTCAGCACGACCATGTTCTTCACCCATGTCCTAAATCCTGGTGCCCAGGGGGTGACCAGTAGTCCCCTGGATCGGTGATCGCGGCGACCAGTCCTGGGCGTTATGCAGACCGCCCTATCAGAATTATGCAGACCGGAAACAGCGGTATCTACGCGGAATCAGGTTTCCCTCCACCAAAAGCAATTTTTATGCGAGGCTGCCGGATAGACGTTAGCCGCACTTTTGGGGAACCCGGCGTGAGTTTGGGTTGTCAGAGGATTCATGATTTGGGTCGCGTTTCTGGCTCTGCTGGGCTCGCAAGCTGACGGTGATCCGGCGGTGCCCAAAGCCCCTCCGGTGGTGCAGATGACTATTTCTGCAAAACTCGACAGGAATGGGCGCTGGTGTTCCGCGTCCCTGTTCGAGGCCACGATCAAGAACGCGGGAGACAAGGCGGTTTGGCTCGATCTGGGAAAGGCTAGTGACGAGATCGAGCCTCGGAGCTACTCGGTCGAGTACATGCGTAATAGCGGCGGCAGCTATGAAGGGCGCGTTATCGGTAGCACGCACGACTGGGGATCCATCGAATACTTGCGCAGTCCCGAGGCGACCTTGCTCAAGTCGGGTGAATCGGTTTGTCGGATGGTCAAGCTCGACGGCGTCCGTCTACGAGCAGGCCAGATCACTGTTCACTTCTCGCTCCGCATTCACGGGACCGACAACCTGGACGACCCGAAGGTTCACGCCTACGAGCCTGAAGACACGGTTCGCTTTCGTACGCGCCGACGTGGGGCCTGCATCGAGGTGCGGCGGCTAACAAAGCGTTGAAGACGGGGCTGCGCCGCGCCGCTGAACAGCAGTATCGTTAGACGGACCCCATATGTCGGCCCAACAGATCCCCGCGGAGTTTAAGTGGCTGTTTTGGGTGGGGCCGATCTGGGTTCTGACCGTCTTCACGTTCCAGGCTCTGCGGCGGAAACGTTTGGGCATTCCGATCTTGATGCCCAGCACACCGGCGGCATCCGAACGGCAAACATGGATATCGGTTGGGGCAAATCCACTGTTGCACGCCAAAAATTGCGCGTGGGTTCGGCTGACCGAGACGGCCGGCACGGTTGGTCTCCATTTTCCCTTCAATCTCGGAATTCCGGGGTTTCTGATCGAAGCTTTCGGTCTCGAGGCAGATATGCCGCTGGAAAGCATCATCCGCCTCGAGGAGAAGCAGAGTGTCCTTCTCGGATCTGGCTTGACCATCCACTACCGGGCCGTAGGAGCTTCACTTAGTGTGACGCTCTGGACGTCTCGCCGGGACACCTTGGCGAGGAAGCTGACCGAGATGGCTCGCAAGCGTGGCGCCGCCGCCTAACCGGCCGATGAAGGCCGACGGGCGCTGCGCGCCCGCAGGTGATCGGCTATACATTATCCCGACCTGACGCCTTCACCTTCGCGTACTGTCCTGCACCGTGGAACTCGGCCCCTTTACCCCTCACCACGTCGACCTGATCTACACAGCCGCTCTTGCGTCGTTCTGGCGCAAGAACGCGTTGAAGAAGTTTCTCCGCGGGTGTGGCATTGCAGAGGGTTTCTTCGCGACCTGGGGAACCGACGAGTCCAAGCGCGATCTCTTGGACCGCCTTTTCGCCAAGCTTGGTCAGGCAGCGGATGGCGAGAAAGTGGTCGCGCGAATGTCACGGGCGATTTGCGAGCAAACTTCGTTCCCGGATCTGAAGGGCTGGGAAGACTCCGAAGAAAAGGTTCGTGCTGCGAATGTCGCCGTGGAGGCGCTCCGGCGCATCGAGCAAGCGCGCGTTAAGGCTGCGACCACGGACGCAGAGAAGAAGGCGTCCCAGGAACGGTACCGGGCGCGGCAAAATGAGGTCCAGCGGTCCCGGCAGGACCTTGAGAAGCTGATGGACCGTCTGAACGCGCTTGCCTTGAAAATCGGCACGCAAGAAGCTGGATACGAGTTCCAGGACTGGTTCTACGACCTGCTTAACTACTTCGAAATAACGACTCGACGCCCTTACGCGACCGGCGGACGTCAAATCGATGGTTCGCTGACTCACGAGGGCACCACGTACCTGATTGAGCTGAAATTCACAAAAGAACAGGCAGGCGCCCCCGACGTGGATACGTTCTACAAGAAAGTGAGTGGCAAGGCCGACAACACGATGGGCGTCATGGTCTCGATGTCGGGGTATTCATCGGTGGCAACCGCCGAAGCATCCGTGGCACGGACACCGTTGCTTTTACTCGACCACGGCCACCTGTACGCTGCCCTCACCCGCGTCATGTCTCTGCCCGATATTCTCTCGAGAGTCCGTCGCCACGCTTCCCAAACATCGGAGGCCTATCTACCAGTGTCGAGGTTCGGTGGTTGATGCCGGAGCGGGAGAATAAGGCGTTGAAGACGGACAGGGATTGCGCCCCGCGACTTAACGCCATGACGTTATCCTGACAGGGCAAGGAACAGGATGAAGCTCACGTTCGTGGTCGCTGCGATGGTCATGTTGTCGGTCGGGGTCGCCTGGGCCGGTTCTGGACCAGCCAAGCTGTCATGCAAGGCAAAGCCCAGCGAGAAATCCAGCGTCACTTTGAACGGGCTCGTTCCCGAGTCGGAGGAAACGCTCGAGATCACCCTCTCCCATGGGGCGTCATCGATTCGAATGACGGATGAGGACGCCCGACGCATACCGAATCGAGGCACCGGAGCACGGCGTGTTTTCCATCATCATCAAACGCAAACAGGTCGACGGTAAAATCAGCCTGTACGCGATCCCGAGGACCGTGAAAGCGCGATAGGGGCGTCACACCACCCACGCTGCGTTCGAGGCGGTCATGCGGGCGCCCAATCCGCAGCATCAAGGGCCGGTACGCTCTGCGAGCGACATGCTGCCCGAGTTGAGGATGTCATGTACCTACGATTACGAGATCTGAGGGAGCGGAATAGCAGGGTGTTGCAGCGGACGATCACCCTTCCTCTCTTCGCTCAGGCGGGTGCTCGCCGCTGAACGTCCAAACGTTGTCCGGATGGACGAAATACAGTTGACTCGACATGGGCTTTGGCCCATACTCGGGGATGCGATGTCAACGGTGGCGGAGGATCTTGCAAAGCACGGAGTGTCATTCCCAGAAGCAGCGACTGTCTTCGCAGATCCTCATGCAGTTTAGCTGGATGACGGTTCTGGAATCGGGCGGATGGTGGTCATTGGGACATCGCTGCGCGATCGCGTCTTGTATGTGGTTCATGTCGAACGCGGCGAACGAGATCGGCTGATCAGCGCGCGCCCAGCGACGGTGGGCGAACGGGATGTCTATGAAACCGGAGGTGATCTATGAGTCAAGCAATCAATCGGAGAGCTGAGTCGGCGGCGGAACCTGTTAGGGTCCTCGGTCGAGGCCTGCGAGCTCAGCGGGGGGTTCACCTATCGCTTCGAACTCTTCGCGAGGCGGCGGGGAAGACGCAAGTCGATGTCACTGGAGCATCTCAAATGGATCAGGCGGACATTTCCCGCCTTGAGGGTCGCGAGACTTTCGAGGACTGCCAGGTCTCCACCCTTCAGCGTTACGTTTCAGCGCTCGGAGGTCGACTGGAACTTGTGGCGACGTTTGGAGACAAGAGAATCATTATTGCGGGCGTGCACTCCGGTGGGACGCCGGCTAACCGGGCATTGCATCGGACGGGCCGGAAGGCCGCCCGCCGCTGAACGCCAATATGTTCCGCAGGCAGACTTATGACCGTCCACCCTTCCCACCGACGCGCACTCGATATCTTGGTTGAACGTTGCGGACGGTGGTCGCGTGTCTATCTCACTGGCGAGCGTATTTGTATGGTCTATGACGTAGCCTGGGGGTTCGACGAAGGTGAAGACGTCGCCCACATCACGTCCAATATCAGTCCCGGGCCCAGCACTGAACGCACCATCGATTTCTTTCACGCGACAGAAATCAGCCGCATCGAAAATCCTGATACAGACGAGATCCTCTTTGAGTGGGAGATTGTATGAAGGCCTTCGTTGACGATGCTGCCGAACCGGCCGTTGCGGAGGACGTGGTCCTCGCTTACGCTCGGAACCACGCCGCTGAACGGCAGTGTCGTTCGGCAGACACGAGAGCCAGCGAGCGCACGTGAATTTATTAGAACCAATCTCGGCGCTCGTTCTCGCGTCGCTGGCTTGCGTATCCACGGACGCCCGTGCCGCGGGGATAGCTCCTTCTGCGGCGGCGGGTCCTCCGATGCCCATTGTCGAGAGGTGGCCGTTGGCGGTAGCGATCGGCGGCGGCCTAAACACGGGCGGACACCCAACAGGCGAGGCCACCTTCTTGGCTGATCTACCAGGACCATTCTTTTCGCTGGGCTACACTAACAGCGGTGATGATCGGCGCGTGTACGCGGAGGGTGGAGCTTGGCTGATCTTGAACCTGGCGGCGGGGGTGGGACGCCATCTGGATTCCGCCGACCGTTCGCGCTGGGGCTTCCATGTTTTCGCTGGCCTGCCAGTGCCTGTTGTCGGCTTCGGTTCAGCGGGGGCGACAACGCCCTTCAGTTCCCACATCGCTCCAATTCTCTTTTTTGTCGAACCTTTCTATCGACCTGAGTTTCGCAAGGGAGCCGCAGTTGAACACGAGGCGGGAGTGTTGCTGAAGGTGCGCATCGGGCTAACGAAGCGGCAGTGGTCTCTCCCCTGGTTCGACTTCATGGCAGGTATGCACGATCTGTGAACAACCGTATCCATCGAGGGTGCTGCGCACCCCGCCATTGCGGCCGGACGGGCGCGTCGGTCGCTTCGCTCCCTGTTGCGCCCGCCGCTGAATGCCAGTAAAGTTAGACAAACGCACGAACATGCCGGTTCCAACATACGACAAGTTCATAGAGCCGATCCTTCGCCACCTGGCGGACCATGTCGGCGGTGTGTCGGCACGCGACGTCCACGAAGCGGCAGGCTCCACTCTTGGTTTGAGCGATTCAGACCGGGACGAACTGCTCCCGAGTGGTGTCCAGCGGGTCTACAAGAACCGGGCAGGGTGGGCTCACGACCGGCTGAAACGTGCCGGCTACTCAGCAAGTCCGCGCCGGGGATTTTGGCAGCTTACTCAGGCAGGGATTGATTTTGAGCGATCACATCCTGGGATGCTTACTGATGACATCATCGCGGAGATTGCCACCGGAAATGAGGACGTGCGCTTGCGCCCCGGCCTTCCTGAAGGCGAAGCTCCCGGGGTGCTGCCCAGGATCACCGATGCCCTGCCCGTCAACGTCGCAGCAAGCCCGGACGATCGTTTGGAAGCTGCGGTTGCCGAACTGCGAGCCACGACTACCGCAGAACTCTTGGAAACTTTGGCACAAGTCCCGCCCAAGTTTTTCGAGACGATCGTCCTGGATGTCCTCCACAAGCTTGGTTACGGAACCAGCCGCGGAGATCTCGCGCGAGTTGGCAGATCAGGCGACGGCGGAATCGATGGGGTGATTTCGCTTGATCGTCTTGGCCTTGAGAAAGTCTACGTGCAAGCCAAACGCTGGCAGAATTCTGTCGGTAGACCGGAAGTTCATGGCTTCTACGGGGCGCTCGCCGGCCAACGAGCTACGAAGGGCGTATTCATCACCACATCAACCTTCACTGCTCAGGCCATCGAGTTCGCGCGGTCGGTGGAGCGGCTCGTCTTGGTCGATGGGCGACGTCTTGCGGATCTGATGATCGACTTCGAAGTTGGGGTGTCCATGCGGCCGGTGCGCGTGCCGAAGCTTGATACTGATTACTTCGAGGAAGAGTAGCGGTGTCTAACTAGGCGTTGCAGACCGATGGCGCTTCGCGCCGCCGCTGAACGCCCGTACGTTAGCCCGACGAGGCATCAGCCTTCGTACGAGATGTAAGCTGCCAAAATGAGCGCGCACAGAGCCCACTATCTCGACGCCCGTACCGGCCGCAGCGCCGAACACCCGAGTTTGGTTTCGGACCCCATCCCGGAGTTCATTTACAAGAAGATGGAGCGGCGCTGGGCGCTCAAGTTTGCCCAAGGTTCAGTCAAGGTGGGCAGCCTCTTCTATTACCGGACGATCAAGGACAACTCCGGCCTGATCGTTGATCCGCACGAAGGGTTGGAGGAGTGTGAAGTCACTGAGGAGTTGGTGGCGGGTTCGCCATTGCTGGCGATGATTGCTCACGGGAACCCACCGCCGGTGGGCTCCCGATTGCGAAGGGAAGATGATCGGCGACTGGTTTTTTGTGCCTCCAAGTCGGCGGGCATCGCCCCAGAAGCGCTGCCTCCCGAGTACGATACTTGGGTTCAAATCGAGGCGGCGCCTGCCATTGCGTTGATCCACCAAACACTTCTGGAGCGCGTGCCCGATGTCGACGGACCCGTGTTCAAGAGGGTGATCTACGATCGCACCATCGACGGTCCCGACCACTCTCCTCCGGTCCGCCCGTTCTTCAAGCTCTTGGACCATGCGCTCGGCCTCCATGACAGATGGTTCACGAAGCGCACCAAGTTCCAGGCGCAGGACGAAGTTAGGGTTGGGTGGCTCGCAGATCCGTCTGTCTGCTCCAACCCAATCCCACCGTTGACCGTTGATGGGCTGCAGGATCTTGTGAAAATCCTCAACTGATAGGCACTTAGCGGCTAACATGTTGCAGTAGATGATCGATGGCTCGGTCAGCGCGAGACGCAGCAGCAGCGCTCAAGAACGCGGACGGAACAGCGGACGGGACCAGGGCTTGGCGAGCGATCGCGAACCAGAACGGGACATCGATATCGCGAAGTACTTCTACTCTTGGGGATGGCTGAGGAAGCGCCGGTGTCGGGTCGGTCGCGGTGATAGCCGTGCGAGCTGACGACGACGGCGCGGCGTTTCTTGGTGGCGGACTGATCGGTGAAGGGAAACGGGACGACGATGACGTCGCCGAAGCGGAGGGGCCGGGTTCAGTCACACGCGGTCGTAGACGTCGTCTTCGGGATTGTCCCAGACCTTGGCGAAAGCGGGCTCGGACGCGGCGGCAGCGGCGTGGGCCAACTGGCGATCGGAGTCGCGGTCACGCTGGGCGAGGAAGTCGACAAAGTCTTCCACCTCGGCGACGCGCGCCACGGGCAGGCGGCTAATTTTCTGGAGGAGCTGATCGTGGGTTGTGGCCATGGCGGTGTCGTTGAATTGTAGTGCAAACATCCCGAAACCTCCGGAAAGTCGGAAACTCCGAAAGCCCTGCCGGTGCGTTGATTTTTGGGGACGCGGCCTTCGCGTTGTACCTGCACTTTGCTCCCGCCAGACCCATGCAGCCCTGGTTGAACAGCAGCGCATGTTCGGGTCGTTGTTGCCGGTTTAGGCCCCGGGCGCGGTAGACTAACGCCGGAGTTAAACTTCACATGGCCATAAGCACCCACCGCGTCGATATCGTTCCTGTCGTTCTCGAAAAACACCCAAACGCGGACAGTCTTGCTGTCGTCCACGTGTTCGGGTTCACGGCCTGCGTGCGCACGGCCGATTGGGAGGGCAAGACCCTTGGGGCGTATATTCAGCCTGATTCGGTTGTGGATACGACCCGGCCAGAGTTTGCGTTCCTAGCGCAACCGGGCCGTACCAAGGAACGGATCAAGGTTCGGCGCATGCGCGGTGTGGTGTCGATGGGCCTACTCATCCAGGCGCCGCCCGGCGCCAAACCAGGCGACGATGTGGCGGTCCTGCTGGGGGTGGAACGGTACGAGCCGCCCGTGCAGGCCTCGACCGGGGGCGAGGCTGCACCGCCACCGTCTGGCCATAGGCCCGTGTACGACGTTGAAAGCTGGCGCAGGTACGCGGAGATCATGGTGCCGGGCGAAGCCGTCGTCGTGACCGAAAAGATCCATGGGTCCAGTGGTCGTTATGCATTTGTGGACGGGACCATGCACGTGGGTAGCCGCAGCGAGTGGAAGGTCGTGGGCGATTCGATCTGGTGGGTTGCCGCCCAGCACGATCCGTCCATCGAACGTTTCTGCCGCGCGCACGAGGGCGCGACCTTGTACGGCGAGATCTACGGAAACGTGCAGGATTTGAAATACGGTGTGCCGCGTGGGGGGGCGCCCCGCTTCATTGCGTTCGACGTCTATGGCCCCGATGGCAAGTGGATGGATCCTGAGGCCGCGCGCGCCGCCTGCACAGCATCGGGGGTCGCCTGGGTCCCGGTTTTATGGCAGGGTCCCTACGATCCCGCCACGGCCGACGCCCTAGCCGAAGGCCCGTCGGCAATGCCTGGGGCGGGTCATGTGCGCGAGGGTTGCGTCGTGCGCCCGGCGACGGAACGCACCCATCCTGACATCGGCCGTGTGCTGCTGAAGATAGTGGGCACCGGCTACCTCGAACGCTAGAGGGCCAGGGGCACAGCGCGGATAAAGTCAGCGCGTTATAGAAATATTCCGAAATATTCTGCACCAGCGTGTTGACGTTCTGGTGGGCTGCGGAACTGCACAGTAGGACCCCTCGTGCCCCTCAATCGTGAAACTGTCCTTCGTCTGCTCTTGGCCGAGCGGGTGAAGATCCTCGCCTACGTCTACGCCATTGTGCGTGATCACCATGGCGCAGAGGACGTGCTGCAGGATGTGTCGGTGCTGGCCATCGATCGCTGCATGGAGATTGAGAATGAGCGGCACTTCCTGGGGTGGGTTCGCAAGGCCGCCCGATTCAAAGCGCTGCACGTGCACCGGCAACGGCGCCTGCAGCCCGTGGGCGTCGACGACGAAGTACTGGATCTGCTTGAGGGCGACTGGCAGGCCCTGGACGACACGTCCCCGCGTGATCTGCTGGACAGCCTGAGGGGCTGTATGGACCGGCTGACGCCCAACGCGCGGCGCCTGGTCGAATTGAAATACGTCGAAGGTCTGGCCGGCGCGACCATTGCCGACCGGCTGGGCCGACACGTGCGATCCGTCTACACGGCGCTGTCGCGGATTCACCGGGCGCTGTCCGACTGCATGGCGGGCGATGCCATCGACAAGGGCCTGGTCGATGAGTGACGATACCGACGGGCGCGACCTGGTTGTTCGCTACCTTGACGGGGTTTTGACGCCTGAGGAACAACGGCGTCTGAACGATATCCTTCGCGCCGATCCTGAACGGCGACGCCATTTCGTGGCGACCTGCCTTCAGGCCAGTTTGATCCGGCAGGTTGCTGCCGAACGGGGCGCTGAACGGCGCCTATCCCGGCGGACAATGGCGGTTCGCGCGGCGTCCTTCATGGCAGTGGCCGCTGCCATCGCGATCGTTGTTGTGAGGTCAACGGGATCGGTTCCGGCGGTGACGGACATCCCGATGCTGGCGGCCGATCGTGTCGCGATTGTCTCGCGTGCCGAAGGTGCCATCTGGAAATCAGGATCGTTGCCGATCGAAACCGGGCGTGTGCTGGGGCGGGGCCGCGTCGAGCTGCTGTCGGGCACCGCGCGTATCGATTTTTTCGGTGGCGCCAAGGTGTCGCTGACGGGTCCGGCGGTGCTGGAATTGGTATCGGCCCGACGAGGTTTTCTACACAGCGGATCGATCAGCGCGCGCGTCCACGAACAGGCCGTGGGCTTCATCTTGGAGGCCCCGGGGGCCAAGGTTTATGACCTGGGCACAGAATTTTCCCTGTCCACGCAGCCAACCGGTCGCAGCGACGTTCGCGTGTTTCGTGGCGAGGTCGAGGCGTCGGTTTTGGGCGGCGACGGTACGACGCTGGAAAGCACAATTGTTGCGGCCGATCGGCACCTGCTGATCGATCCCGCGGCGGCCCGGATCAAAGAATCACCGGTTGTCGCAGGCGTCGCACCGGTCAGCGTCGATCCACCGGCGGCGTTGGCGATTCCGGTGGCCTACGTCAAGGCGGTCATCGATTCGCACCCGGTTGGGTACTGGCGGTTCGAGCGGGTCGAAAATGGGTTAGCCGCGAACGAGCTGGGGACGGCACACCCACTTCAGATATCCGGGAACGTGACGTCGGCGGGTGGCAGCGGGAATCGCGTGTTGGCGTTTTCGCCGGACATCGGACCGCGGGCAGTGACGTCGGACGATTTTCCCGGTTTTGCAGGCAGTGATTTTTCGATCGACCTGTGGGCCAATGCAGAGAGCATCAGAGAGATGTCGTTAGCGTCGCTGGTCGAGTCGCCCCATCTGCCGACCGAGGTCTGGAACCACCTGGCGTTGCTGGAATTCCGCGCCATGGAAAATCGGATCTCTCACCCTCCCGGGGTCGTTCGCTACCTGCACAGGTGGCCCCCAGGACCGGTCGGCGGCGTCAATGTTTTCTCGCCCGCGCCGTACCAGCCGGGGCGTTGGCACCATGTGGTCAGCGTCAGCCGGGGTGGCGTGATGATTTTGTACCTGGACGGACGGGACGTGGGACAGGTGGCGGTTCCCGCGGCGCGGGCGCCGTTGGCGATGCGGTTGGTTCTGGGCATCCTGCCGACGCTGAGACTGCACGATCAGCGTCCGTACGTCGGCTGGCTGGATGAGGTCGCGCTGTACGATCGCGCGCTTGGCGGCGACGAGATTGCCGCCCGCCACAGGTTGGTCGTTCCGTGAGATGCGTGGCGATCGGGACATTGGGTCTTGTTGTTGCGGCGCTGGCATTCCCTGCGCAGGCGGCCGAACGCCCCATCGACTTCAATAACGACATTCGCCCGATCCTATCGGACAAATGTTTTCGCTGTCACGGCCCCGATGCCGGGAACCGGAAACGTGGTCTGCGCCTAGACACGCCCGAAGGACTGGCGAAGGATGTGGACGGTCATCCGGCCGTGGTGCCCGGCAATCCGGCGCGCAGTGTGGTGTTTCAGCGGCTTGTCACAACGGATGACGACGAACGAATGCCCCCGCCTGACAGTGGCAAGTCACTGACAGCCGATCAGGTGGCGCTGATGAAGACGTGGATTCAACAGGGGGCGCCCTGGCAGCGGCATTGGTCTTTCGAACCCGTGCGCCGGGCCGCGCCGCCCACCGTGGTTCAAACCGACTGGGTCCGCAATGACATCGACCGTTTCATTTCGGCGCGGCTTGAGACCGAGAACCTTACGCTATCGCCGCCCGCCGATCGGACGACCGTGATTCGTCGGCTGATGCTGGATCTGACTGGCCTGCCCCCGACCCCGGCCGAGGTGCGTGCCTTCGAGACCGATCGTCGCCCGGATGCGTACGAGCGCCTGGTCGATCAGACCCTGGCGTCGCCCCACTATGGAGAGCGCTGGGGACGCCATTTTCTGGATCTGGCCCGGTACGCAGATTCGAACGGGTATGGCATCGATGCTCCGCGCGCCATCTGGAAATACCGGGACTGGGTCATAGCTGCGCTGAACCGCGATCTGCCCTTCGATCGTTTCGTGACCGAACAGTTGGCCGGAGATCTTCTGCCAGACGCGACGCTGGATCAGAAAATCGCCACCGGATTTCACCGCAACACGATGCTGAACGAAGAAGGAGGCATCGACCGTGAGCAGTTTCGTGTTGATGCGGTGGCGGATCGCGTGGCGACGACGGGCAGCGTGTTCCTGGGGCTGACTCTGGGCTGCGCGCGCTGCCACGACCATAAGTTCGACCCAATCTCGCAAAAGGAATTTTTTCAGATCTTTGCCTTTTTCGACTCTTCGGACGAACCGACGTTGGAACTGGGAACGCCCGACCAGATTGCGCTTGGGACGGCGGTGCGGGCGCAGCGGATCGTGCTGGAAAACGAATTGCGTGATTTCGAACGTCGCTGGACAAAAGGGTTGGACGAGTCCCGCAAGCGCGCGATTCCGACAGCGATATCGACCATCATGGCGCTGTCGCCTGAACAGCGCGATGACCGCCAGTGGCGGACGTATTTTGATTACCTTCGGCCGCTGGATGCCGCGTTTCGCGAGCGCATCAAAACGCTGGAAGATGTGCGCAAGCGCGAGCCGCAATACCCGACCACGCTGGTGATGACGGAATCGTCCGCACCTCGGCAAACCCATCTTCATGTCGGCGGCGATTTCACCCGCCCAGGTGAACCGGTGAAGCCCGGTGTGTTTCGGGTTCTTCATCCCTTGCCGACGAAACCTGGTCGTTCGACGCGCCTGGATTTTGCGCGCTGGCTGGTGGATCCAGCCAATCCTCTGTTGGCGCGCGTGACCGTGAATCGGATCTGGCAGCGGTATTTTGGCCGGGGCCTGGTCGAAACGGAAAACGATTTCGGCACGCAGGGGGCACGGCCGTCGCATCCTGAACTTCTGGACTATCTGGCGGCCGAGTTCATCGCGCGCGGTTGGAGCTACAAGGCCATGCACCGGCTGATTGTCACGTCGGCCACATACCGACAGGCGTCGGCGCACAGGGACGACCTCACCAAACGCGATCCCGGCAATCGGTTGCTGGGCCGACAGAACCGGTTGCGATTGGACGCCGAGATCATTCGCGACGCGGGTCTTGTTGCCAGCGGCCTGCTGGATGAACGTTTAGGTGGTCCCCCCGTCTTTCCGCCTCAGCCCGACGGTGTTTTTGGCTTCACGCAGATCCCGCGGGTCTGGAATGCCAGCACCGGGGGCGACCGTTATCGGCGTGGCCTGTACACGCATCTGTGGCGTTCGGCGCCCCATCCGGCGCTGGCTGTGTTCGATGCCCCCGATGCACAGTTCACCTGCACGCGCCGTAACCGATCGACGACGCCGCTTCAGGCCCTGACGTTGTTGAACGACCAATCGTTCGTTGAAATCGCTCAGGGCCTTGCCACCCGGATTCTCGGCGGGCACGCCTCTGATGCCTCCCGTCTGCGCGGGTTGATGCGCGCGGCGGTGGGCCGTTCGCCGCTCGATGCCGAGGTGGCCCGGCTGCAACAGGTGCTGGGCGAACAGCGGGCATCTTTTTCGGCTGACAAACCGGCGGCCCTGGCGTTCGTGTCGGGATCCCGCCGTTCATCGCGAATCCCCGTAGTCGAAGTGGCGGCCTGGACGGCGGTGTGTCGTGTGGTCCTGAATCTGGACGAGTTCATTACCCGGGAGTAGATCGTGACCGACGACGACACCACGATTGGGGAGACACGCCGGCATTTGTTCGGTCGCTGTGCTGTGGGCCTGGGGAAGATCGCCCTGGCCAGTCTCGCTACGGAATCTCGCCTGTGGGCCGCGCCCCCGCTGCCCGATCCGCTGGCACCGAAGGCGCCGCATTTTGCACCCAAGGCCAAATCCGTCATCTACTTGTTCATGGCGGGTGGGCCCAGCCAACTGGACCTATTCGATTACAAGCCCCGGCTGCACGACCTGTCCGGAAAACCGGTTCCCGATTCTTTCATCAAGGGCAAACGGTTCGCGTTCATGGATTCTTTTTCCAAAGAGACGCCCAAGCTTTTAGGAAGTCACCGATCGTTCAAACGGTACGGCCAAACCGGGACCTACGTCTCGGAACAGTTTCCGCATCTGGCCGGGGTCGTCGACGACCTGGCTTTCCTGTACGCGACGACGACTGATGTTTTCAATCACGCCCCGGCGAAATTGTTTTGCAACACGGGATCGGCCCAGTCGGGTCGCCCCAGTATGGGGTCTTGGGTGACCTACGGCATCGGCAGCGAGGCGCGCGATCTGCCAGGCTTCGTGGTTTTACAGTCGGGCCCCCGCGGGCCGCGTGGTGGCGCGCCCTTGTGGGGTAGCGGTTTTCTCCCCACGTCCTTTCAGGGTGTTCCCTTTCGCAATGTGGGCGAACCCATCTTGGATCTGGCCAGCCCACACGGCATCAGCGCGTCCCGCCAGCGTCAGGCCGTAAATGCCGTCAGCGATCTGAACCGCGTGCGCCTCGAACAAACTGGAGATCCCGAAATCGCGACGCGCATCGCCGCCTACGAGATGGCCTACCGCATGCAATCAAGCGCGCCCGAGTTGACGGATCTGAATCGCGAATCAGCCCACACGCGCACGGCCTATGGGGTCGAGCCGGGCAAACCGTCGTTTGCGCGCAACTGTCTGTTGGCACGGCGTCTGGTGGAACGCGGCACGCGCTTTATTCAGCTGTACCACACGGACTGGGATCACCACGGCGGTGCGGGCCAAGATCTCGAAGGAGGCCTCGACAGGGCCTGCCGCGATGTCGATCAGGCGATGGCCGCGCTGATAAAGGATCTGAAAGAACGCGGCCTGCTAGATTCCACCCTGGTCGTATGGGGTGGTGAATTTGGCCGCACCCCTATGGGCGAGATCCGCGAGACGACCGGGCGCAATCACCACATCGATTCTGGCACCATGTGGATGGCCGGCGGCGGCGTGAAGGCCGGCGTCCGCCACGGCAGCACCGACGAATTGGGTTTCGGTGCCGTGGAGGGCAAGGTCCACATGCACGATGTCCAGGCGACGATCCTCGCGCTGCTGGGGCTGGATCACAAACGGCTTACGTTCCGCTTTCAAGGCCGTGACTTCCGTTTGACCGACGTGCGCGGTGAGGTCATCCGCGCCGTTGTCGCCTGAGCGGCTTGGTCGTTGCCGCGCCCCGGCAGATCGCACTTTCTCCAAAGAAATTTGGGAATAATGGGTCCGGCCTGCATTTAATAGGTGGGGATTCCGGGATTGCGATTCTTTTTTCGACCCACTCGACCGTCGCCATTGACGTCGCCGCCGGCTTTGGCCGTCGTGCGGGCGCCTGTGGCGGAAGTTGGGGGGGCAGATGAGGGGGAACTCATCTCCCATTGGCCTGGGCTGATGCAACAAGCCCGGCGTCTGATGGGCAACGACAGTGACGCACAGGATTTAGCCCACGACACTTTGGAACGGGCCCTGCGCGCGCGCGAACGGTTTGCGCCGGGCACAAATATGCGGGCGTGGCTGTACACCATCATGGTTCGCCGGGCGCATGACCAGTTCAGGCGCCGTCGCGTGCTGACCTTTTCCCCCTTACAGGACGAAGACATGCCCGCTTCTCCCCCCGATGACGATGCCCCCCCCGTCTGGTGTTCGATCACCCAAACTCAACTGCGGGACGCCGTAGAAAAATTGGGGCCTCGGTTGCGGGATGTTTTTGAACTGCACGAAGTTCACAACCTGCAATACCAGCAGATCGCGACGCGGCTGGGGATTCCCATCAACACCGTGGCCAGCCGTCTGCGCCGGGCCCGTGAAAAACTGAAAGTCCTGCTGTCCAAATCCCTACCCCCGGATCGGGCGTCATGACGGCTGCCGCGTGTGAACAGGTTCATGGGTTTGCCGATGGTGAACTGCCGGGGGCCCAGTACGAGGCGTTTCGCGCCCATCTTGTGACCTGCGACCGCTGCCGCCGTGAACTGGAAACCATTGTTGCGTTCAAGGGTCTGATGGAATCGATGGCAGGTGGGCAAGACCTTGCCGCTAGATTACACAGCGTCACCGCCGAAGTTCCCAGTGTGCGTATGGAACAGCCGCGGCGATCGTGGTGGGTCTGGGGTGGCCTAGGCGGGGCTGTGGGGTTGGCGGCGGCAGCCGTCCTGCTGTTTCTGGGCCGGCGTCACAATGAAGGCCCGGTGGCCTTTCATCTGCCTGCGACGCGTACATTAGAAGCCCGCCTTTCGTATGCCCCTGCCGATCAATACCGGCCTTTTGAACGGATGCGGGGCGGGGCCAGCGCGGCGCGATCCCCGGATCTGGCGACCTTGGCGGCGATGGAAAAACGCGGCGATCGCAAGGGTCTGGTGGTGTCGTGGCTGCTGGATGGCGACGTGAAACAGGCGGGCGCGCTGTTGTCTGCGGCGCCGTCGGATCACACGCTTGATAACGAACGGGGTGTGGCGGCCTTGTTGGATCATCGACCCGAAGACGCCCTGGGTTTTTTGGACGCCGCGTTTGCGCGCGATGCACGGGCAACCCAGGCCATATGGAACCGGGGGCTGGCGTTAAGGGATATGGGACTGCCTTTGGCGGCCGCACGCAGCCTGGAATCGGTGGCGGCGCTTCAGGAACCTGGTTGGTCGGGCGAGGCCCGCGCCGAGGCGGAACGCCTGCGCGCGGACGTGACGGCGCGCAAACGGCGCTGGGAAGACGCCGATCGTGAGGGTTGGGCGTTGGCCATTGACCACACCGCCCCTCGGGGCGAAACGATGGACAGGTTTCCCGAACTGATGCGTCGGCATTTTTATGAGGCCCTGCGAACCGCGCAGGCACCCGCCCATTTTGATGTCTTGGCCCAGGTGGCGGCGGTGCTAGATCGACATGCAGGCGGCAGGGTTTTGCAGGCGGCGGTGCAGCGCGCGGCCAGGATTGGCAATAGCCGAAAGGATTTGCTGGCGGCCTACGCAGGATTCGTGGCCCGCCGCTGGAAACAGATCAAACCTGCGGAGGCTGCGGATTTGGAACAAAGGTTACGCGCGGCGGGGGCCCGGGATCTTCTGGTCGGGCTGTTCACGGGCTTGCGTGTAGATGACGAACGACCCGGTGAATTTCGAACCTTGATAGACAAAGATCCGGGGCTGTCCCAGGATCCCTGGATGCGCCTGCATGCGCGCGAAGCTGTGTTGACAACCTTGGCGTCGGGGGATGCAGGGGTAACGCCGGAACACGAACGGGAGGCGGGCCTGCGGCGGGCGATCGCAGACGCGACGGCTGACAAATTTTTATACTGGAAGGGGCGGTTTCATACCGGCCTGATTGATCTGTTTATGCGCCAAGGGCGATTGCGCGAGGCCTTTGCCCTGGCCGAATCCCTGCGGTCCGAGGCTCGGGGCTGGGGGGACTGGTTTCGGGAACTAAGCGCGCTGAGGCAACTGTCCCGGCTTGCGAACCTGCGGGGCGCAACTTCGGTTTTGCGGGCCTACGCTGATGAACTGGGGCTGGGCGAATCAGACGACAGTTGTCGGACCAAACGCATTGTGAATCAGTTGATGGCGGAACGGGCGCTGCTGGATGGTCGAACGGACGAAGCGCGACGGCTGCTGGCCGATGTTCCGGTTTGTGGCGATGGCCGCGGCCTGGGGGTGCAGGGGCTGCGGGTGTTGTCTGAAGTGGTGGCGCGCGAAAAAACGCCCGGGACGCGCGATCTTTTTCTGAAGTCACTTGCGAATTGGCGCGAAAAGGACGGGATCGTGATGACAGGCGGCGAACGGGCAATGGGGTTGGTGATGGAGGGCCAGGCGATGATTCCAACCGAACCTGTGGCCGGGGCCCTGACCCTGCGTCGTGCGATTGAGGCGGCAGAAACCTTGCCCGATCATGATTCGTATGCGGCCAAGGCACGTTTGTGGGCGCACCGCGCGTTGATTGCTGACCTAGGCAGCAAGGGCGGTTTCGCTGAAGCGTTATCATTGATGGCGGCAGAACGTCATTTGGACTTGCCACAGGGCTGCGTTCTGGGCCTGGCCGAGGGGCGGGGACAGGTCACCGTGGTGGCCAAGGGATCGGACGGGAAAATCGTCGGCGATGTACGCGCGAATATGAACGTGGGGGCCGGGGTGGGGGCGCAGATCGAAGAAAAATTTCAGGGCTGCGATGACGTGGCGGTCCTGGCGCTGCCTCCTTTCCATGGGCGATCCCGGTTGCTGTCGCCGGGGGTGGCCTGGCGGCATTTTGATGGGGATGTGGCCAGCGGCGGTCAGCTTTCGGTCACACGAAGGATCGTGGTCGCGGATGTGACGCCCCCGCGCACGTTGGACTTGCCGATTTTGGCGCCCTGGCAACCACGCCGGGGATCCGTGCCGTTTCGGATCTTGCGGGGCACAGAAGCACGCCCGACGGACGTGCTGGGGGCGATGGCCGATGGAGATCTGATCGAGTTTCATGTACACGGGCTGGTGGATTTGGCCCAGGCGGATGCGTCGTTCCTGGTCCTGTCCCCCGATGCGGACGGACGTTACGCGCTGACCGCGGGCGAAGTGCGCCAGACGTGGTTGCCCAGGCGGCCTTTGGTGGTGTTGGCGGCCTGTGATTCGGCTGCGGATGCCAGTTACGGATATGAACGCTGGTCCAAAGGGGCGGCGTGGACCTTGCCGTCGGCATTTCTGCATGCGGGGGCCCGGGCGGTCTTGGCCGCCACGGCGCCGCTGCCCGATCAAGCAGCGGGTGAATTTTTTGCAGATGTGGTAGGCAGGATCGAATCCAGCGCATCCCCGTCCGTGGCCCTGCGAGACATCAGAAAATCTTGGATATCGCGTGGCGCGGATTGGGTGCAGGACATCGTGCTGTTTCAATGACGCTGTTTCAATTTCAAGCGCAAGGAGAACGTTATGGGTTTTTCATTAGATGGTGAAGACGAACGACACGCAGAATTACCCCCGGGACAGAAGTCCAGTGACCGCAAACCAATGGTGGTGAATCCCAACCGGCGAAGGGCGGATATCCGCGCGCGCGCCGCCGAAGACGCTGCCGCCAGCACCGGCTGGCAGGCCATTGCCAAGGAGATCCACGTGCCCCTTGGCAGCGCGCAGGTGGCGACGCAGGGATTAAAAGATCCGGCGTGTGTCGGTTACGCCGTTGCGGCGGCGTTGCGCGCCCATCGGTATCGGGTGGACAGAACCCACCGGGGCGCCCTGGACCCTATTTTTCTGTATGCCGTGGCACGGGAGCGGGCCTGGAACCGGGACGGCGACGAGGCCTTGCCGACCGTCAACGACGCGCTGAAGGCGGCCAATGAATACGGCACACCCGCCGCCGGACAGGGTCCTGCCCTGGATAAACTGCCCTGCGAACCCGGGGAATTTTCTGTCAAACCATTTGCGGACGCCGCGCGGGCCAACCGATTGCGATCACATGTGGATCTGGGGATTTGGATTCAGGACTGGTACACGTGGTTGCGCGACACCGGCCCAGTCGTGTTCCAGTTCAACGTGCAGATAGAAAAATTCCTGGGCGCTAGCAAATCACAGGGAGTCATCGCCTACGAATATCCGTCAGAGACCAAAGGCAACGTACAGTACAGTGGCCACGCTGCGGTCATTGTGGGCTACGACGTCAAACGTGGATTTATTGTCATGAACAGCTACGGCCCCAAATGGGGCGACGGTGGTTTCGGATACCTGGACGCCGGAACCCTGCGAAAATGCGCCTACGCGGGATATGGATTGCTGGCAGGCGCCGACTGGCAAGGGCTACGCCGGTCGTTCTGAATCGCCGGCCACGGCAGCGCCGGTGTTGAGCATCAACCCGGCGCTGGCACTGCCTTTGGACTTCTGAATTCCTGCGTTTTGAGCAAATGAGACTAATAGGGCAAGAAAAGTATTAGTATTGCCCGGCCGTTGTCTTGTTTTCACAAAAGCTCTTCCTAAAATCCCCTGTTCGTAGATGGTCTACGCGCAAAAGAATAAAAACGGGGGAGACTTGATGGAAACCAAATCACGCTGGGCTCGCCGCCACTTTCTGCACCAAGCGGCACTCACGGCGGGGGCCCTTGCGATCCCACCCACCATCACGTCCGCGCGGGCTGCGGGCCGTTCAGCGGGTCCTCCTCCCTATTTAATCTTTCTTCCTTTGGGTGCCAACGCGGCGGGCGAGGCCGGGGTTTCGCCAGCCAAGGTTTTTGAGCACCGCGCTTATATCGAAACCCTGCCGATTGACGGGGTCGTCATGCACGGCAACAGCGTTGTCAAAGGTGCCGAGAAAATCCACTCCTGCATTTGGTCGAACCGCGAGTCGATTAAACCTGCCCAGGCATTTGATGAAGTGGCCCGGCTTAAGGGGACGTTTTCGAAACTGAACCGGTCTTGGCTGATGGCCGTAACGACCATGAAGGCCAGCGATTGGTTTAGCGACTGGTCGACCTGTGTTGGTAATTTCGCGGTTATGGCTAGGGCCTGCCGAGATCTGGGGTTGGAGGGCCTGTACCTGGACAACACCGACAACGAATATCACCCGGTGCCTATCTGGGGCTATCCCGGTCCGCAGACCATCCCCGGCAAATCAGTGGACGATTACCGCCGCCAGGTCCGTTTGCGCGGCAAGCAGATCATGGAGGCCTGCGTGCGGGAATACCCCGCGTTCAAGTTGGCCCTTTTAAACGGGCCGGCCCTGACCGAAAAAGGGGATCCCCTTCTTGCGGTCCGGCCCACATTGACCTTGGTGACAGCGTTCTACAGCGGTCTTTTGGCTGGGGCTGGGGAAACCGGCATGGTGATCGACGCCAGTGTCTTTTATAAAACGAAAGATCAGAAGGTTTTTGCGGGCAGCTATCAGTTCAGAAAACACGAGATTCCATCGAACAACCACAACAGCCCCAGCCTTTCGGCCGAGGATCGGGCGTCGTGGCCGCGTCGTCTGAAGATAGGTTATGGCCTCAGTGACGGCATGACGGAGGAAGGCCTGACCCATGCTCTCATGTTTTCGGACTACATGAGCTGGTACTACAATGGGGCCGACAACCTTGACCCAGCAACCGTCAAAGAAACCTGGTGGCCGAAAAAAAGGTTTCCCACCCTTGCTGCCGCAAGGGACGCAGCCACGGCCCGAAATGCAAACAACCGCGCTTCGGGGATCCATTTTGCGACGGCCACGGGAGAGGCCACCGTCCAGGCCACGGCTGGCGACGCTTCTTTCCGTTACACGTTGGACATCGACAACCGCAGCGGTGCGAAGGCAACCATCACCTTCCCGGAAAAACCAGCGTGGGTCAAAGTGGTGCCGAACAACGCCACGATCTCAGGCAAGCCGCCGTCGGGGGCCCGCACCGATTCGCTGGTGGCCGTCATCAGCGCCGCCGGGAAAAGCGACACCATCAAGCTGACCCTTGAAACCCGCGCGCGCGGCTGATGTTGCGCCATGGTCACATCACCCTGGCTCAGGCACGCGCGGGAGGGTACTCAGCCCCGTGACCCCAGGTCGGGCGTAGGGCAGGCGTAGGGCTAGTTACGGGGGTGGCGTGAAAAGCATGCCCCCGCCCGAGGTGGCGGCCGACGGGCGCGATTGCGCGAGGCGCGCTACTGGGATGGTGGCGGCAAATTGAGTCCGAGGCAGATGGGCCAACGTAGGCGGAGCCTGGAACGCGACGGAAACGGATGAAGGCATGGCGCCGCCGGATTTGTCGTCCCTGAAGAAATGCCCGGGCAAGGAGGCTGTAACGGACGCGCCTGAGTCCAGGGTGTGGACAGACGTGGCGCCCGGCCAGTCGGTGGCCTTGTAGACCAAGCCAATGGGATTGGCCAGGACGTAGACAAGCTTATCAAGCTGGGCGGCGTCGTCTTCAAGGAGAACGGCGGATGCCTGATTGGCGTCCCAGAAATGTTCCCAACGCCCCCGATGGGCATTCATGGACCGGGCTAACAAACCATGAAAATCACGAAGGAAATCAGGATAGGCGCCCAGGGGGTCAGTGGCGCAGACGTGGACATGATTGCTAAGCGCAACGGCGGCGTGCAGGATCATGCCGTGTTTCTGCGCGGCCCAGCCGAGGCAATATCAGAAGATATTGTTGGTCTCGGTGTCAGGGCGCAGAAAGAATCGGCGTTCAGAGCACCGCCTGGTGAACATATAGGTTTTGCCTTGGATCACGGGTCTTGGGCGCATGGGGAGGTGACAAGGCTTCGGCCGGGTCGCCGGAAAGTTGCCTGAGAAAAAACAACCCCCGGTCGGGATTGCCGGGATTGCCGGCAAACCCCGGTCGGGAACCCCGTGGTCAATGCAGAGACGTGTTGCTATCTTGTGGTCCCATGAGACGCCGCTTGATCTGATGGCCCTCCCGGCTTGGTAGGGGTCATTCCGCGCGCTATAGCCACCTTCGCGTCCTTTAGCCTCGGGAGCGACGCTCGGCCTGCACGGCTCGAAGACGGTCGACGGGCGGCAGGTTCCAGAACCGTACAACGTCCGGATCCGGCGCCGTCCGGGATAAGGACTCGGCGATCTCGGCCAGCGACAGTCGGGCGAGCGCCTGTGCCACGGCGCTGTTTCCGCTCCGAAGGACGTCTTCGTGCGCGATGGTGTCGCCCATCAGTTCAAAAACGGAGCCACCCGTGAAAGGCCCCCACCTTGAACCGGGAGAGTAGGGGACCAGCGGGATGACATAGGAGCCGCCCTTTTCCAGCCTTGGGGCGTCTAGGGTACGGACAGGGGTGAGTGCACCATCTCTTCTACGTATCCATCCGGCGACGGTCATCTGGAACTCGGGCGGCGCCGAAAGTCCCGCGGCTGGCTGCCATACGATATTGCGAACCATCACATCCACGGATCGACCAATGTAGTTGCTCGATCCGTCCCCTTCCAAGGGGCGCTCCGCCGTTATCGTCACCACGGCGACCTCCTGCACATAGGAGACCCAGTCAGTTAACGTCGAGTCAGTGAAAATGTTTTCTCCGCGAGCAACCACGTAGTCGGCCGGCGCATCACCACCGCCGTCAAGCAACTCCTCTGATCGACGAGCGGCGCAGGAGAGGCTCGTCGCGCCGCCGAGCATCAGCATGGATCTTCGGGATAGCCAATTTTGTTTCGTGATCGGGATTGTCCACGCGATTTCTGGCGAACTCACTGCTCGTTCGGGCCCCAGACCGAACGTTGGGATGATAACGCATAGTGCGACAGTAGCACACTCTTTTTTCGGAGTCGCCCTGGAGTTCAAGTTCATTGTGTGGCTTGTCGACGCTCGGCTCGCCGCAGAAAAGAACACAGCTCTCCGATCATGGACGACCTGAGACAATGGCTGGACGACAAGCGCGCCATCATTGTGCCAAAAACACCGCTGGGGGCGGC
>JAYUUT010000374.1:0-6655 GCA_043754455.1 Myxococcales bacterium
GCAAGGCCGTGGCATCGACATAAGGACCTGCGATGGCCTGGCATCCCTGGGGAGGTTTCGCCCCGGATGCTGCGTGAGCTGTTTCGGATGGTTTCGCCAAGGTGGTCGATGGGTGGGCGACGCTGCTTTTCGTGCGCATGTCGGCCTTTTTGGCCTGATTGTTGCGGTCTTCTTTTGTGTGCTTCAGGGCAAGAAGCGCGATGGCACCCACGACAATCATTGTGCCGATCGACAGGATCAACCGCAGTGCAGGAATGCGCGTTGCGGACGGCGCATCCGTCGTGGGCACATATCCCTGCCGCACTTTGGTGCTTAGGCTTTCGAACAGGCGATCCTTTTTCGAGGCGGCCGGACCTGTGTGCTTGCGGAACGCTTCGAGCAATTTTTTGGAATCGTCGTTCATGCCCGCCCCTCCTTCATGCGTCGCCAGCGCGCCGCTGACTCCTCAAAGCGATCACGGGCGCGTGACAGGCGGGAGTACACGGTGCCAACCGGGAGGTTCAACATCTCTGAAACTTCGTTTTGGCCCAGGCCTTCGACCTCGGACAGAAAGAAGACGTCGCGCTGTTTTTCTGGGAGATCAGCCAGAAAGCTCTGAACGAAGGCAGCCCCCTGTTCGCTGCTTTCTTTGTTGATCAAATGCTCTTCCGCTGGGCCCACCAAAGCCTCTTGCGTCAAAGCGTTGATGCGGCGGTCCGCCCGAAATCGAGTTCGGGCTTGCGTTGAAGCCACCTTGCGCGCAATGCCCCACAGCCATGTCCGTAACGACGACCGGCCCTCAAATGAGGCCTGGCGTCGAAACACGATGATGAACACATCCTGAAGCGCGTCATCAACAGCAAAGACCGGAACACCGAAGTGTCGCAACGCGCGGCCTACGAAACCGTAGTGCGCATCATAAAGCGCGCGAAAGCCCTCGGCTCCCAGGCCTGATACGCATGGGCCTTCTGGGGTCATTGGGGAATCGGGGCGGTCGTGCCGCAATGCAGTTGCCAACAAGAGCTACCGGGGGTGAGGTGGCCGGGAGCGGGCGGGTCCTTCCAAAAATTTGCGTGCGCCGGGGACATCGACGGAACGCGCCCGGACCTAGATGCGGCGAAGGAAAAAAACGGAAGGACCCGAAGGTCGGTGGCCACCATCACCTGTTCACAGGCGCCCATGCCGGAGGCTGGTCCATGATCCGAAACGGAACTTCTTGGCTGATGTTGCGGGAAAAACGCCATTGGCGACCCAACCTGTGGGCCGCCTTGGCACTCACGTTGCTCGGGTGCACGGGCAGCGTGAGCGAGGCTCCGGGAATTGAGGCTCCGACCCCAACGCCGCCATCGGGGGTGCCCAGTGATTTGCAAAATGGTCCGGGCGCTTCTCAGCCTGGGTCGATGGCTGTGGTGGTCGGTCCAATCGGACTGATGCCCGTCGCGCGCCTTTCTCGCACTGAATATGTCAATACCGTCCGTTGGCTGATAGGCGATGCGGCTTTTGAACCCCAGGTGGCATTCTCGCCAGAGACCGGATCCGCGTCGGGCTTCTTGGTCGCACCGCAGAACATGAGCACCAAGGATCTGCGTGATTTGCGCGAAGCCGCCGAACGCGCGGCCGACGTGGCCACCCGAGATCCCCAAAAGCTGACCGGCTGCGATCCCGCCACAATGGATGACGCTTGCCTGCAGACGTTCATCAAAAAGTTTGGCCGTCGTGCGTGGCGGCGTCCGTTGACAGACGGGGAGTCCGCCGACCATGCGGCACTGTTCAAGGATGCGCGACAAAAAATTGGACTGGATGTGACGTTGTCCTTGGGCACTGTGGTGGCTGCCATTCTACAGAGTCCACACTTTCTCTTCAAGTGGGAAGTCGGCGCGGATCGGCCCGTGCGCGTGGGCGACGCGGTGGCACTGACCCGTTATCAGCTGTCGTCTCGCCTTTCGTTCTTTCTTTCAGATTCCGCCCCCGATGAAGCCCTGATCGCCGATGTCGATGGGGGGAAGTTTCAGACGGCCGAGGATCTGTCCCGTGCGATCAAACGCCTGCTCGAAAATGGGCCCGCACTCAGTCGTGTTTTTGGCAAGTTCCACACCGCCTGGCTGGGTCTTGGCAAGCTTTCGGATCTGCGAAAGGACACAAAAAAATACAAATATTGGGAGCCTCAGATCGCCCTCGATCTTGAATCCGAATTGCAGGCCTTCGTAGATGCGGTCCTGGTCAAGGGCGACGGAAAATTCAATACGTTGCTGACCGCGCCTTACGCCTTTGCGAATGCCCGCACATCCAAGATCTATGGTTCGAATATCACGGGTACGGCCCTAAGGAGATTCGATCTGGATCCCGCACAACGCAAAGGGCTTTTGTTGGGGGCCCCGTTCCTTGCCGTGACCGGCGGCGAGGCAGACTCCGTCGCGCCTCGCCGGGGACTGCAAGTTTGGAAACAACTCTTCTGTGGCGACATTCCCAATCCGCCCATGGATGTTCCCAAGCTTGACCCCCCCAAGCCCAATCAAACGACCCGCCAGCGCTTCGAAGAGCAGCACGACAAACTCGTTTGCGCCAAGGCCTGCCACGGCATCCTGGATCCGGTTGGTTTTGCGTTCGAAAACTTTGGTGGGGCCGGGGACTTTCGAACATTCGACAACGGCCAGCCGGTGGATTCTTCGGGCAAGGTCACCACGCCCATGGGCACGACCTTGGTCTTTTCAAATGGTGTCGACTTTGTCAGCCAGCTGTCTGCTTCACCCGAAGTCCACCGCTGCGTGGCCACGCAGTGGTTTCGTTATGCGACGGGGCGACGCGAGTTGGAAAGTGAGGGCGTCGACTTGGATTTGGTTGCCAAGAAGTTCGGCGATGCAGATACAAAGATTACGACGCTCCTTGATGCCATTGTTCAGTCCCGCGGTTTTCGCATGCGAAAGCCGGCCGAAGGAGAAGTGCTGTAATGGGTGAGCAGTCGAAGTATTCCCGCCGTCGCTTCCTTTCGTCCGTGGGTTTGGGCGCCGCTGCGTTGCCACTGCTTGAAGCCCCCGATGCGTTTGGCAACTGTTTGGCGACACCGCCCAAACGCGTGTTGTTCCTGGTTTATCCCAATGGCTCTGATGGCACGGGCAAATACATCACCGGCGGCGAAAAGGATTTTGTCCTTCCGACATGGATGAAAGAATCTGTAACGCCAGGGGGCGCGACTTTGGAAAGCCTGCGCAGTGAATTGCTTTTTCTCGATGGGTTGCGGAACAACACCGGAGAAGCGGCGTCTCACGAGAACCGGCCCTGCGTCTTTACGGGCGTGAAATTGAGCCTCAATGATGGCCACTCCAACCACCGGGTCATTCCCGGCGGGCCTTCGATTGATCAGGTGATGGTCAAGCAGGCGGAAATACAGGGAATCAAGACCGCGCGTCCCAGCCTGAACCTGGGCGTCCGTTCCAATGGATATCGCGCAGCCTTCCGCAGCGAAAAGGATCCCATTTCACCCGAGCAAGATCCGTTCAAGCTCGTGGGCAGTTTGTTTGGAGACGTCAGTGCCGGCGGCAGTCCCGTAAGCGACGTGGCGGCACAAAAGCGCTGGGCCTCTCGCAAACTGGTAATGGAACAGAAACTCCGTGAGGTGCAGGCCTTCAAGAAGACCCTGGGGACCGCGGACCAATTCATTGTCGACAGTTGGACACAGTCGATTGCCGACATTCAACGCGAATTGATGACGCCGCCGCCGGTTCTGACGGCGGGTTGCGGAAAACCGGATTTGGGCACCGTCTTCGACGTTAAGAGCACGGACAATCATGGAAAGATCCTCAAGACGCAGATGGATCTCGCCGTTGCGGCGCTGGCAGCCGACGTCACCCGCATCGGCATGATCGAAGTGGACGACTCTTGGGGCGATTCCACGGTCATGACATGGTTGGGGGCCGGCTTCGAAAGCGGCGGACAGCAGGACACGGCCAATGGCAACAATCACCATCATCTGTCCCACGAAAATGGCGCCAAGATGCTTCGCGTTGAAGCCTGGTATCACGGCATGTGGGCCTATCTCATTGATCGCATGTCCAAATACCGTGAGGGCGATGGATCCCTGCTCGACAATACAGTCGTCATCATTGCAAACGACGGCAAGAACGGCGCCTCCCACAGCACCAACAATGTTCCGTGGCTGGTGGCGGGCGGAAAAAACCTTGGCCTCGACCGTGGTCGCTACTTGAAGTTGGGCAACCCGCCGAAGAACGGCTTGTTGGTGGCGGCTGCCCAGCGCATGGGCTTGGATATCAAAGACTTCGGTGGTATCGGCGCCATGACGGGGTTGACTTAACAGCCCGCTTCGAAGGGCAGGTGCACCCACCTGCGGATTGCCGCACGCTAGCGCGCTGGTGTTTCGAAACCTCGGACGCGGCCCCCGCAACCTGCACCCTTGAAGGACTGGCGAACACCGACCGGCGCGAATGGACCGCGACCCGTGGCTGTCACCGAATAGTCTTTCCAGAGTCATTTTGCATTATTCCAGTTTTCGATCTTCAAACCCGGCACGCGTGAAAACTGTTTCGTAATTGGTGGTCACCAAGATTTTCGTCAGGAAATAGCGTGCACGAGCAGAAATTTCATAAATCAAACGGATTCTTCTTGCGGCAGGCCTGGGGTCAGGTCTGGCTGCGCGCTGACGATCCATGGGTCTACGTGGCCGGGCGGTGGAGGCGATCAGGCGGCCACCGGCCAGCGCGGGGACGGTGCGGACCGCGGCCCCCTGTGCCGCAGCGATGGGAGGGATCTGCCCGTGTAGCCGCGTTGCAAGCAGGGCGCCAAATCGCGGGCAACGGGGCCCTTGGTGTTAGCCAATCGTGCGGCAAGGGCCAAGGGATCCTCGGCTTCAGGGGCGCGCGCTCCGAGCGGTTTTGACAGGCGTAGGTCTCTCCGCTATTTTCACACGGTCTCGATGAACCCGACTTCTTGTCTTGCCCTCGCGGTGCGCGGTACCGGCCTTCGGCTGGTAGCGAAGCGTGGGCTTTGGCATGTCGGCGCCAAGGCTATTATGCCTGGGTTGGGTTCACGCATCGGATAGTCCCGAGGACAACGAACCCCACCCGGCCAAAACGGGTGGGTTCCTCGGCTCGCTCGCTTGGCCAATCAGGAGAAGGCCCATGAGCGAGTCTGAAGAACCCCCCAATTCGTCCCGGTCGCCCCGTCCGCTGTTGCAGGTGCTGGCGTTTGCGACCATTTATCTGGTCTGGGGATCGACGTATCTAGCGATCCGAATAGGAGTTCAATCCATGCCGCCGCTGTTGATGGCGGGCGGGCGCTTCTTGATCGCGGGATCATTGCTGTTCGCGATCTTGCGGGCCTTGGGTGTGGCGTTGCCAGATGGGCGGCAGTGGTTGCGCGCTGCCCTTGCGGGCATCGTCATGCTCGGGGTGGGCAATGGGCTGGTGACGTTGGCCGAGCAAGAGGTGCCGTCAAACTTCGCGGCCCTGCTGGTCGCCGCCGTGCCGTTCTGGGTGGCGCTTATCGACTGGCTCCGCCCGGGCGGAACGCGTCCGCTGGCGCATGTACTGCTGGGTATCGTGATCGGGACGGCAGGCATGGTCCTGCTGGTGTTTCCCGATACGGCGGCGGTGGCGCGGCCGAGGATCCTGGGGATTGCGGCGATTCTGGTCTCGGGTTTTGCCTGGGCGTCTGGAAGCCTCTACGCGCGCTACAGCGCCCGGCCGGCCCACCCGCTGATGGCCAGCGCGCAGCAGATGATCGCGGCGGGCGGCGTCTTGCTGGCGACCGGGCTTGCGCGGGGTGAGGCGAACGCTCGAGCCCTTGCCGGGATCACGGCCGCGGGCGTGTGGGCGTTCGTCTATCTGACGGTCTTTGGGTCACTTATCGCCTTCAGTGCGTTCGGCTGGCTGGTCAAGACCAGCACTCCGGCGCGATTGTCGACCACCGCCTTCGTCAACCCCCTTGTCGCGGTGGTGCTGGGGCGGTTGGTCTTGGGCGAGACGTTGACCGTGCGGGCGGTGGTGGGCGCGGGGCTCATCGTCTGCGCCGTCATCGTCATGACTTTCGGCTCGGCCTTGCGGGCGCGAGGGGCCCTTGTCCTCCGGGCCATGCGCTGGATGCCCGGGACGCCGCGTGTCCACCCCTGAACCCGCTTCGCTGGAGCCTCGATGGCCCGCATCGGCGCTCAGGGGGCCGCGCCGTCAGTCCGAGGCCAGGTGAACCTGAACGTCGCGCCCTGGCCGGCCACCGAGTCGACCCAGGCGCGGCCACCACGCGAAGCCCTCGCCACCGCCTTCTGTCTGTCGACCGACGCTTCGGGGATCGCCGTTCAACCTGATCCCAAACCGGACAAAAGCCGTCAGGCCTCCAGACGTGGCCACTATTTTGTCCAAATCGCCGATCGCGATCATGTGTTTTTCGAATACACGTCGCGAGAAACAAGCGCCGCGGTTGGTGAAATTTTTCGTGGATTCACCGGTTACGTGCAGTCCGATGCCAAAAACGCATTCGATATTCTGTTCCGCCCACCCCCTTTGCCTCCCGATCCCGATGACCCGCATGACGGCTGTGTCCGCAAACAGGTCGGCTGTTGGACCCACACTCGACGGGGTTTCTGGGAAGTCGCGGTCACCACAAAACATCCCGTCGCCCGCGAGGCCGTCTATCGGATCGGTCGCATCTACGAACTTGAAGAGGCCTG
>JAYUUT010000375.1:0-4196 GCA_043754455.1 Myxococcales bacterium
GGTGCAAAGGGGGGGCATGTCGAAGGTCGCTTTGTAGTGGGGCGCGGGGGTGATAAACGTAACCCCAAGTACGCATGACGACCACGCCCATATCCCCCCCGCCCGTCGCCCCAGCGCCCCTGGCACGGGCAGGCTTCTTCGAACGTTTGACCGATCTGCAGGTGTCCCTGTTGGTCATCTTGATGGGACTCGCGCTGTATTTGCCGCTGGCGGGCACGTACGGCCTGTGGGATCCGTGGGAGACGCATTATTCCGAAGTCGCCCGCCAAATGACCAAACGGGGCGATTTTATCAGCCTGTGGTGGCCCGGATCTCCGCGTGATCAGGCGGAATTCTGGTCCAAACCCGTCCTGACCTTCTGGCTGATGAGCCTGGGCATGCATCTGGCGGGTGTCGGCCTTAAAGGCGGTGCCCCTGACGAAATGGTGTCTAGTTTCCGGGTGGAATGGGCGGTCCGCGTCCCGTTTCTGCTGATGGGCGTCCTGGCGATGTACTCGGTTTATTTGGTGGTGTCGCGGTTTGTGGGTCGTCGCGCGGGATTCCTGTCTGCCCTGGTTTTGGGCACGTCCCCGATGTTCTTCCTGGTGGCCCGGCAGGCCATGACGGATATGGCCTTTGTCGGCCCGATGGCACTGGCCCTGGCGATGGGGACCCTGGCCCTCTTCGACGACAAGGACGAAGAATTGCCGCGCCGGGGGCGGGGGTGGTTGTCGTGGCCCCACCACCCAGTTTTCTACATCACCATAGGGCTGTTCCTGCTGCTGGCGGTGCCGCAGTTGATCATCGATTCGATTCAACTGCGTGTCCGTCTACCCATTGGTGGCCGCCAGCAGTTGGTGTACGGCGTGGTGGCGATGATTCCGTTCATTTTGGGATCCTTCGCGTTTGTGTTTTTCTCGGCGCGTCTGCGGTACAAGGCGCCGCTATACCTGTCAATCGCCGCCATGATGTGCGCGTTGGCGGTGCTGGCCAAGGGCCTGGCGGGGCTGGGCCTTCCCGTCATCGTGTTCCTGGCCTATCTGGCCTTCACCTGGAACTGGAAACGGCTGCGCCGCGCGCAGATCCTGCCGGGCCTAGGGCTGGCGACGTTGGCGCTGTTGATCGTGGGCCTGCCCTGGCACCTGGCGATGTACGTCCGTCACGGCGATCCGTGGTGGAACGAACTGTTCGGTGACAACCACTGGCGGCGCATGGTGCTGGGTCGCCATGGCGATCGGGGTACGTTCGAATACTTCATCAAGGAACTTGGCTACGCGCTGGTTCCCTGGCTGCCGGTCGCGCCCGTGGCCCTTGCGACCCTCGTGATGCGGCGGGTGGCGGACACCCGTCGGCAGGCGATTTACTGGCTGGGTGCCATTTGGTTTGTGGCGGCCTATGGGGTGGTGGCGAACTCGATGACGAAGTTCCACCACTACATTCTGCCGGCGGTGCCGGGGTTGGCCATTGTCATCGGTTGCTTCCTGGACGATCTATACGAACGGATGGACAGCCGCCGGGGGCGGGTCGTGGCGCTGGCGGGTTTGCCGCTGCTGTTGCTGGTTATTCAAGATCTGGTGAACGCAAAAAATTCTTCGCAGATATTTTTGTGGCTATTTTCCTACGACTACGTGCATAGCCCCAACGGGCGCCCCTGGCCTGACGCCCTAGATTTTTCGACCCCCATCGCCATTTTCGGCGGGTTGATGGCGCTGTTTGTGGTGGGGCTGTCGTGGAAAAGGTTCTTGCGGCCGTCTCTGGCAGGTTTGTGTTTGGTATCGGTCGCGTTCACCTATTTCATGTTGAACGTGTACATGGTGAAGATTGCGCCGTACTGGTCGCAAAAATACGGCATTGCGGAATATTACAAACACCGCCGTTCGCCCCAGGAAAAACTGCTGGCCTACCAGATGTACTGGCGTGGCGAAACGTTTTATACGAAGAACGAAATCTATGAAGGCCAACTGGAAGATCGCACGGTCTTCGACATGGAACAGGCTGACGAAAAATTCGGGGACTGGATCAAGTCCCACCGTGGCCGACGGGTGTATTTCATTTTTGAACGTGGCCGCCAGGCCCACATGCAAACCCTGCTGCCGTCGGAAACCCGGGCGACCTTCCGCGTGATCTACGAACAAAACAACAAATTTTCGGTGGGCTACGCAGAGATCTAATCCTGGTGTACGATCGGGGCCTGGAGGCCCTGACGATGCACGGACGAGCTGATTTTGCGGGACTGATCTTGATGGTGTTGGGCGCGACGGGCGCCTGTTTTGATTTTGGGTCGAAGCTGAAACAGGGCGACGAAAAAAAGGATCCCACAGATCCGACGGCTGTGCCCACAGGCCCTGGCATAGGTTCGATGTGTGCCAAAGATTCAGAATGCCGTAAGGGGCTGACCTGCGATTCGCAGACCAAGACCTGCCAGCCTGTTAGACAGGGGATTCCCGGGGCTTTTTGCGTGTTATCGGGCGAATGTTTGCCGGGCAATTACTGCACCCCCCTGGGTGTGTGCGCGGAAAGCGGGAAAACCCCAGAAGGGGGCGGCTGTTCTGGGGAAGGGGATTGCCAGTCGGGATTCCTCTGCGCCGTGACCGGCATTTACGGCACCTGCGTCAAGGAAGGCACGGGCGACGTCGACAAGGCCTGTTTGTTAACCAACGAATGTCGAGGGGGACTGATCTGCGCACGGGGCAAATGCCAACCTTTGCGTGGGGTTCAGTCCTGGTCAGGGGCGCGTTGCCCCGATGAAGAGCCCACGGGAAAAGCGATGTTTCGCGTGCCCCGCGCCAACGACACGTCCAACGATGATTTCTACGCGCTTCCGTTTCCGAACGACATTCGCCGCAAGGACGGCAAGCTGGACCTGGCGCGCCACCCGCGGCCCGGTCTGCAACTGCTGCCTGTGGATCCCGTGGACGTGTATTTGAAGACCATGGAAGAAGACAAGGTTGGGTTTGGTACCAACCCCACCACGTATTTCCGGTTTACCCGCGCCCCGAATTTCGGTTCGCTGGAACAACCGGGGGCGGTTGCCTATTACGACATCACCCCGACCTCACCCGGCTATGGTCTGCGGGTCGGGCATTCCTGGTCTATTAGTACCGCCGTCGAACGGTACATTTGTCCCCGGAATGTGAAGGTGCGGCCGCCAAACTGGGGGTCACCTTTGCGCCCCGGTAACACCTACGCCGTGATTCTGAGCAAAGGCATTTCAAGCAACAGTCCAGAAGGCGCGGCCATGCCGTTTGTGCGTGACAGCGATTTCGACGTCATGTTGTCAGCGACCATGCCCGCCGATGCTGATCTGGCCGCGGCGTGGAAATCGTATGGGGCGCTGCGGGCTTTCCTAGGAGATGCCAAGGCGGATCCGAAACCCAAGGCCGAAGACATTTTGGTGGCCGCGATCTTTACCACGGACAGGGTTGATGAACCGGTGGCGCGCCTCAGGGCCGCTGTGCAGACAGCCGCTGAACCTGTGGCCAAGGGACTAGTTAAATGTGCCCCTGGGTTGACGTCGCCCTGTTCAGGTGGGATGTCCGAAGTTGGCGAAGGCCGCGGCTGTCCCGCGGAATCGAACCCGGCCTTCGATGAATACCAGGGCACGATCAGCATCCCGGGATTCCAAAAGGGCAATCCCCCTTTCGACCTAGCCGGCGGGGGCATCGACGATCTGCCGTCGGTACAACGAACCGAGGATGTATGTGTGTCGCTGACGGTGCCCAAGGGGCCTGCGCCTGCAGGGGGATGGCCCGTGGTGCTGTATGGACACGGAACCGGTGGCAGTTATCGATCCCACGTCGTCACGGGCCTGGCTGCGGATTTTGCCACGGGCACGGCGGACATGGGGTTGAACGTTCCGACCGCGATGTTGGGGTACGACGGGGTTCTGCACGGCCCGCGTAAGGCGGGATCGATGAAACCCGCGTCCGAATTGGTGTTCAACTACCTGAACCCACGCGCGGCCCGCGACAACCCAATGCAGGCGGTCGCCGATCTGTTTGCTCTGGCCCGGGCGCTGGGCAGCGGTGCCGTTGCTGACGTGAAAATCGACAAGACAAAGGTCGCGCTTTACGGACATTCCCAGGGTGGCA
Source organism: Myxococcales bacterium (assembly GCA_043754455.1). Classification (GTDB taxonomy): domain Bacteria; phylum Myxococcota_A; class Polyangia; order Fen-1088; family Fen-1088; genus JAYUUT01. The sequence continues at coordinate 4,071 of JAYUUT010000375.1, forward strand.
ACGCCGGGGCCTTGGCGGCGGCCTACGAAACCGGGTTCAGCGTTGTGGTGTTGTCAGGGACGGGCGGGGGGTTGATTCCCAGCCTGTTGACGAAAACCAAACCGGTCAGTGTCGCGGGCGCCCTGG
>JAYUUT010000376.1:0-3109 GCA_043754455.1 Myxococcales bacterium
AGTGTCTGCGGGGGCTAGTCTTGGCGGGCCCCTGGCGCGGGGACTTCGGGACGGCGCCTTGGGGTCGATTCCGACTGAACTTCGGACGTATCTAGGAGACCCGACACGCCTGCGGAATGTGGCCGCCCGCTATCGCTTGCCCCTGGCAGAACAACTGCACGATCCCACCGCGGACGCGAAATCAGAAGGACCAAACGGCTGATGCCGCGAATACGTCATTGGGGACGGTGGGCGCCCCTTCGATCTCACGGTTCAAAAGCATTTCCGCCTTGAACGCTAGGGCGTCCCAAAGGTCGAACCGGACACCCAGCGTCACGCGCCGGACCGTCAGGGGCGTCGTGCCTTCGAACCAGGCGTGGCGTTGTTCGCCCCGGACGTAGATCGACGTTCGACGGAAAACCTCGCCCGCCCAGGGTAATTCCAGTGCCAGCGTGCCGTAAAAGCCGCGCACATGAAACGCCGACGCGAAGGTTTGGCGGCCAAGCCCTGTGAGCTTGTCAACACCGGGGCCAGGATCTTGATCGACGCGAACGTATTCGCCAGACAAGGATACGTGCGAAAACAACAAGCGAAGATCCGCCCCCAGTCCGTGTTGTTTCGCGTCCGGGTCGCCCTGATCATTGCGGGACCCGTTCATGGCGCTGCCGCCCAGTTTTGCCTGAAAACGGGGCAGATTCAGTTCATAGCCCAGGCGTGCGGCCACAACCGGCCGCCCGGTCAGGCTTATCTCGGACGGCTGCAAGGCGGCTATGAAAGGCGCGCTGTTGGTGACCGAGATGTTGAGAGATAGGGCCGACCACAGGGGCGCTATCTGTTCGCGATAAAACAATTTGGCACCCACGCTAGGGCCCGTCGTGTAACGAGACAAAAGCGACGGCGTTACCCCCAATCGCAGGTTGGCCTGGTTTTCAAGGTATTCAATGCCGAACACCGGATCGAACTTGCCGACAGCGACGGACACGTCTTTAGATGAAAACGGTGCCACACGCCCGAAGGCCTGGTCCAGCACAACGTCGGTGCGGCTGCCGGTTGCATACAAGCGGGGCAATAGCTGCGCCCGGGCGAAAACCATCAGCGGCGACCCTGCGGGCTGGACGCGCAGGTCAAAACTAGCGGTATTCACCAGAAACGAAGGGCGGCCAGCGATCCCTACCGATCGGGGCAGAAAACCGTTGGTAAACCGTCCTTGGGAGTCGGTGGACGCCACATCGCCCCGGCTGTTGACAGCCGTGACGAAGGGGTCAGATACGTAGTCGGCAGGTAGGCGGGTGTCGTTGGGGGCAAAACTTGTGCCGTCGCCTTGGGCGCGGGCGAACCCTATGTCGATGTATCCCGACGTAACGACCGTTGGGGCTGTCTCATTCGGGGTGTATCCCGTGGCTGCTGCATCGGCTGCATCGGCTGCATCGGTTGCATCGGTTGCATCGGTTGCATCTTCGTCGGGTTCGGCGGCCCACGCCACGGATGTTGACAGCGTGACCAGCAGGAACAGCAGGCAACGATCGATCATGGGAGCCTCGGCACGGGGAGCCCTGCGTACCCCATATAAGGGCAGGCAACCGTGATTTCGCTCGGGGCAAGGCTGGCGCCTAGGTGTGTTTCCAGGGCTTCCTGTGAATCAAGCCATTTGCAGCCGTCTAACTTTTCTTTGGTTTTGAAACAATCGGCCTCGGGAAGTTCCAACGCGATCTGGATCGCGTGTCGTTCGCCCCACGTATCGTCGGGCTCAACAATGCGAGGCCCCGTATATCCCGGGGCTGCAACCGTTCGATACCATTCGGAACGAATGGCATTCCAGGCGTCACCTTTCGGGATGAAAATGGAGGTTTTTCCTGGGGGAAGATGCGCTGCCCACAGCCGCCAAAAGGATCCAAACAGGGGGCGGTTCGACGGGGCCACGGCTGGCTTGCGCACAAATAGGGGCCCAGTCCCCCCGATCCGAGGCGCGGGGGCAAGGGGGGTAGGGCGCCCATCGGGTCCTCGCATGAAGAAGAAAAACAGGGGGGCATCAATGACCTCGGCGCGATCGTTCCATTCGAAGCGATCCGGACCGAAATCGAGCACGTCCTGAAGGGTTCCATCGACCCAGGATCTGATGGCCACCGGGGTACTCTTTTTCGGATCGTCCATCGCCCCCTTCAAAACTGTTGCCGCAAACGGTGGGTATAGATCCGTGTCGTCTGGCCTCATGCCATCGGGAACAACCGTGGCCAACCGTCCCCCCGCGGCGTGGATCGGCAGCTTCGCGTTTAGGATGGCGCGCGCCGAGGTGTAGGTTCCATCAGGCACGTCGGCGGGCAGTTCAACAAAAAACGTTTGCCAGAACGGGCTCCAAAATGGGCTTTTAGGACCCGTCCCTAGGACCCATTTGTGCGGATGCACTTGGGGGGCCCCGCTGTTCCAGGAACTGACAAAAATGTATAGAGGTTGTATCCACACCGCTGGGTAGTTGATCCAGATGTCGGTCGTCATGTAGGGCGTCGGAAGTCCCGCCGTATAGGCCGAGGCCACCTTGATGGCGGTGCTTGATTTCAAGAAGTACCCTGGAGGAAACCCGGGAAATACCTTTGACAGACCTTCTCCGAGGCTGGGTACGTTTGCCGCTAAGGCACCCTGCAGGGTGAACATGGTGACCTGCGCGCGGACGGGCGCCGAGGTCTGGTCGGGACCGCACGCAGCGGCCAGCGTCGCCAGAAAAACGAACCGCAGATTCATGGGCACCTTCACGATCGGCCTACAATGGGTTGTGAAGCGGTCGCGCCCGTAGACACCGCTGTCCCCGGTACGGCGGCGGCGAAACGCTGTTCCTCGCTGCGGAAATCGTCACTAAACAAACGGGACACCAATTGTCGCAATTCGGTCCCGGTTTGGTCAACAAACGGCACAAGGGCTGCAGCGAATTCGGCGGCTGACTGAAACCGCGAGGCTGGTTCGGCGCAAAGAGCCCGGGCGACGATCGCGGCGGCCGGGGACGGCAGCGCGCGGATGCGGGCAAGATTGTCCGTGTCAGGCCCCGTGGCGGCCTTGACCAGCAGTTCATAACTGGTGCCGCCTTGATAAAGCACCTCGCCCGTCAGGCAATAGAACATCACCAGGCCAATCGAAAACA
>JAYUUT010000377.1:0-2987 GCA_043754455.1 Myxococcales bacterium
GGAGCGCCCTAACCGAGGCCACGTTCACAGTGAAGTAAGGGGGGGAAACGCAGCGCCCTGATTGTGCACGCCAGGGGCGGATGGTAGGGGTTCTGGATGACCCTTGCAGCCTTCGATCTGATTGTCAGCGGCGGACAGTGCGTAACCCCAGGCGGGGTCGTTGAAACTGACATTGGCGTCACCGCCGGGCGCATCGGGGCCATTGGCGATCTGTCCGCTAGCCCCTGCGCACAACGCATTGACGCCCGTCATCTGCATGTGTTGCCTGGCGTTATTGATAGCCAGGTGCATTTTCGCGAACCTGGCCTCGAACACAAAGAAGATCTGGCAACCGGGACAGCCGCCGCCGCCTTGGGGGGCGTCACATCGATTTTCGAGATGCCCAACACCAACCCGTCTACCGTGACCGCAGCGGATCTTGCCGCCAAGGTGGAACGCAGCCGAGGCCGCGTGTTCAGCGACGTCGCGTTTTTTTTTGGTGCCAGCGCCGAAAACGCTACCGAATTGGGCACGTTTGAACGCCTGCCAGGCTGCGCGGGCGTCAAGGTTTTCATGGGAAGTTCGACCGGCAGCCTGCTGGTCGAAGACGACGTGGCGCTGCAGGCCGTTCTTCACAACGGGCGTCGCCGCGTCGCCATCCACGCCGAAGACGAGCCACGTTTACGTGCACGCCGGCATCTGGTCGATGGCCCGGACGCTACCCCGGCGCTTCATCCCGTCTGGCGTGACGAGCAAACCGCCCTGATTGCCACAAAGCGCGCCCTCGCCTGCGCCCGCATCGCCCGTCGGCCCGTCCACATCCTGCACGTCACCACCGCAGATGAAATGTTGCTACTGCGTGACCACAAGGATCTCGCCACGGTTGAGGTGACGCCCCAACACCTGACCCTGTTCGCCCCCGACTGCTACGAACGTTTGGGAACCTATGCCCAAATGAACCCACCCATCCGCGAGGCCCGGCACCGCGAGGCCTTGTGGCGGGCCTTTGCCGACGGAACGGTCGATGTCATAGGATCGGATCACGCACCCCACACCCGTGCAGAAAAAGATCGACCCTATCCGCAATCGCCCTCTGGCATGCCAGGGGTACAAACGTTGGTGCCCCTGATGCTGGACCACGTGAACGCCGGACGGCTGACCTTGCAACGCCTGGTTGATCTGGTTTGCCACGGGCCCGCCCGCATTTATGGCGTCGCCGCAAAGGGCCGACTGGCGGTCGGCATGGACGCGGATCTGACGCTGGTAGATTTGGCGCGGGAACACGTCATTGCCGACGCGGACATGGCGTCGCGTTGTGGTTGGACCCCATTTGCCGGACAACGTGTGCTCGGCTGTGTGGAGACCACGATTCTGCGCGGTCACATCGTCATGGCCGCGGGTAAATTGGTCGGTCCCCCACGCGGCCAGACGGTTCATTTTTTCTAGCCTTCAGACATCACCAAAACGCGCCGGCTGTCCCGTGGTTTGCAACACTGACCGCCAAATCTCGTTGGTCTCTGCGATGCGTTTGTGTTGGCCCACCACCAATTCGATTGGCACCCAGGTGTTGATGTTGTACCAAAGCCCCACAACGGTATCGGTACGGCCCGCCATCGCCGCATGGACCGCGTGGCGCGCCAGTTGATCGCACAGGAGGCTGTCTTCGGAATTGGCCGTGGCGCTGCGGATCTGGTACGCGGGGTTCAGATACTTCACATCCACCGGCATGCGCGCGTCCTGACAATCCCGTTTGATCGCGTCCACCAAATAAAGGCCAATGTTGCGAAAACCTCCCGCGCCAACCGTCTGGTACCGCGGGTCGTCTGGAATCAGGGCTTGTCCCGCCCCTTCGGCCACCACCACCACCGCGTGATGTCGCGCTGAAAGACGTTCCCGCAGAACGGCCAGAAAACCGCGCGGCCCCTCTAGTTTGAAGGGGACCTCGGGAATCAGAGTAAAATTCACCTCTTGGCTGGCCAACGTGGCGCCCGCCGCGATGAACCCTGACGATCGTCCCATCAATTGGACAAGGCCCACGCCGTTCAGATGGCCTTTAGCCTCACCGTGCGCACTGTCAATCACTTCACGCGCCTTTTCCAAAGCGGTGAAATACCCGAAGCTACGCCAGACATAGGGAATGTCGTTGTCGATGGTTTTCGGGATGCCCACCACGGCCAACTGGTAACCCTGCCGTTCGGCTTCTAGGTGGATCGAATGCGCGCCCTTGAGTGTCCCGTCACCCCCGATGGCAAACAGCACATTGACCCCGTGGTGGCGCAGCACACTGACGGCGATTTCGGGATTCACCTTTTCGCGAGAGCTACCCAAAATGGTGCCGCCGTGTTTGTGAATGTCGCTGACATTTTCAGGTTCCAGGCGGGAAAAAGGCAGCCCGTTCATCGGATTCAACCCCATCCACCCGTACGGAATCCCCAGAACAGGATTGGGCGCGTCGTAGCCGAAACGCAGTTGAATGACGATAGAACGAATAACGTTGTTAAGTCCCGGGCACAGACCGCCGCAGGTCACAATGGCGGCCTTCACCTGGCGCGGATCGAAATAGATTCGTTCGCGCGGGCCCGCCTTTTCAAACGCCAGGTCGTTGCGCCTTACCTGCCCCGGCACCAATTCCACGTCAACCGGCACGCCGGCGCCTTCGGGAACGAAAGAGGGTCCGATGCCAATACGTCCCAGCGGCGACGCGATTCGGGCTTCCCCAAGGGTCTTTGTGCGAAGTGTTTCGGCGGTTAGCTGCGACAGCATGAAAGGTCTTCGATCCTCCAACACGGCAGCATACCGGGTTGGGAACCAAAAAAAGCGGGCGCACCCCGATTGCCCAGGAATGCGCCCGATCCTTTGTCACAGGGCCGTCAAAGCGACGGCGCCGGGTCAGCCGTGTTTGCTGAAGTAGGACTTTGATTCCTTGACGGTGTCCTTCATCGTATCGGCGCCCTTGGTCCAGTCGGCCGGACAGACTTCGCCGTTGGCATCTGTGAACTGAAAGGCTT
>JAYUUT010000378.1:0-13939 GCA_043754455.1 Myxococcales bacterium
TTGCCAATGTGCCCAGCTGTGGCACCCGGGATTCGCCGTAGTTGATAAGTGGCACCAGATCGAAAACACCCACGCTGCGATCCATGAAATTGCTAACAAATAGGCGCAGCCCGTCGGGTGTCACGGTCAGCCCTTGGGGCGCACGGCCCGCATCGAAGCGCAGGAATTCACGGTGGCCCACGGGATCCAGCACCGCGACCTGACGGCTGGTTTCAAGCGCCACGAACAAATAGGCGCCCGTCGGGTGAAAGGCCGCCGCGCTAGCCACGCCCGAATTGTCGTGATCGACCCGGGACGCGTAGTCTTCGGTTAGCCCCGCAAGATCGATGCGCGAGCTGATGGCACGAACCGTGTTCTGGAAATCCAAATTCAGCCCGTCGCGCAGTTTTCCACGCAAAATGTTGTCCTGTTTCGACGGCACCCAGGCTGACGCCCCATCGGGCGAAATCGCTGCAGCGCCCAGGTAGTTGGGAACGCCACGGCCTTGCACCGTCGAATCCGGGGCGTCGCTGTGCCGCAAGACAATGGTGGTCTGGATAGAAAGTGCCGCGGCATTCACCACCACAACTTCTGCCCCGCGCGGGGATCCGCCGACGGATGTCTGGACCACGGCGGTTCCTTCACCCGGAAGCGGAGGCGTAATGAAACGCGAGATCAGGATCCGCGCCCCCGACGCGTCGATGGTCAAATCGCGCGGCCGGGGCCCCACGTCCAGATTGCCAACGATGGCCCCTTGGGCGTCAAGTTTCAACAGGCGCCCCGTGGCATCAAGAGTCACGTATCCGGCACCATCGACCGGCGAGAAGACAATGCCGTAAGGCTGGGAGGCGCGCGGCATCGCAACAGTTTTGGTTACCGAAAGTGTTGCCGGGTCGATCACACTAAGGCTTCCCCCATCACGAGCCGTGACCCATATCTTCGCGTCCGCCGCGATTGCCAACGTGGCAGGCGAGGCACCCACCGCAATTTCGGCAACCTTGGTCTGGGTGGCCACATCGAACGCGCTGACGCTGTCATTGTCCGGATTGACGACCCACAGCTGCCCCCCGTTGCCCGTCCGGGATTCAAGCACAACATTGGCCGACGACACCGCCCGGCCGAGGCCGACCGGGGTCACCACGGCCTGGGCGAACAGGCGGGTCGTCACCTGACCATCCAGCGCCTTGGCCGACAGGGTGACCGTAAAAAGTCCCGCCGTTGCAAACACATGTGCGGCGGCCGCTGCACTGACAAATGAAGTTGGTGTCGATCCGTCGCCAAAATCCCAGGCGAAGGTCAACCCCGGGCCCGAGACATCTGGGGCATAGGACACTGGGCTGCCCACTAAAACAGGTGGCGCCAGTAAGGGGGCAATCACCGTGGGCGCGGCGGTTACGGTCCAATCAAAAACGATCGACGTGCTAGCGGCCTTTGGGTCCTGCACGACGACGGTGACATGAAAAAGCCCCGCCGTTGTGGGCGTCCCCTCGACGGCACCGCTGGTCGCATTGACCAACAGGCCCGGCGGTAGGCCCGTCGCTGCAAACGACAAAATATCACCATCTGGATCTGTAGCGGCCACAGGCAGCGACACCATCTGCCCTTGCGCGCTGGTCTGCGCCGCGGGCGTCGTCACAACCGGCGCGCGGTTGGGTTGGGCCACAGAAAACAGGACGGTCTTTTCAGCGGCCACAGCCCCCATGGTGCTGAAGTCTCCTTCCACGACCGGGCTGCCCCAGTCAGTGCCGTTGGTGCTGACATAGAAACGGAAGCGCGCGATGGTCCCGTTGGGGCTGCCGCCTTGTCGGGGTAGGTACCGGAACCCACCTAGGGCCGGGGCCCCGCCCAGGTCAACCACAAAACCGTGGGGCGGCGGCGGGTTGGCTGACTGCCACTGGGTGTGCCAGATGGTCGTGGTCAACCCGTCGATGGCATTGCTGGCAGCGCCGTTTTCGCCCACCAATTCCTCGCTGTCCGCGCTGACCCGAAACCCTGACCGGGAGATGACGTTACCACTGGGATCGATCAAATTGAATTCGGCCATCGATCCCCAGGCCTGCCCGTTCACCTCGGTCACTTCCTCCAGTTTCACAAAACGAGGGCCACCTGAAGGCAGAATCTTCCAAAGAAATTCCGTGCTGACCTTACCCGCCGTGTTGGACGCTGAAACTGTCACCCCGAAGGTGCCCAGCGCCGTAGGGGTGCCCGTGATCAACCCCGTGGCCGCCGCCAACGTCAGACCAGGAGGAAGGCCCGTGGCCGCGTAAGCAACAGTGCCAAAAACCATAGGTGCCGTCGCCGTCAGCGCCAACGACGTCGTCGCCCCGATGCTGGCCAGTTGGTCGCCCGGCGGCACCAAACGCGGCGTATCGCTGCCGCCGATTTGAATTGTGCGCGCCACGGACGGCACCCCATCGGCATCCAGGGCAAACAGCATATAGAACCCCGGCAACGCAAGGCCCGGATTGGTGGGAATGGCCACGGCATAGATGTTTGCACCGGTGTTCTGGTAGGTCAGCGAAATCCGTCGCTGGTCGTTGTTGACCGTGTGTGTGGTCGATCCCATACGCACAATCGAAAAGGCCGCAACAGGCGATCCGGTCGTTACAACCATCGAAGCGCCGTAAGAAATCTGTGTCCCCGCGGACGTGATCACCGGCCTTAGCGCCGCACTTCCGTCTTCGTTCAACAGATACGGCGGCGTCAGGATCTGCGCGTCGGCGTGGTTGGTCGAACAGCCACCACACAGCCCTCCCCCTGCCGAAAGGACCGTCCCATCGGGCAGCAGCAGCGCCACGCTGTGATAGTTGCGGGGAATCGACATGGGGGGCAGCAGGGTGAAGGTCTCGGTCGCGGGATCCCACAATTCGGCTGCCAAGACCGATCGATCGTCCGAAAATGGAACCGCCCGCGTCTGTCCCCCAACGACCACCACCTGCCCATTGGGCAAGACCACGCTGTTGTGAAACGCACGCGCGTAAGCCATCGGTGCCAGCCTGCGAACGTTCAGGCCCCCGGTGGCATCGATCAAAAACGCGTTCGCGTTGGCATCCACGTCCTGATAGGCCGTGCTGCCCCCGACCTTCAGAATCTTGCCCGCGTCGTACATGACCGCAGTTCCGCACATGCTGTCGCCGTCGTCGCCCCTGTCCCCCGCCGACGAAATGGCGCCGTTGCCGTTCGTATCGATCCAGTTCATGTGAACGCTGGGCCCGGCGTGCAAAACCCGACCGTTGCCCGTGGGCAAAAGCCACATGTGATTGTCAGCGCGGTAAATGCCTGCGGGATCAGCCGTGACAGTGGGGGTCACGGGCACACCCGACAGAAGGCGCCAGCCGCCCGATTCAGTCCAGGTTTCGCCGTGTTTGTTGCCCGTGCCGCCGCTCCACGATCCCCCAAGCGTGAAAACCGATCCGTCCCACAACAACGTGCTGGCGTTGTAACCACGCGCGATCTTCATGGCGGGCCCCGTAACCCAGCCGCCCACGGCAGAATCGTAAATGCTGGTCTTCCCGCTGTCGATCCCGCCGTTGACCAGGATCCGACCGTCCGCCAGAACCGTAGTTCCGGGACAGAACATGTCATGCGCCGTCGATGTGACCAATAGTTCGGACGACGTGCGCGTATTCAGGTCCAGGATCGCCGTATAGGTGCTGCCCGATCCACCAAAACTGGTTCGGCTGTCAGCGGACCAAAACAGCAGGTTGCCGTTGGGAAGGTTGGCCGCCGCCGCAGGCACGAGGGGCAGGCCGATCGCAGCAGACCAAGTCGCCGTTCCCGGCCGTCCCACGCGCAAGGGGCGGGGCTGGCGTTCAACCCGCGCGGTACAGCCACCGAACGTGGCAAGAACTAGAAACAAGGGCAGCAGTCGGGGACGGGAACCGGGGCCAGACGCGTGAGGCATTGTTTTGTCTCTCAAAAATGTAATGTCAGATACGGTAATAAATCGAACCACAGTGTAGTCAAAGTCCGCACCAAGTAAAGGCCAGCCCTCGTAATACGCAGGAGCGCCCGAATCTTTCCCAGAATCCCGGCCCGATCAGCGGTTACGAGCGATTATTTGGCGAACGCCAACACAAGCCCGCACAACAACGCCACCCATCCGACCGGCGCCAGGACCATCCCCCCCAGATTGGCAGGCCGTGGCCGGGTCAGGATCAGCCGAACGCCGACGCCCAAGCCGCCAATCCCCAGCATCGTCAGCGCTAGTCCCGCGAACATGCTGCGCCTCGATTCATCGCTTGATTGTCGACGAAGGCAAGGGCTTGGCCAGTTTTCGCCCTGAATTCGCCACGGGGTTCGTCCGTTGCAGCAGGCGGGCAATGGCCCCGGGCGTTTCCACCAAATCCATATGCGACCATTGCGACGTCGCATACAGCAGCCGTGCCCGGATCTGCGGCGCGGTCCATACGTCGGGAATTTGCGGCAAAATGATAACCCGGGGGAACCGTTTCACGAATGGTTCCGCCCATCGCCGTGTGTTCTGCACAACCAGCACCAACGAACGGCCCTGCGCCTTCGGATCGGCTATCCAGCCCGCAAATTCATCTTCGTTGCCGTAAAGCGCGTCCATCAGGATCAGTTCATGAACACGCGGGTCGGGCAGCCAATTGACCAGGGTTCGGTAGGCGCCGCTATGGCCCAGCAGCACAACGGACGCGTTGCTATCGGGCGCCGTCATTCCTGCGCTTTGCACCTGCCGTCGCCCCAGGGCCAAAAGGGCAGGAAGCGAAGCCCACCTTGGCGAGTCACCCGCCTGCGACGGCGCTTCGGGAACTATAAACAAAGCGTTGCGTCCGCTTTGGGCAAATTGTTCGGGCAACTGGTGCCGCACCATGGCCCCATCCGCGTCGATGAACAAGCCGTGGACATACACCACCACCTGCGCCCGTTTTCCCTGATACCCCGCAGGCATCCATAAATGAACGGGCCCCTCATCACTGTCAATTCGCGTCGTTGTCCCCCATTCGGACGCCGTGAAGGTCGCCCCCGGGTTCAGCAGAAAAAAGACAGTCAGGACGAAGGCCATCATTTGTCCCGCGTGGTCACCATCAAATGTCCGTTGCCCGCCACATCTGGATATCCGTATCGCATCGGCAAGGCCCGCACAGGCTGCGCCTTCCACAACGCCACCAGATCGGCGACAATCGCCAGGCTGCGGTTGGGTAAAAAGGTGCCCGTGAAGGCCCCGTAGGTCTGCTGGGACAGATGCGCCTCTTGCGCGTGTTTGGGGGCCAGCCCCGTGCTGTCAGAAATCATCCACACGGCGTGGGTACTTAGATACGTCCGAACGCCGGTAAACGGCGCACCCCACAACAAATAACTGGCCGCCTTGGTCATCGCCGCCACATCCCCCTTGGCTTCCAGATGCCTTTTGAGGGGCGAGTCTTGAAAATGGACGTCGTCCAAATTCGCGGCGACGTGGCGCCAGATCCGCCGCGTGCCTCCGCCTAAAGGTGCAAAATCGATTTGCACATTGTCGAACCATTTTCGGTCCTTCCCTTCAGTTTCCAGATCACGCAGATACCGCAATTGACCGTCGGGGGCGATCTGGAAAAATCTTGCCGCCACGGGTTCATATCCATGCGCCAAAAGCCCCACCAACCCCAGCACCAGTTCCCCCGGCAAGGGATCTTTGACCCCACGGCTCATGTTGGATGTTTTGTTGTGGGCCGCATGTAACAAGTGCTGGATGTTATCCCCGGCGCGGATCAGTGAGGCCGCCAACACGTCAGGCGAGGCCCCACGCCATCGCCGGGGATCACGCACGGGTTCCAGGGACATTGTGGTCAACACCGCCGCATCGGGAAAAGTCGCCAGCGCCCCCACCACGTCGCCGCCGCCAAACGGATAGACCACATCGGACGGCAGGGAGGCCGGTCGCAGTGTGCGCAGAAAGGGCGCGGCCCTACGCAACCACCCCTTTTGATACCGGTCCACCAGGCCACGCACGCGGACGCAGTGGGTTTTGGCGGCCACAGTCCCCGCCCCGCCGTCATCACCGCCGCAGGCCGCCAATTGATAAAGGCCTGTGACATCATCAATGAAGTCGTGACCGTCGTCAGTAGCCGCAACAGCAAAACCAAGGGCGGGCCCGGCCAGGAACCCCAAAAGGCCAACCATCAGATACGTGCGCGCCATCCCCCCACACACTACGGCAGCCCAGAAAATACGTCAGCCCAGAAACTAGACCGAATCTCTTGAGGGTTTTCCGCGGCGATGTTAGGGTGCGTCGCGCGTACCCAAGTTCACCATGGTGATCCACCTCGCGAAAACGGACATCACCGAGATGGCCGTAGAAGCTGTTGTTAACCCTGCGAATTCCTTAGGAATCATGGGGGGTGGAGTTGCGGCCGCGCTGGCCCGCAAGGGTGGGTCATCCATTCAGCGCGAGGCCATGTCCCTCGCCCCCATCGCCATAGGCGCCGCCGTTGTGACCAACGCGGGGTCCCTATGGGCCAAACACGTCATCCATGCCCCCACAATGGAAGAACCCGGCACCAAGGTAGGGGTCGAAGACGTGCGGCGCGCCACCCGGGCGGCGCTGATCGCCGCCGCCCATCGCGGGTTTGGCATGATCGCCATTCCCGGCATGGGCACCGGCCTTGGCGGCCTTGATTCCGCCGACGCGGCCCGCGCGATGGTGGACGAACTGCGGGCCCACAAGCATCCAAACCCTTCTACCGTTTACCTCGTCGATTTAGACGAGGATGTCCTGTTCGACCTTGAGGACGCCCTTCGCGTCGCCTCGGGTTGATTCTTCCTCCTATCCCCATGAGGCTGATGTGAAGATCCTGGTTCCCGTTAAACGTGTGCCGAACCCTGAACAACGGTTGAAGTTTGCCGGTTCAAATCTGGACCTGTCCGCGGCCACCTGGCAGATCAACCCGTTTGATGAATACGCGGTCGAAACCGCCCTACGCCTGACCGAAAAAGGTAAGGGAGGCGAACGTTCCGGCGACGTTGTGGTCGTTAGTATTGGCCCCAAAGAAGTGTCGCAGCAGTTGCGGGGACTTTTAGCCATGGGCGCCGATCGCGCGATCCTGATTGCGGGTGATGACGCCACTCTGGACGCAGACGCCGTCGCGCGGGTGCTCAAGGCCGTCGTGCTGGCAGAAAAACCCGACTTGGTCGTGCTGGGCAAACAGGCTGTCGATGGGGATTCCAACCAGGTCGGACAGATCTTGGCCGCCAATCTGGGCTGGCCCCAGGCCACGTTCCTGGCGTCTGTCGTCGTAGCTGAAGACGGTGCCACCCTGACCGCCAGCCGCGAGGTTGATGCCGGCGTCGAAGAAAAACGCGTGCGCCTGCCTGCGGTCGCAACTGTGGATCTGCGCATCATCGGAAAACAGGCCGTGCGCCATGCGGGTCTTTCGCCTTTAGGCACCGAATGGGACGAAGGCCCGCGCTACGCATCGCTCAAGGGCATCATGGCGGCCAAGAAAAAAGAATTGCGCGAGATCACGGCCGAAAGCCTAGGCGTGGCCACCGCACCTTTGGTCAAGGCGGTGGCGCACGTGGCCCCGCCCACACGGAAGGCCGGCGTCAAGGTCGCCACCGTGGAAGAACTGGTCGACAAGCTGAAGAACGAAGCGAAGGTGCTGTGATGGCTGCTGTTGTTGTCTTGGTTGAAGTTGGGCAAGCCGGACCCAAGGGCGCGTCGCTACCCGCCATCACCGCCGCCCGCGAACTGGCCGTTCATCATGGGGGGCCCGTGGTGGCCGTCGTCATCGGCGGCACGGATCCGGCTGTGCAGGCGGCAGCCGCCGGAACCGCCGCCTACGTCGATCGCGTGCTGGTCTACAGCCACGCCCAGTTGGACGCGTGCCTGGCGGAAACCTGGGCGCCCGTGCTGGCGGCCGCGGTGAAATTGACGGGGGCCACCGCGTTTGTGGCATCGGCCACATCGACCGGCAAGGACGTGTTGCCGCGTGCGGCCGCGCTGCTGGGGGCCGGGGTCGGAAGCGACGTCGTATCCGTCGGGGGCAAGGGCCTGTTTCGTCGCCCCACCTACGCGGGAAATGCGTTGTTGGATATTGAGGTCACCACACCGGTCGTTGGCGCGACTGTTCGGCAAACCGGATTTGCACCCGCCGCAGCCTCGGGAAATACCGGCACCGTCGAAGCCGCTGATCCGGGGCCCATCGACGCCCTGGGTGCGCAAATCGTCAGTCTGCACAGCACCAAAAGCGCACGTCCCGAACTGACCGAGGCCAAGATCGTCGTATCTGGTGGCCGTGGCATGAAGGCGGGCGAAAACTTCAAAATCTTGGAAGAGCTGACCGACCTTCTGGGTGGCGCCCTGGGGGCCAGCCGCGCCGCCTGCGATGCCGGGATGGTGCCCAACGATTTGCAGGTGGGGCAGACCGGAAAGGTGGTGGCGCCCAGCCTGTATATCGCCGTCGCGATTTCAGGCGCCATTCAGCATCTGGCCGGCATGAAAGGATCGAAGGTCATCGTGGCCATCAACAAAGATCCCGAGGCGCCGATTTTCCAGGTGGCCGACTATGGTTTGGTTGCCACGTGGGAAGCCACGATTCCTGCCTTGATCGCGCAAGTGAAAAAACTAAGCGGCCGTTGATCGTAGTGGATAGCGTAGGCCGGGGCGATGCCGTATTTCACGATGCGGTCGCCGCCCTGCTGGCGGGCCGGACGCCGCGCGCCGATATGGATCTGGTAGCATTCGCCACCTGGGCCAGCCGCCACCGCGTGGGCCCCTACCTGTCCCGCATCGCCGCTGTGCTGTCGCCCCCGATCGAGGCCGCCCTTCGACCAGGCTTAATGGGCGCGCACGCTTTTTGGATGGTGCGCGAGGCGTCCACCCGCGCGGTGCTGGACGCCCTGGGCCGGGCGGGGGCTGCGCCTGTTCTCTTCAAAGGGCTGGGGGCCGCGCTGCTGGTCTATCCCGATCCCGCCGAACGCCCCTTGGGTGATCTGGACCTTTTATTGCGTCCGGGCACGCTGCCAAACGCCTTGGCAGCCCTGACGGCACTTGGCTGTCGCCCCCGATCCGAAGATCCGGCGGTTGTCGACTACTTCACCAACGACAACTACCAGTATCCGGTGATACATCCCGATCTAGGCCTCATAGAACTTCACCACCGGCTGTGGCCCGACCTTCCCGAAGGTTTCACCGAACGATTATTGTCGGCAACCCGTACGCACAGCGCACATGGTTTCAGTTTTGAAGCGCCATCAGGGCCGGATTTATTTGCAGCGCTGCTGTGCCATTTTGGAATCGCAGGGCCGGGCACCAACTGGGGTTGGCTGCTGGATCTGCTGTTGCTGGGACGCGGGTTTGACAGATCCCAATGGAAAACCGTCGTCGGATTGGTGCAAGACAACGGGCTTCAGTTGTATCTGGCGTTGGCACTTCGGCTGATGGACGACCTGTGGGGGATTTCTTTGGGCGACCTGAAGATCCTGGAAATTGAGAGTCAGCTAAGACGTCCCGAACGGTTGCTGTTAGCCCGCTACCGATCGTTGCGCGCAGGTGGCGTGTTGTCGGGCGATCACCTGCGCCTGGCCCGTCTGCTAAGCCGCCGCCCCACCCGCAGGACCCGCAGCCGCCTGCGCCCCCTATGGTCCCACCCCGGTGTCGTCAGCCTAGACCTCGGCGTCCCATCGACCACACCCCATTTCGCATTTCACCGGGCCAAACACCTTGCCCAGCGTGTCCGGCGGTTGATGGGGCGGTAGGCCTCAACCCAAAAAGTCGGCAGTCGCGCGCGGCTAAACCGGCGTACGTGGGCCTTGCGCGAACCGTGGACCCCGGGACGCGTAGACCAGGGCCAGTCCCATACCGACGATCAAAATCGCAGCGGCGATCGATCCCCAGGCAGCGGCCGACGAGTTTTTCGTAGCCGTCAACACGGCCTGCCAGTTGGCCCGGGCCAACACGATGATGGCCGCACCCAAGGCGACCATGCCAACACCACCTGCCAGCAAACCGGGCGAAAAGGCGGTCCGCACTCCCCCCTCGCCATCAAGGTCAACCGGCGTGACGGCCCTGCCAACCAAGGTGCGGATGCTGATCCAGGCCAGGGGATGCATGGCGCCCGCAAAAATAAACAGGGGGGTGTACGAGCCAACCCACATGATGACGCCGCCTGCGATCAGGTTCATAAACAGCCCGCCGATGGCGCCGCACATGCCGCCAAACCCCACGACGGACGCAACCGCCCGCCGTGGGAACGCATCAGAGGCCAGAGTATAGACATTGGCGGACCAGGCCTGGTGACAGGACGTGGCGATGCTTATCAAGGCAATGGCGGCACCGGCGCTTTCGGCGCGAACGGACAAGATTGACAGCGGCAGTCCCGCCGCAAACAGACCCATGGTGACCAGACGCGCCCGCCCGGGCGGCAAGCCCCGGCGGATCAGATACCCCGACAGCCAGCCACCAAAAATACTGCCCACGTCGGCGGCCAGATAGGGCCAGATCAAAAGCGCGGCCCCGGTCAGCGCTGACAGGTGGCGTTCGCGGTTCAGATAAGGCGGCAACCAAGTCAGATAAAACCACCAGACCGGATCGGTAAACATCTTGGCCAAAATGAAGGCCCAGGCTTGCCGGTAACGCAGCAGTGACGGCCACGGAATGCGGGCGCCCGTGGCCGGACCGTCGTTGTCGCTACGAATGTCGGCCAGATCAGCCGGGGCAAGGCGGGGGTGGTCTTCGGGCGATCGATAGAACCACAGCCACAACCCTAGCCACAAAAGGCCCGACAACCCAAGCGCGATAAACGCAGACTGCCAGCCCCAAAAACCCGCCAGCAAAACGATGGCCCCCTGAAGCATCGCCCCCACGTTGGTACCGGTGTTGAAAATGCCGGTCGCCAGGGCCCGCTGCCGCCGCGGAAACCATTCGGCAACCGCCTTGATGCTGGCGGGAAAATTCGTCGCTTCGCCCAACCCCAAAATAAAACGCGCCACCGCAAACCCCAGCACCGTCGAGGCCAGGGCATGTCCCATCGCTGCGAGGCTCCACACGATCACGCCCCACATCAGCCCCTGCCGCACCCCCACCCGATCCAAAAGTCGGCCCGCCAAGGGAAACATCATCGCGTAGGCCAACTGAAACGAAAAATTGATCCACGCGTATTGGGCCGCGTCCCAGCCGATTTTTTCGCGCAGGATGGGCTCCATCGCCCCCATCGACACGCGATCCACGTAGTTGATCGTGGTGACCAGGAACAGCAACCCGCAGATGTACCAACGCAGGTGCTTGATAGGTGCAAGGGCTTTGGCCATGGGCCGAGGTTTTACGACAAGCCCGCCAATCCGTCCCCCGTGAAATCGGTTGCAGGGTGAACGGAAACGTTTGCACGAAGGAATCGACCCCGGCTGCTAACGTTGCCGTGTGCCCATTGCCCAACCCGCCTCTGGGCTTGGCCGCCGCCTGTCCCGGTGGGGGGCCCTTGGGGACGGCGAAGGCCAGATCGTCCTGTGGTCATTCCTGTACTTCTTTTTTTTACTGACCAGTTATTACATCCTGCGCCCTCTGCGCGAAGAAATGGCCGTGTCCGGCGGGGTAGACCAGGTGCCACGGCTGATGGCGATCACGTTCATCGTGATGGTGGCCGCCAATCCAATCTGGTCGGCCCTGGTGGCGCGGGTGCCACGGCGGCGGTTGTTGCCGTGGGTGTACCGGTTTTTCATCGCGAATCTAATTGGATTCTTTTTCGCCTTTCGGACAACGGGCGATCACGCGATGTGGGCACGGATTTTTTATGTCTGGGTCAGCGTGTTCAATCTGTTCGCTGTGGCCGTGTTCTGGGGATTCATGGCCGATGTGTTCCGCCCCGACGAGGCCCGACGTTTGTTCGGCCTTATCGCGGCAGGTGGCAGTGCGGGGGCCGTGTTGGGGCCGATCATCACGGCCACCCTGGTCAAGCCCCTGGGACCCGTGAACCTGCTGTTGGTGTCAGCCCTATTGTTGGAAGCGGCGGCGTTTGCAACCTCGCGGGTCGCAGCCGCGGCACGAACCCGTACAACCATTCTTGCCAATGACGAAGCTGCGGTGGGCGGCACGGTGTTGTCAGGGGTGGGCGCCGTCTTTCGGTCCCGATACCTTTTGGGTACAGCGGTCTACCTGCTGTGTGCGACCCTGACGGCCACCATCGGGTACTTGATCTTCATACGCACGGTGGCCGGGGCGGAAACTGATCCTGTGGCCCGCACGCGCATCTTCGCCACGGCCGATTTGCTAACCAATGCCGTCACCGCCATCGCACAAACCGCCCTGGTGGGGCGCCTGTTGGCACGCCTGGGGTTAACCGCCACCCTGTGCATATTACCCGCCCTTGCGGGGGCGGGCCTTGGGTTGGTGGCGGCCTTTCCCAGTGTCGCGTTGGTAACGGTGGTTCAGATCGTCAGGCGGGCCGCAGGGAATGGCCTGGGCAGCCCGGCCATGGCCCTGCTGTTCACCGTCGTATCGCGGGAGGATAAATACAAGGCCAAGGCCTTCATCGACACGGTCGTCTATCGCGGCGGTGACATCGTCGGGGCCAACGCCTTCGGGTGGCTGCTGGCAGCCGGGCTCAGCGTCGGGGGCGCGTCCGCCCTGGCAATTCCTGTCTGTATCCCGTGGCTGCTGGCGGCCGGGTTTATTGGGAACCGCTACGTGAAGCTTTCTAAGACACCGTGAAGGCTACGTAGGAAAGGGTCCGGAAGCAGCGAAGACAGCAGCCACGCGGCCGCGCTCAGGGGTTCGCGGGTCGCGCGAGAGCGCGTACCGTTTCGCGATCCAGCTTACCGCTCTCGGGAAGGCCTTCCGCACGCTGAAACGCCGAAATAGCAGCGCCGGTGCGCGGTCCGAACATATTGTCGATCTGGCCCGGGCTGAAGCCACGGCGCCGAAGCAGGATCTGGGCCCGGCGAACTGTCAGGTTCGTAGGCGATACAACGGAACGTGGCTCGGACCCACGGGCAGCCGAGGCGACGGCGGCACTGGGAGCCGGGGCCACGGCGGTGGGGGCGACCGCAGCGGCAAGAGGGGATGTCGGGGCTGGCGAGGCGACGACCGCGGGCCGCGCGACAGCGGGAGGCGAAACCGCAGGTGCGGCAGCGGGAGGCGAAACCGCAGGTGCGGCACTCGGCTGGCCCCCCACAACCGCTGTCTTCGTCGGAAGCGACGTCTCGGGCGGGTGTATGGTGGAACTTCGCAGCGCCACGAACGCTGCCACGACCGCAGCGCCGGTCAGGCCGCCAATCCACAAGGGCGCGGGCAGGCGTTTTCGCGATCGGCCCTGCACCTGCACCTGCGCCAGCAGCGCGGGTGGCAGCGACACGGGCCGCGTGGTCGCCTCGATTTCAAGCAGATCCTCTATCGTTCCCAGCGACTCGGCGGCCACCACGGCCCCCGGAGAGCGAAAGACGCCGAAGGTGCAGTCTGGTTCCGGATCAAGCAGCGTCCGAAAGGCCTCGATTCCGTCTGATAGACTTGTTTGCGCCGAGACAACCCTACCGGCTTTGAGGTTGATATGTCCCAGTTGAGTCCCGCCCCTGGCGATCTGGATCTGGGTCAAAAGGCGGCTCGCAGCCAGGACTTCCAGCAGGCCGCGGACCCCAACGTCGGCGACACGACCCTGCATGACCGCCAGCCAATCGCGCGTCGGCACGACGGCCTGAGCGGCCCCCGGGATCGTGGGATCCAGAATCGTCATTAACACCTGCGCGATGGTGCCGATCGGTTCACCAGGGGGCAGGTCGCCCACCAGGCGAAATACCTTGAACTGCCTGTCCGCTGGCGTCTGCATCAGCTTCCGCACGGCAGGCCATCCCTGAAGCCCGCCCGCACGCGCCGTCACGAGCATCCCCGACTTGGTCACGAGAGTGCCGACTGGGGCGCCCTTGTCACTCAGCTCAAGCGAGAGGGTCTGCCGTCCAACCCCCAGGGTCTGCAGCAACGTCGGAATATCGAACTCCGAGAGTAATCCCTGCATGACCGTGACCTGCGCCG
>JAYUUT010000379.1:0-4694 GCA_043754455.1 Myxococcales bacterium
TTATCGCCGACCAGGGACGGCCGCACCAGCGCGACGAGGATCTCAGCGGGGGGAAGCTCGTCACACCGTCGTATGTGCCCTTGGCGCGGAATCGGCTTACAAGGCGGAGGCGCTCCGCCGATCATGGTGACGCAAATGTCCGGCACGGATTTCGCGGGAACGGAGGCTTTTCCGCTGGTTTCTACGCATCCCCAACGCGCCCCGCTCGCTCACTGCCCCCCAGTCATACGTGGACGATTGACCGAAGTTCAAATACCCCCCTCGCATGAACGTTTCGGTGACCGGACGCTCGCTCAAAGTGACAGTAACGCCGCGGTCAGGACGTCACCGGTAGGTGACACGCAGTCGCTTTGTATTGCCCGGTCACGGCCAGTGCCCCGAAAAGCAAGGCGGAGGAAGGACGGCACATGAATTGCTGGAACGGAGGTCCATGAGACGCCAACCTCCCAGCGTGGTGGGGACGTGCCACTGCCAAGCAGCACAAGGAACATGAATATGAGCAATACAGCATCGTCGACCGGAGATCTAAAGAAGAAGACTGTCATCGAAGAAGAAGCCGTTGGCCGAATGGAATCCGAAGGAGGCGGTGTTCATAAACGGCCCCCCGAATCATCGACGGAAAACCGACGCCCGCCAGTATCGATCTCGCCGGCCGTTGGGCCGCAGGCCCCACATCCACTGCTGGTCGGTGAAATAATGACTAAAGAGGTTCGGTCCGTGAGCCCAAGGACTACCCTAACAGTGATCGCCGCCCTGATGAAGACCGAAGGGGTGGGCGTTGTGCCCGTCGTGGATCCTGAGAATCGAGTGGTTGGAGTGGTCACCGATCGGGATATTGTGATACGGGGAATTGACGATCAGAACGCATTCTTTACGACTGAAGTTAGGCAGATAATGACCAAGGCCCCGGCCACGGTGCTTGCGGGTGAGACTATTGTCAACGCACTTGCCTTAATGGGAGGCCTAGGGGTTAAACGCCTTCCGGTGGTTAATGAAGAGAATGTGCTGATAGGGATTCTAGCGCTCGCCGACGTGGTGACCCGGACTGATTACAGTCAAGAAGTTAACGACACCGTCGAGCGGATAGCCGGCAATCGTCCTGCGTGATTGCTCACGATCCCGTCGCAGCATCCGGCGCTCCCGCGGGTCATGGATACAATGTGCGCAGATAGGCCCAGCGATCCTGGATCCAGCTACGCGCGTAAGCGATCTCGCCCGCCCGATCGGTCGGCCGTGCCTTGAAGGACTTGGCAGTCTCGGCGCCCCACTTACGCTCGTCTCGCTTGGCGGCCGCCTCGGTCTCCTGGCTGAAACTGTCAACCAGGGCCATCATGTCGTCGATCTTCCATGCGCCCTTGAGCACGGCCGCATAGCGGGCTTTCGCCTCGGGGCCAATGGTGGGATGTTTTAAGAGCCTGCGCCACAGGTTGTTATCCTTCTCCCTGATCTTAGGCGGGGCCGCAAAGCTATTCGGATCGGTTTCGGTCGCCGGCGCGCGTTTCGCATCCCACCCCTGCCCAAACGAGGCGTTGTAGTCCCACACCATGGCACGCCAAGGGCCGGTGCCGGCCGGGTCATGATAGAAAACCCCGTTCTTGCCGTAGCTATCGTTCGCGTCTATAGCGGTGGCGTGTATCCAGGTTCCCACAAAGTCGCGCACCTCCAGAATCTTGGTGACCTCGGCATTGAAAACTTCGTCGGTGGATTCAGCGACAAACTTACGGAATGGCAAAAAATCGTCCATGCTGGCGGGAACGAACATCCCCGCCATGGTGCACATATCAGGTTTTCCCTCCTTCTTGGTGAAGCCGAGATAGCCACAGGCCATTGTTCCCCGTTCGAAGTTCGCGTTGTGGTCGATCCCCATGTAGACATTCCCAGTCTGGGCCAGTCCATTTCGCTCAAGCAGCTTGTCGTCAATCTTGTCCGCAACCGTATACAGCCCGTGATATTTTCCGTTCACGAAAACGACGGCGCTGAAGTGCTGCAGCGGTATGTTCTTGGGGTCAAGCCGATTCCACAACTCCAGCGCAAGGCGCCAGCGTAGATTCGAATTGTCGTCCCAGGTTGTGATGAGCGCAATCTTTGCCCGATCGGTCATCCGCCCCCCCGCCATGATCCCCTCCCTGAACCGGTCGCCTTTGGGGAAATTGAGCGTAAAGTTGCGTTTGCCGTAAAAAAGCGACGATGCGCCTCGATAGTGACCCTCGACCATCGGAAAAACTTTGCCGCGATAAACGAGTGGAGTGGGACGGTTCCAGGTCCCCTTAGGGCCCGGAGGACATCCTTGCGTGCAGGTCATTCCGGCCCAAATATCCTGTTGTTGCGCCTGCATGATTTTGAGATCTGCCGCAAAATCAGCGTCGGGGACGGTCAGGTGAAAGACCGGCAGACCGAACTCCTCGGTGTACGTCTTGGGATCCGAGAGTGGCTTGTTCATGGGGCTGTCGAACTTGTCGGCGACCCCGATCTTAAGGTCGCCCACCTCGTCGTATGGTGTCGACGTGATCTTCAGTACATAAACCGCGGCCTGATCCAGTCCCGGGGTCCACGTGAGGGTGCTGGTCGCTGCGTTCCACTGCGCCCCGGTGGGGAGATTCGCCACCTGGAAAGTGGCCACCTTCCCAGTCCCGCACGTGACGGTGGCCTTCACCGCACTTTGCTCTTCGACCCAGATCGGGGGCCCGGCCGTCGGGTTGCACATCCCATCCAACGCCACGCCGCTGTCGGGCATCCCGACGTTAGGCGACGTCGTGGAAGCGTCTCCCCCTTGCGGCCGTGATCCCACGTCCGGCCGGGTCCCATTGTTGGTGCCCATCGTACCCGCTGTGCCGGCATTCGAGCCTGCGCCACTCAGGGAGCCGCCCGCCGAGCCGGTGGTGCCCCCAGCCCCCACGCCACGCCCCGCCGCCCGCTGGCCCGCAACTCCAACCGTGTCCGCGGGGGTCGGCGGCTCGGGGTCAGACGTAGGGCCCTGACACGAAGCCCCAAGAAGGACGAGCCAAGCCGCCTCGAAAAGCGCCCGGCCCGCGGGCCTGCCGTTACATCGCCCCATAAGAGCCATCCTCCCCCCTGGCCCCCCCACGAGCCGTTACATCGGCCGCGTCGATCGCCAGGCCATCAACATCGCCTGCTGGAGGTCCTCGATGCCCGGCGGGTCAGCATATTGGTGCTGTTTCATATGGGATCAGCCCGGCTCCCACCATTTCGACAGGTTGGCCTCAGCCCGGCGCGGATGGCCCTGGTAGTGGGAAACGTCGTTAAAGAGCATGAGGCGCGCGCGGGCGGGATCCTTAAAGTCCACCACATTCAAGCAGGCCGGCGACTGATCCAGGCGGTCGCGATAGCCGCGGGCGTCGAAGCCGAGTAGGCTCGACAGGACCAGCCGCAAGGTGGCCTTGTGCGAGACCACGAGCACGCTGCCACCCTCGTGCGCTATGACGATCTCGCGGATGACCGGCAGGGAACGCGCCAGGACTGCCAGCCCTGACTCGCCACCCTCGGGCGCAAACGTGAACGGATCAGCTTCCCAAGCGGTGTACTCGTCCGGATAGCGCATTTCCACCTCGCGACGTGTGAGCCCCTCCCAGTGCCCGTGGCTGATCTCGCGCAAGCCGTCGCGCTCAGTGGGGGACAGGTCATGCGACCTGGCGAGAAAAGCGGCCGTCTCGACCGCGCGGCCAAGGGGGCTGCAGTAGACCGCGGCGATCGGCTCGCCTGCGAGGCGATCGGCCAGTCGGGTTACTTGCTTGCGTCCCTCGTCCGAAAGGTCCACCCCCGTTGCGCCCGAAAAGCGATCCTCGGCCGTGAGTCGAGTGGCGCCGTGACGCACGAGCATGAGTCGTGTGGTCTTCATCGCGAGGCGGAATGTACCACCGGACGCTGGTCGGATCCGAAAGGGCTTTCTGAGGTGCTTGCCGATACCTATACGCTGTACCTCATGACCCAGTACACGGAACTTTGGAACACTGTGGATCCCATTGCAGAGCGCATTCGTTCCTTGGGACACGTAGCGCCGGGTTCGTACGCCCAATTTAGCAAACTAACATCGCTGGAAGACGCGCCTGCGACACCCCCAAAAAACACTGCCCCGTCCATCGGGGAAGACGCGCCGGGGTGATCGCCTGGCCCGCGCCCGAGCAACGGAACGCGTCAAAAAAAGTGGCCCACCGAAACCTAGGTCGACGATGGTACAGTCAGCGCCATGCTGGCGACACAGGTGAGGCAGAAGGATAGCGTGTTCTATTTCGTGGCTTATCCCGCCGGGGATCTGCTGGAAAAAGTTCAATTCATCAGCCGCTTTTACAGCGATGGTGACAAAATCGCGGCCGAGGAAGTGGCAGACAACGACGAAGTTGGGAAGTTCATTTCCCATATTGAACAGAACGACAAGGCGTTTCAGCGCCAGATGTCTAAGGCGAAGGTCGCCGCCATCAAAAATTTCTACGAAACCGCCGTCAGCCAGCCCCCGATCCCAGGGACCGTGCTGCTGTTCACCAACGAACGGTTGCGCTTCGATCCGGTCGGTGAATACCAAAACGTCGGCAATCTGGAAGGCCCGCGGGGCAAATACCTGATCATTGACGGGCAACACCGGCTGGCGGCCCTGCAGTTCTTTGCCAAAGAACACCCTGACGATGCCAACACGATGCACGTCCCTTGCGTGATCTTCGATGGCAAATCGGAAGACTTCG
>JAYUUT010000380.1:0-24331 GCA_043754455.1 Myxococcales bacterium
CGCCTGAAAACGGAAAAGCCTACCGCGAAAAAGGGCAAAGCAAAGTCATGACGCCTTTCACTGGTCAGATTTCAGCGCCATTGCGTGGCCGTCTACACGCACCTTTGGCCCAGAACGAAATGCCTTTGAAACGACTGGAATCGTAAAACTGCGTTGGGGCCATCGTGAACCCCATGCCTGCGTACCCATATTTGTCCATCATCACGACCACGACGCTTCCCGAAAGATGCGCCGAACATCCCGGGCTGATGGGCGATCCACCGAGACTCGCCGCGAACGGCACGGGCATGGCAACCGTGCCGTTCGGATCCTTATACGAATACCAATAGTTTCCGCGTCCATCGACCTTGATGGTTTGCACGTCACAATCCTCTAAATCGTCGATAAGCGGTGACGGGGGGGCCGTGTCGACAGGGGGCACGTCGGATCGTTGGCTATCAGATGCCCCCGCGCCGGCGGCATCGCCACCCGTCCCCCCAGCCATGCCGTCCCGCACGTCGGTCGTAACGCCGTCTTTCGAACCGTCCGCAGTCACGGCGTCTTGAAACGTCGCCGGCGGCGCGTCGGCACCGCCGACCTGCTCAGGTAAATCGCCCGGAACATCTAAAGGCGCATCGGGTCGGGCTGGGGCAGGCATGTCGGGTATTGCGGCCATCATGTCAGGCGGGAACGTCGGCGCATCCACAGGGATGCTCGGCCCCAGCGCGTCGATCGGCGCTCGATCGATACCAACGTCGGGATCCGAAACGGATTGTGCATCGACCTGCAAGAGCGGTGGCCGCCCGACATCGACGGCGCTCAGAGCATCGATCCCCCCAGCGCTCACGCGCCCCCCGGCCCCACCCAGGGCGCCCCCCGTACCGGCCCCACCCCGCCCCGGCGCCCCCCCCTGCCCCCGCGTTTCCTCCCCCTCGCCGATGGCGGCGTCGGAAGTTCGGTGGACTTTGGCGGCGTCTTGGCAGGCGCTCAACGAGGCCCCAAACACCACGGCCACCACGACAGCCTTCGCGAAAATTGCCATTTTTGAATTTATCGGCGGTTTTGTAGGCCAGCTTCAGGAAAAAAAAGCGCCTTCAGGTTTGCCAGCGAGACTCCGATGGCTTGGCTCTCCCTCGTGAATTTAAAACGGCGCGTCGCATGTTTGATCAGCCTCCTGGTGACGGGGTGTGTGTCGATTCCTGATCCCAAAAGCGAGATGGTGTGCCTGCGGGATGGCCGGTGCCCCTCTGGATTCCGGTGCGATGCGGATAAGCGCTGCGTCCCGGCCCCACAAAATCCGGATGCCCCACCGGTCACAAACTCAGAAAAAATAGATGGCCGCGTCATGGCCGTAGCGGACGCCCCCCAGACGATCCCCCCGGAATCACCCGCCGACGGACGTCCTTCCGACACGGTTGCACCAAGTCCCGGCGTCACGATCGACACGGGCGAAGCCCCCCAGCGCGACGCCGGGACGGATGTCGTCGCCGCGCTGGTTCCAGACGTCGCGCCCGATATTGCCCCACCGTCAGAGCCCTTGATCTCGCGAAATATCAAGCCTTCGACCGAAATTTTCGCCTCGCCTGAGCGCGGCCCGATCGAAAATTTCTTTCGACTGGGGACTGACGGGTCGGTGCTACGAGCCGAAGGCACCTCGGTCACGTCGATCGTCGACTTCATCGACAATTACCGGGATCGCGACCTCGATGATCTCTACTTCTCTCGGTTCGAAAACATCTGCACGCGCCTGCGGCAGACCGGCACCAAGGCGCTGATCCGTTTTGTCTACGCAAACACAATGCTCGGGAGCATGGATGCGCCTCTCGATCGAATCCTGCGCCACATCGCCCAGTTAAAACCACTGCTGCAAAAAAACTCCGACGTCCTCGCGGCCGTTCACGCGGGGTTCGTCGGCCTCTGGGGCACGTGGACGTCCAGTTCGAACAACCTCCTGACCACCGAAAGCCGCGCCCGCATCATCGATGCGCTGCTGGACGCTGTGCCCCCCACGCGCATGTTGATGTTGCCCTTCGCCGCCGACCGTTATGTACGGTTTCCCGATCCTGTCACCACCGAAACTGCGTTCTCTCAAATGAACGACACCCGCATAGGCTTTTACAATTTCTGCGCGTTCTCAGAACAGACCGAGGGCGATTTCTATCCGGGTGGCCCGAGGGATCCGTTACGCCAAAAAGTCGAAGCGGATACCCGGTTTGTGCCCATGGGGGCCATGATCCGTGTCTGCGGGATCCTCGTGCCAACTCCTCCCACGTGCGTTGAAGCCATGGATGCTTTTAGGCGCCAGCACGTTTCGTATCTGGACATCAGCGATCTGCCATCTTCGACGGACAATGGATGGAAGGCGGGGGGGTGCTGGCCCGAAATCCGGCGGCGCTTGGGCTACAGGTTTCAGGTAAACAACTTCGAATCCCCCGGGCGGGTCGCTCCGGGCGGCTTGCTCGCCCTAAAAATCAACCTTGAAAACACAGGCTGGGGAAACCTGCACAACCCGCGCCCCGTTTATCTTGTGCTGGACGATGGAAAGATATTTAGCCGCGCCAAGCTCAGCGTCGACCCACGATCGTGGGCCGCCGGGTCAACGACGACGCTGCGTCTGCAGGTCAGAATCCCGGCGGGTTGGTCGGCGGGTAAACGACGAATGTCGCTCTGGCTGCCCGACGCCGCCGACGCCTTGGCGGCAAATCCCTCATTTTCCGTCCGATTCGCCAACGAGGGTGCGTGGGAGCCCCTCAAGGGACTCAACGTCTTGGCCACCGACCTTCAAATCGACGCGACCGCTCTGGGGCCCCGGGATCCGAACGCCGCCGAACTCATCGAAGTTCGATAATGCGCGCCGAACGGGATCCATAGCGTTACCCCGGCTCTTCAAAGGGCGCTGCGCTGCACAAAGCCCCCTCCCCTTCGCCTGGCCCCGATTTTGCGTACTTCGACATCCAGAAAGTGAGGACTGGAACATGGGAGAAGTCATGGACAAGATCAAAGGCAAGGCAAAGCAAGTTGAGGGGAAACTGACGGGCAATCAGGCCCGTCAAAATGAGGGCGCCATGCAGGAAATCCAGGGGAACCTGAAAGGTGTCGCTGAGAAGACGAAACGCGCGGCCCGAAATATCGCGGACACGGTAACGTCGCGGGCAAAACGTCACGTGCCGTAGGAATTTGACGGGAGGAGCACAGGCTCCTCAGATCGAGTGCACCGTTGTCGAAATTGCGTCAAGGCCGGATGGCTGAACGTGACGCGATTTCGAGAGCGGTGTACGAACCTGTGATCGGCTTCCCGTTCTCGGGCTCCCGTCTGCTTTTGGTAACGGTCCTGACCGACGTCACCACCGAGAAGCGAAGCCGCGGTCATGGACACCTGCAGAGATGATTGGCGGAGAAATGCGATACTTTCATACGAGAGGCGGATCCCCATGGCCAGAACCGTTCCGGAAGCACTGAGCAAAACGAAAATCGAGACAGCACTTAGGAAACTGCCCGCCTGGACGGTCGAAGGCGACAAGCTCCATCGCGAATACAAATTTGCGGACTTTGTCACTGCGTTCGGATTTATGACCGGCGTGGCGTTGATCGCCCAAGGTATGGACCATCATCCCGAATGGTTCAATGTTTGGAACGTAGTTCGCGTTTACCTTACCACTCACGACGCCGGTGGCATAACGACGTTGGACGTTGAGCTCGCTCAGGCGATGGAGGATTTGGCGGGCCGACAAAAGACGAAATGAGGCCGATCGAACGGCTCTTTGAAAGACAGGGCCTTCCTTGTTTCGGGCTATCGCCCGCCCTGACTGAAGCTTACGGTGGCGATTTTGGCCTCAGCCGGCCGGGGCTCTATGCGAATTTCGTCTCGTCGACGGATGGCCTTGTGGCGCTGTCCGGGGCGGGTGGCCTGTCGGGGCGGGTCATCAGCGGCTACAGCGAACCCGATCGCTTCGTCATGGCCCTGTTGCGCGCGTCGGCGGACGCGGTCCTCATCGGCGCGGGCACATTCAAAACTGCCAGCGGCAATCTTTGGCACGCCGAAACCGTATATCCCGAGGGCGCCCACCTTTTCGTGGACCTTCGGCGGCAGCTGGGTTTGCGGCCCCACCCTGTTTTGGTTGTGGTGACCGCCTCGGGACACATCGATGTCGGGCAGCCGGGCCTGCGCGATGCCCTGGTGGTGACCTCACCCGGGGGCGAGGCCCATCTTCGGGGGACACTTCCGCCCGGGGCGCGACTCGCCGTCATCAACGACCAACCTTTTGGCGGCAAAACGCTGATGGACGTTCTTTCCGCCCACAACCTGTCAGTCGTACTGAGCGAAGGAGGTCCGTCCCTCATCGGTCGCCTATTTCGCGAAGGACAAGTGAACGAGTTATTCCTGACAACATCTCCGCGGCTGTTCGGACGAACGCCGAACGACAAACACAAATCATTGGTCGAAGGCGTCGATCTGGGCGGCCAACAGATGGACCTCCTGGGCGTCCGTCGACACGAGTCTCATCTATTTCTGCGCTATGCCTTGCACCCGCCCACGGGTGATTAAGGTTCGGTCTACGGCGCAAGTGCGGATATCCGTCAACGACGTCCGGTGAGTCGATCGCCCGTTCAGTCGGGGTCGGATCGGCCGGCGAAGCTTACGGCGATCTGGCTCGCGGCCAGCGCCACGAGGCTGTCGAACTCCGCCGCCGAAATTCCGAGCCGATCCCTGACCGCACGCTGCGTCCCCGCGAGGACCCGGACACGAATGTCGTCGAGCCGGCGGTAGATTGTCCGGATGCTGACCCCGTACATCCGGGCGAGGGTCGTGGCGTTCACCTCGTCCAAGAAGTGCGCTCGGAGAAGATTGGCGTCACCCGTGGAAAGAATAGCCAGTGCCGCCCGCACCGCCGACTCAAGCTCGGGGCCGTAGCGCGATTTCAGGTACGCGAGCTCCGGGTCGACGTTGGCGCAGGCTATGCGGCGTACGATGTCGTCCAGCGACCCCGAGGGCGGTTCGGCCCGTCGGAGGTCGACGGCGACGCGCGCTATCGCCGCGCTCAACCACGTCGTCAGCGCGGCGCGCCCCCGGTAGGTGGCGATCCGCGGGGGCCGCGGCGGCGCGCCGATAAGGAGGCGCGTCCGCACCTGCTGGCGTAGGTCGTCGGTGAAGGTTGCGGACGCCCGGCGATCCAGCCGGGCCGCCAGCGGACCGAGGAATTCGGCGTCGAAGTGGGCCAGCGCGTGTGGTTCCCCCGCCGCGCACGCGGAAGCCAGGAACAGATCGGCCGCGCGCGTGCTGGCCAGGGCGGCAAGGGGGTCACCCTCCTCCGCGATTCCCCGGGCGACAGCCTCAAGGAAGGCGTCCTCGGGCAACTCGACGTCGGGCCATGCGGCACGGGCTTCGTCGATCAGCGCTCGCAGCTTGGCCTCGAGCTGGTCGACGCTGTTGGCGGCGAGGCGCTCGGTCGCGGCCCCTGCGTGCGACAGAAACACCTCGGAAAGCCGCATCTCTTTTCATTTTACCTTCGTTGTGGCACGATCTCAAGCGCCTGCGCGTCTGGCCGCTATGGATTGCCTCACTGACGATACGATTTCGGCCCTGCTGCTCGGGGAACTGGCGGGGCCCGCCTTGCAGGAGATCGAGAGCCACTTGGCCGGGTGCGGGAGGTGCCGCGCGATCTGGGAGGAGGCAGCCCGGCTATCGGCCGGGGACGAGCCCGAAGGCCCGCCCGCGGATCCAGGGCAAATGGCGGAGCACTCCGGCGTGTGGTCGCGGCCACCGCCGCCGCTCGGTCCCGGCTTGATGGTCGGTCGATACACACTGGTCGAGGAGATCGGCGTCGGCGCGGCGGGAACGGTGTATCGGGCACTCGACGCGCGCCTGCGCCGACAGATCGCCCTCAAGGTGCTCGCGGTGGTCGATCCCAGCGGCCCGGCCGCGACGAGGTGGTTGCGCGAGGCGCAGGTGATGGCGCAGCTGTCGCACCCGAACGTCGTGCAGGTCTTCGATGCCGACGCATTTGAGGGGAACGTCTACATCGCGATGGAGCTCGTCGGCGGCAAGACCCTGGCCCAGTTCCTCGCCGAGCGGCGGCATGGATGGCGCGAGATCTTGAACGTCTTCGGGGAAGCGGGCCGCGGCCTGGCCGCAGCGCACGCCGCCGGCCTCGTTCACCGCGATTTCAAGCCCGAGAACGTGTTGGTCGGCGACGACGGCCGCATCCGCGTCACGGACTTCGGCCTGGCGCGCCCGGCGGCCGCCGAGGACGAGGCGCCCGAGCGTCTAGGAGGTGGCCTGGGGGCGGGCCCGCGTGCGCTCGCCTTGACCAGTGCGGGTGATCTGATCGGGACACCGGCCTACATGGCGCCCGAGCAGTTCCTGCGTCGGCCGGTGGACGCCCGGACGGATCAGTTCGGGTTCTGCGTGGCCCTTTACATCGCGCTGTACGGCGGGCGTCCGTTCGGCGACCGCGCGGGCAAGGCCGAGACCGTGCAGAGCCTCGCGGGTCACGTGACCGCCGGGCACCTGAACCCGCCGCCACCTGCGACGGGCGTTCCGCCATGGATCTTCGGCGTCGTGTCGCGTGGTCTCGAAACGGATCAGGCGCGGCGGTTCGCCAGCATGAACGATCTGCTGGGCGCCCTCGCATCGGGGCTCGGTCGCCGACAGCGCGCGTGGGTGCAACGCGTGCTCCTGGGAGCCGCCGTGATGGTCGTGGCGGCCCTTGTGACCTCGCTGATGCGCGTACGTGCCGGCACCTGCGGCGACGGGATCGTCCGCGCCGGTGTCGAGGAATGCGACGACGGCAACCGCGTCGAGGGGGACGGCTGCACGTCGCAGTGCCTGGTGTGCGGCGGCGCGCACCCCGGCGTCGAGGCCGAGGGAGGCCGCTGCTACGTGCCCCACGACGAGCCGCTCGCCTGGCAAGAGGCCCGCGGCGTCTGCTGGAGCAACGGAGGACACCTGGTCACCTACGTGCGAGCCGACGAAGTCGAGACCGCGATGCGCGCTCTACACGAGGATCCAAGGCCCCGCTGGACCGGCCTCCTCGTTCGCGAAGGAGCGCTCGCCTGGGAGACCGGCGAGCCGATCGTCAAGGACTCGATCAATCTCGACTGGCGCAAGGATCCGGCCGGCACGATCGGGGGCGCGGGCGTGCAGTGCGGCGTTCAGCAACCCGCGGCGGTGATGGACCGGCTGCGCGCCTGGCGCGGCGAGAAGATGAAGACGACGGCCCAGATCGCGTGGGAGGGCCGATCATGCGCCGAGCCCTTCCCGTTCATCTGCGAGCGGAGCCCGTGGCGGGTCCGCCAGCGGGGGGCGCACGCGTACCGGGTCAACTGGTCCCCGATGCCCTGGGCGGAGGCGCGCGTCGCCTGCGGCCGGCTCGGTGCGCGCCTCGTGAGCCTGACGGACCAGGAGGAAGACGCGTTCGTCAGGGCCCTGGTGCACGGCCCGCTGTGGCTGGGGGCGAGCAACGACAGGCCGAAGGGGCCGTTCCAGTGGGTGACGGGCGAGCCATTCACGTACCAGAACTTCGCACCTCGCGAGCCCGACGCCGCCACCCTCCTGGCCAACTGCCTCGCCGTCGACGTCGACGGCCTGTGGCACGATCGCTCGTGCGGCGAGAAGTACGTCTCGATCTGCGAGCTAGACTGATCAACCGCGCAAGGCCGGCAGCGACTGGTCGTAGGCGGGGGCGAGGAATCCGCTCAGGTTGTCGACGCCCATGGATGCGGCGACCTCCTTGTGCACGGCAGTGTGGACGATGTTGTTCGCCTTCACGAAGCGCCCCGTCTTGAAGTAGCCCCCGTTGCGACCTGCCAGCAGCCAGGGCACGTTCTCGCGCGTGTGTGCGCCGCCGTTGCCCATGTGATTGATGAACAGCGCGACCGAGTTGTCGAGCATGGTGCCCGAGCCTTCCTGCTCGGCCTTGAGCTTGCCGACGAGGTTCGCAAACTGCAGGCAGAACCACTGGTCGATCTTGCGTTTCATGTCGCCGCCCTTGTGAGCCGCCGTGTGGTGGTTGTTGAGATCCCAGACGAAGTTGTTGCCGCTTTCGGTCTTTCCGTCTTGGGTGATTCCGGCCGGTTTGACACCGAGCCAGGTCGGGATCAACCAGTTGTTCCCCATGTCGCCGAGCTGAAGGACGGCCACCCGGGTCACATCCGCAGCCATGGCCTTCACGATGATATCCATCTGGACGTCAACCAGGTCGGGAAACGCGCCGTACGAGACGTCGTAGTTGACGTTGTCGCCGGAGACGGGCGTCGGGTACTTCATGCTGCCGAGCTTCGGCGGCACACATCCAGCCCCGAGCGATCCGACGGGCGCCATCCTGATCTCGAGCTCGCGTAACGAGCCGAGGTGCGCGTCGACCATCTTCCTGTCCTCCGTCCCGACCCTGTTGCGAAACGTGTCGAGGTCACGCCGGGCCAGGTCCAAGATGCTTTTCCGCGCCGAGCGGAGCTTGCCGAGCAGGGGATCGGCCATCTGCGGAGCCGCACCGGCGAAGATATCAGCGAACGCTTTCGCCGGATCGTTGACCGGGGATACCGGCTGACCGGCGGCGCGCCAGCATGCGGACGAGTAACACTGGAGCGCGCCGAGGTAGAGGGAGGGCCGAGACGCCTTGAGCCCCTTGGCCATGAGCTGCTGCGCGATGTACTGGTCGATCGAGGGCCCGGCCTGCCCCATCGGCCTGAACGCGGGGGCTGCCTTGCCGGTCAGTAGGTACGTCGTGGCACCGTGGCCTTGGTTGTCGTCCTTAGTCGGGTTGGGCGTGTCGATCAGGTTCTGGTACTTCACACCATCGATCGCGATGAGATCGCTCTTGTACGGGTCGAGGTCGTTCATGTACGCGGGGAACCTCCAGTCGTTCTCCGTCCCCGTCACAAACTCTTGGTAGCCGTTGGTCCAGATTACGAAGATCGCGCGCCTGGGCGGCGCAGCCAGACAGCCGCCCCACGAATCGGCGCTCAGGATCGGCAACAGACCGGACCCTAGACCCAGGCCCGCGAGGAACATCCGGCGGCAGTACTTCTTCGAATCCTTGCTGGTGAGAATGTTCATGGCAGCACCTCGCCCTGGCTGGGCTTGCGGTAGAGGAACGTTTTGCTTCCCGTCGTCGTGACCAGCAGCTCCCGCAGGTTACCGCCGTTCTTTGTGAGCTCGTCGAACGCGGCCGTCAGCGACCCCGCGTCCCCATCCTCGATCGCGCGGCCGAGCCCGTATTCGAACCAGCTCTGCACGACGCAGCGCTGGAGGTCGCTGGTGCCCGCCAGCCTCGCCATCAGCTCGATGGCGTTGGCGAACTCGATCTTCGTGCCGCCCGGCAACGTGACCGCGCCGCCCGCGTCCACCGGCTGGCTATTGTCCATCGTCTGATAGCGTCCGATGCCGTCGTAGTTCTCAAACGCGAAGCCGAGCGGATCCAGGAACCGGTGGCACACGGCGCACCCGGCGTCGTCGTGCTCCTCGAAGCGCTGCCGGGTCGTCTGTTTCGGGTTCGGCACCGGCACCGGAGGCACGTCCGCCGGGATCTGCCCGGCCTGCCCGCACAGCAGGTTGCGCCAGATGACGTGGCCCCGCTTCGTGGGATGCGACGAGCCCTGGTCGCCCTTGGCGGCCAGGAAGGCGACCTGCGTGAACAGCCCCGCACGCTGCTTCGGATCGGCGTCCCGACGCACGAGCGTCGTGCCCGTCACGCCCGAGATGCCGACGAGCGGCGCAGTCGCTTCGGTGACGAACACCGCGGGCGTCGATAGCAGCGTCGACAGCTTGCCATCGAACTGCTGCGCATCGAGCACGACCGCGTTGACGAACGCATCGAGGCCGGCGGCGGCGCCGTCCCGCACGGCACCGGTCCACTGCGGATAGACCTTGCTCGACTTCGCGGCGGCGCCAACACTCTTGAGCCCCGTCATCTCGAGCCATTGCAGGAAGAAATCGCCGACTGCGCGCCCGGCGCGCTTGCCCTCCGCGAGCAATCGCCGGGCGTGGGCGGTGACCTCTGCCTGCGTGCCGAGCTGATTGGCGTCAGCGGCGGCGAGCAACATGTCGTCCGGCGTGCTGCCGGTGAGGAAATACGACAGCCGTGATGCCACCTGGTGCGGCGTCAAGCGTACGAGTCCTGCCTCCATCGCGAGCTTCCGGGACGGCGCGACCTCCCAGCGGTAGAGGAATTTCGGCGACACCAGAAGCGCCTGCAGGGCGAAGCCGACGCTGGTCGGGTAGTCAAGGCCGAGGCTCGTGTGCGCGTTCTGGTAAATGGCCAGGACGTCGTCGATCTCGGCGGCCTCCAGCGGTCGACGCCAGGCCTTGCGCCCGAAGGTCTCGACGAAGGTGCGCGCGCACGCGTCCTCTCCCGCCTTCGCGGGGTCGCAGGGCAGCAGCTTGCCCAGGTTCTTCACCGCGTTCTTCGCGAGCGTGTCCGCGGCGTCGAAGTAGTTCTCCACGTCCAGCGTCGACGCGCCGATCGGTGTCGTGAACCCGGCAGCGTTGGCGGGATCGCTCGCGAACGACCTCGCGGGCGCCGCCGTGTCGCCGAGGAGCTGCGCGACGGTGTTGTTGTACTCGCGAGCCGTCAGGCGCCGCAGGGGCAGGGACCCCGCGGCTTCAGCGGCGGGAGGACCGCCCAGGCGGGGCGCGTTGCCGCCAACGGGCATGCTGCCCGCGCCGGCCGCCGGCGATGTGTCAGCCACACTGCCAATCGAAGGAACGGTCCCCATTGATCCGCCTCGCTCCGAAGAGGCAATGGTACCCGTACACGAGAGCACGGCGCATCCCGTCACTCTGACGAGTGTGAGGCCTCGTCCGCTCGAAGATGAATGAGGCATAAGGTAAAGACGGAGCACGTTCCGATCCGTGCCAGGAAATCGGCATGACGCATGAAGGTTGGATCATGGGCGACGTCTATTCTCACCTCGCGTTCGGCGCCCCTGGCCGTCCTAGCGTGGTTGCGCCGCGGCATGCTGAGCGCCGAGCGCGGGGTCCGACGTGCGCGCCTGGGCAACTCCCCGCTGGCGGAATTCGCGGCCGCGAATTCCGATTACCAGCGCACGCTGGAACTCCCCGCGCCACGCCGACGCGCTGACCGAGCGCGGGCGCTTGCTGCTGGCGCGCGCGGCGTTCTGGCAGCGCAAAGGTGCGCACGCAAAGCCGCCGCGGATCGCGAGCAAGCTCGCAAGAGCATCGATCAGGCGGTCGCGATCAACCCGCACTACGCCCACCGGCGGGGGCAGCTGTTCGCGGGGTTGTGACGGCAGGCTCTCAGGGCAACCGCTGCATGATGACCGCGGCACGGTCTTTCGCCCAGGCGCGAATGCGATTGACCGACGCCGGGACGTTGCAGGCCTTGTCGGACGGACTCTGGTTCCAGTCGTCGAGACTGAAGTTGGCAAGACCTTCGTCAATCACCTTGTCGACGTTGTCGGGCTGAAGGACCGTCTTGACCAGCTCCTTCAGCTTGTCGTCGAACTCGGTCTTGAACGCCTTGAGCATGGCGTCCTTGAAGTACAGGAAGTACAGAGCGTTCGCCGGATCGCCTTCACGTCCTGCGTACAGGGACAGGGTCGCCGGCTTGTTGCTAAAAAAACCGAAATCCTGATCGAAATCCTGGTGGACGAAGAACCACTTTCCGTCGCTGGCCCGTTGGTAGGGGAAATAGTTGTGAACCGTGTCGTCCCACGATCCGGCCCAGTTGCGAACCGCGAACCCGGCCAGCATCTTGTCGATGTCGAAGTACCTGGTGAAGTAATCGCGAATCGCCGGTCCGCCCGCGGCGCGCGCGGCATTCAATTCCTCGATAAGCTTCATCCATACGGCGTGGTCCTTGAACGTCTGGTTGACCCGCTTGAACGTGACCGCGTAACGCTGCTCGGCCGTGAAGCCGCACAGCGCCTTGATCACGCGGCCGTCGCCCCAGGCCTGGTTGGCCTCGTCGCTGATGAAACCGTCGGCCTTGTAGATCTCGCCCATCGCCTCACCCGTTGCGAGCGATCGGGCAAACATGGGCTCGTCGATGTCCTCGGGCTCCATCATGTAATGGTAGTAGCCGCCATTGATGTGCAGGCGCGCGTAGCCGATGCGGTATTCGGGCACCCCGGCGGCCTCCAGTAGACGGGTTTCGAGGTGCCAGCCGACGCCCGGGCAAGCCATGTTGAGCTTGTTCAGCGCGATCTGCTTGCGGCCCTCGAAGTCGCGGTACTTGGGAAACTTGATCCGCCAGGACAGCGCCTTTAGTGGTTTCTGATTGGTGGGTCCCGGGAACGGCCAGTTGGCGATGGTCAGACCCTTCATGCGGTTGGCCCGGCTGCCCTCGTAGCGCACGCGAACGTCAAACACCTTGCCCTCGAACACGAATACCGCGGGCACTGTCGCCTGCCAGCTGGGGTTCACCATGCAGCCGCTGCTGCGGCCGGGTGTGACGAAGTCGAAAATCTGCGACCAGCCTGCGGGACTGATGAACAGATGGTACGTGCGGCTCCTGGTCTTAACCTCGGGTGTGACGAAGGCGGCGTGGTGGCTGAAGGGATCACTCGGGCGGGGGCTCAGGATCTCCGAACCGCCGCCGCGATCGGCCCAGATCCGGTAGCGCAGGATACTGTTGTCGGGTCGCGGCGGCAGTGAGGCGCGGAAGACGCCGTTCTCGTCAGCGGTCATGGCGAGCTTTTCGGATGCCTCATCGCTGCGGGCGACGTCGTCCACGAACCATTCCAGCATCACGTTCTTGACCGGCGCGAACTTCGAGAAGCTCACCTGCACGACCACGGCGTCCTGCGCCCGCACGATGCTGTCGGAGCGACCGGCGACCGTGGCCGACAACGCCTCGACAATCGGCTTCGGCGTGCCTGCCGTCGAGTTGGCTCTGCCGGGGGTGGCCCCATCCAGCGCCGAGGGTTCCCAGTTGGCGCGCTCGGCCGCTGACACGTCGAGGCTCACGCGCTCGAGCGAGCGCCCCATGAACCTGTGCTTTTTGAGCGGCAGCAGGTTCTTCGGCAGCCAGTCCTCTCCCGCGCCCAGTGCATCGGCCGCGATCGGCCAAGGGAACTTATCGTCGTACTTCACGGCATCGACCGCGGTGCCGACGGCGTCGAGCAGGTTGACCGCGCCGCCGCCGTTGTCGAGTTCACCGAGGTATTCGCCGACGATCATGCTCGGGGCGAGATCGTAGGCGGTCACCGCCGACAAAGCGGCGCGGTTCTTCGCAACCACCAGATAACCACCACCCGCCAGGGTCGTCCCCGCCGGGAAGGCAAACTTGACCAGCCCGTCAAGCCGCCAGCCGGTGAGCGACACCGGGGTCGTGCCACGGTTGGCGATCTCCACGAACTCGTGGTTGTCGAACTCGGCCTCTTCCAGCACCGGGTGGTACATGATCTCCGAGATCACCAGCGCCCCGGGCGAGCTGCCCGCGGTGCCAGCGTCGGGCTTTGCTGGCGTGACCGCACCCGGTTTCGCCGGCGTGGCCTCCGCCGTCGACGCGTCGATGCCGACGGGCTTGCCGCTGCCACCACCAGCGCCGCGCACAGCGGGTGGCGAGTCGGCTGGGGCCTCGGCCGCACACGCCAGCGCCAGCGACGCCGCGGCGATGAATTGGATCCGATGCCGCCCTCTTCGCTCGCCTCTCATGGGGTCCTCACATACCCGTACCCGAGAGCACGGCGCATCCCGTCACTCTGACGAGTGTGAGGCCTCGTCCGCTCGAAGATGAATGAGGCATGAAGTAGAGACGGAGCACGTTCCGGTCCGTGCCAGGAAATCGGCACGACGCATGAACTTTGGCTCATGGGCGACGTTTTTTCTCACCTCGCGTTCGGTGCCCCTGGCCGTCCCACCTTGACGGGGCGCACACCGGCGACGCTCTCCGGGCGGGCGGTGGCAGCCCCCTTGTCGAGCCAGCGACGCGCCAGCGCTCGCGTCGCCTCGAAGTCGTCCTCAACACCCGCGACGCTGTAATAGATTCTGCTCCCCGCATCCTGGAGAAACGGCAGGTTCAAGTTGGCCTCGTACGCCATCTTGGCGGACGGCGCCGGAGCGTCGCTCACGACCCAGCGCAACCCAAGCGGCGCGCCATGCGACGGATACCGAGACAGAGTCTCGGCCGTGGTGGCGTGCGTCTGGCTGTTGAGCCAGCCGATCGGCCAGTGGCACCACATGGCAGAGATCCAGGTCCACCCACCGCCGTCGGGAAACGAATGGTCGAGGATCTTGGTGTGTTCGTGGGCGTAGCCGCTGGCGTCCCCGACGACCAGAAACGGAAGCCCGTCCGTGAAGGGGATCACCATCGCATAGCCGGCGGACGATTCGAGCTCCTGCACCGTTGCCGTCCCAGAGCGCGTTGGTTTCGCCTTCTTGGCGAGAGGACTTCCTTCGGCTTGCCAGAACACGTCGTAGCGACGGCTTGAGAAGGCGTCGAGCACGGCGGCTGCATGGACCCCCCGCTCGCCGGCGCTCCGGAACGTGTCGTTCCAGGTCTTGCCCACCGGGAACATCGGAATCATTTCTATCGACTCGAATGAATAACCCTCGACCCGATCGGGCATCAACGAGCGCTGCTCTTGCCGACGCCACACGAGGCCGTTCGGGTAGGCGACGAAGTCCTCCACCCCGCGGAAAGCCGCCTCACCCGTTTTCTTGTTCACGCAGACGTAGCTCCACCTCACCCAGGCCCGATTCGGCCCCGCCTCGATGATGTCGACGAAGCTGTTCCGTTCGCGACGGCCCGGATCGTTCCACAGCTCTGCCCAACCGCTCGCGCCTTCGAAGAATTGGTACTCGAGGGCATTCCCGGACGGCAACTCGAACCAGGGGGCGTAGCTGGCCTCATGACTG
The DNA here is from genome assembly GCA_043754455.1 of Myxococcales bacterium. GTDB lineage: Bacteria > Myxococcota_A > Polyangia > Fen-1088 > Fen-1088 > JAYUUT01. Next base: position 14,798 of record JAYUUT010000380.1, read on the forward strand.
AACACGAAGCGCTCGGGCCGGCCGTTCCAGACGATTATCACCGCCTTCTTCGGATTGAGATCGGCGTGTGACGTCGCGGTCAGATCTCCGGCATACCCACCAAAGACGTAGTCACTAACCTCGATCGCCTCGACGGGCGCTGTCTTCCGACGGGCGAGTTCACTCATGGTGATGGGCGCCGGCCGCAGGAAGGCAGCCGAGCTGGCCGCGCGGCCCACTCCGGGCGCGAGCGGTAGAATCAGAAGCGCGAACGAGAGCAGAAGCACGTACCTCATTTGCGGCCAGTTCATATCACATGTCGATCAGCGACAAGCCTCGGCGTCAGATTCAGCGCCAAACAATGATCAGAGTGTCATGCGTCATGCTGTTTTCCTGGCACGGATCGGGACGGGCCCCGTCTCTACTTCATGCCTCACCGTCGCGCAGCTCCTCGGCGACACGGCGGCACGCGCGAAGTCGTTCGCGAGCGATCCAGGGAACGCCTCCGGGTCCACGACGTAGGATCACTCGGGCGGAATCTCCAGCGAATGATGTTGCCGACAAAGTGGCTGGTCGTCGCCTTGGCTGTTCTCCCTCTGGCTTCCTGCACGCCGCAGGTCGGCGGTGATGCGGGGGGGGAGGCAGAGCCCCCGACCGGGGGAAATATGCCCCCGTCGTCGGGGATGCGGAAGGACCACCCCTCGACCTCCATGGGACCGGGCGCCTCCGCCGATAGCGCCGTCCCGACCGACGCGCCCGAGGCGACCAGGAGCGACGCGGGTGCCACGGCCCCGCGCCTCGGCAACGGGGCCTCGGCAAACCCGGAGGCGGGAGCGGCGCGCGACGTGGGCGCGGCCGACGGGCTCGCCACCACGGCGGGCACCGAGACCACCGATCTGACCTTCATCCCAGTTCGCCGGACGTTCACCGATACGATGGAGGTCACGCTCCGGGCGCGTGATCCGAACGCGAAAATTTATTACTCGCTCGACGACAAGGTCCCCTCGACGGCGTCGCTGCTGTACGCCGGGCCGATCAAGTTGGCGAAATCCGCGATCATCCGCGCCTTCGCCTCGAGCACGACGAGCGGCGACGGCCCCGTGTACGACCAGGGCTTCGTAAAGTTGCAGGCAGACGCGGCCAGCTTCAGCTCCGACATCCCCGTCTTCCTCGTGTGGTCGGACCGCCCGCGCCCGCAGGCCAAAACCGACGGGATCAAGCCGGCGGTCCTGCTTGTGTTCGAACCCGACGCCACGACTGGCCGAGTCTCCCTGCTCGCGGTGCCGACCGTAAACACCCGCATTGGCATCAACGTCCGCGGGTCGTCGTCGGAGGGACTCCCCAAAAAGCAGTACAAGATCGATACCTGGGGCGGCGGGACCGACACCGGCCACGACGTCAGCCTGCTGGGTCTGCCCGCCGACTCGGACTGGATCGTCAACGCCGGTTACTCGCTCGACCGCGCTTACGTCCGCAACGCCTTCGTCTACGCCGTCAGCAACAGGATCGGCCGTTACGCCCCGCGCACCAAGTTCGCCGAGATGTTTTTCACTGCCAGCAGTGGGGACACCAGCTTTGCGACCGACTACGTCGGCCTGTACACTCTGATTGAGAAGATCAAGGTGGGGAAAAATCGGGTCGCCATCGCCAAACTGCGCGCAACCGACATCGCCGAACCGGCAGTTACCGGCGGCTACATCTTCGCCATAGACCGCGGCAATATCGGCGAGACCGGGTTCACCGCCGGCGCCGGCCCAAACAACGTCTGGCGGCAAAACTGCCCTAACGGCAAAGGCGTCTGCGGCGTCATGGAGCCGCTCGTCTTTGCCGATCCCGGCGAGAAGCGCCTCGTTGCCCAGCAGAAGGCGTACCTGCCCAAACCGGTTAACGACTTCGCCAACGCTCTCGCCAACAAGCAGGGCTACGCCAACTTCATCGACGTGGGCTCGTTCATCGACCACCACATCATTAACGTGCTGCCCAAGAATCCGGATGGCCTCCGGGTGAGCGCCTATTTCTTCCTGGACCGGGGCGGCAAGATCAACGCAGGCCCCGCGTGGGATTTCGACCGGACAATGGGCTGCGCGGGCGACCCACGTACCGACAACCCTACCTTCTGGGACGCGACGACCATGACCAACAGCGCCACCAATTACTGGGAGTACGGGTGGTACCGCGGCCTCTTCGACGATCCGACCTTCAAGGCCGCGTACATCCAGCGATGGCGTGACCTGCTGGGCACGGAGCTCAGCACCGCGAAGCTCACGGCGCTGGTCGACGAGCTGGTCCGCCAGCTCGGAAAGGAAGCACCCGCACGCGATGCCAAGAAGTGGCCCGGCGTGGCCCCGCGCGGCGGCTCGTTCGCCAACGAGGTGACGCTGCTCAAGGACTGGATCACCCGGCGCGTGAACTGGATCGCGGGCTGCCTCCAGCTCCCGGATCCGAAGACCTGCCCAGGGCAGTGACCGCGGTGATCTTGCCCCAGCTCAGCTCACGGCTAGGCGGAGAGTGATTCGCGGATGTTGGTTTGCAGAATACGTCCCCCAGGCGGCCGCAGCTCGCGATCCTGACGCGAGGCGGTTCTTGCGCATCGAAGCTGGTGTCCATTCAACGATGTCCTCGGTGTATTCTTCAAACATGGTCAGGCTGTCTGCACTTCCAACGGCTCTGCTTGCAACCGCCGTCGGCATCGTCCTATTCGCTTGTTCGTCCAACAATTCCCGCGGCAACGGTGGTGGCTCTGGTGCGGGCGGCCCAGTTGCAAATGGGGGATCGGGTGGAGCGACCGGCGGCAGCGGTGGGGCCGCGGGCACGGCCGTATTCATAGGCACCACGACCGGAGGCGCGGGCGCAGATGCGGATGCGGATGCAGATGCAGATGCGGATGCAGATGCAGATGCAGATGCGGGGGGAACCGCCGGAACAGCCGACGGTAGTGGCAAGAACGTGCCGACGCCGTTGCCAATGGGCTCGGTGAGAAGCGTTCAGGGCGTCGCGTGCGGAAATGATGCGCTCTCGGCCAGAACCTGGTGCAGCCATCTCACGGCGCACTGTCCGGGTATCGACGACCTCGACGCAATCACCGCGATAACCGAACCGAGCGCAAAACTGCGCGGCACTATCTTCGCGCATGGCAGCGGCATCGGATTGTACTCAACGAACGTCGCGGAATATCTCGCCGCCGGCTATCGCATCGTCCAGGTTCGTTGGGTCAGTGACTGGGAGAAGACGACGCAGGGGATCCTGGCAGCGGCGTGCCGCCCAGCGGCAGTCATGCAGTGGGCATATAGACGTGCCCACGGCGCGGACCCAACGACCGGCTTCTGCGGTATCGGCCACAGCGGCGGCGCGGGCGTGCTTTCGTATCTGCTGGCGCATTACGGAATGGGGTCCATGCTCGATTACGTGGCGCTCAGTGCAGGCCCGCCTTTCGGCCGCATCGACTACGGCTGCGCGCCCGCGACATACTCCGGTCCCTCCCGCACGCTCTGTCCCGATCTCGCGGACGCTCCCTTACCCTTGCCGGCCCTGTTGCTGAACGACTGGGAGAACACAACGACCTGCGGCACCGTCAACCCGGACCCAGCCGAGATCGCAAAGTGGGCGGCCGACAGCGTCGTGTCGCCAGGTGCGAACTATGTCTACCCGAAAACCGCAGTTGACTTCTTCGACTGCACCGTAAACCCCAACGGCACAACCGGCGGAGCCTACTTTTACTCGCAGGCGATCGCGACCAAGCATTCCGTGACCTGCTTCACGGGGTGCTCCGGCGAGGATCTCGGTATCGCCGGCTGGACAGCTCTGCGCGATGCGGTCCTCTCCGGGTGCGTTCCCCGCCATTGACCACCTGGCGACATGGGCGGAGCACCGACCCCCGGCCTGCCGACCAACGATGTGCGCGCTCTGGCAGTTATTGAGACGCGGTTAGGAAAGCAGCAGGGGTATGGTACATAGAGCGGCATCGCCGATGGTGGGCTGGTTGACCCCCATGGCCGCCGCCAGCGACACCAGCAGGTTGTTGTGGGCAGCGCCCTTGCAGTCCATCGTTCGGCCAGGGCGCACGTTGCCGCCCCCGCGCCCAACTGTCAGGGCCAACATGGGACTATGGGAGTGGTAGTCACCGCCCGTAAGCTCAGAGCACACGAGCACGATGGTGTTGTCAAGCATTGTCCCGCTTCCTTCCGGGGTGGCGCGGAGGCGATCGACCAATCCCGCGATCTGCGCCATGATCCATGTCTGCACCGTGTCTAATCTCTCACCATATGGCTTTGTCTTGCTTCGCTGCTCATGTTCGAGGCCATGGTGGCTATCGGGTATTCCCAGCCACGGAAACTGCAGGCTTTGATTTCCTGTCTGAAGAATCTGAAAGGTCGCGACGCGGGTCAGGTCGCAGATCAACGCCTGATAAAGCAGATCAATCTGCAGCCGGAACACATTGGGAATGTCCAATGATTCGGCTTTCATTTCGGGCGGGACGCAGCCCGTTGCCCGTCCTGGGCTGACGGAGCCCGGGAGCCTCATTCCCGGAAGCGGTGGAAGCTGTTTCTCCAGTTCGCGTAACGACGTGAGTTGTTGATCCAGTTTCCTCTGCTCGGCTGCCCCGGCAGTCTTTTTCAAGGTCTCAATCTCAAATTTTAGATGATCAATCACGCTACGTCGGCGGCTGGCGCCGCTAAGAAGGCTGACATTGGGCGTCGAACCGCTCGGCATAGCCAGGTTCATCGGCGGCGGCAAAGCCGGAGCTGGCGCCTCCGGAAAGAGGCGCTGGAACATGGTGGCGGGCTCGCTTATCGGTGGCAACGGCAATCCGTCCGATAGGCTGATCCTCCGGTGGTCCAATGTGTCCCCTCCATGATCGGCAAATACGCCAAACTGCAATGAAGAAAACGTTGTGCCTTTTCCAACAACCTTCGCGATGATCTGGTCGACCGAACTGGAGATTGCGAAGGGGCCGGTAGGGCTCGTCGAGTCGCCGGTAAGAAGCGTCCGGTTGCCTGCGCCGTGACCCTCGTTGGTCTGCGAATAGATTTTATCGCCCGCCTTGTTAGGCATCCGGTCGAATAGCAGGATCTCGGATCGGTGAGGGAGCAACGGCGATAGCATCTTTTCGAAGCTAAAGTGGTTGTCATTGCCGTCGAGCCCCATGTAGGCGCCACCCGGCACGTGGAAGACCACGAACCGTCGGGGATAGGAAGTCTCGCCGGCCTGAACCAAGGTGTCGCGAAAGACGGCACGACTCAGGCAGGCGACCGTCCCCCCACCCAGCACGCCCCGACGTTTCAAAAGTGTTTTCAGCATTATCTGATCTCCCCGTGTTTTCAGTCTAGGGCGCGCGTGCCAAGATCCGTCATTCGCGTTATCGCCACCAGCAGCTCCCGCACGTCCAGCCCGGCCGCCCCAAGCTGCGCCCCCAACCTCGAGATCACACATTCCTCCGACGAGGTCTCCAACCGTCCGACAGCCCAACGGAACGCTTGCCTTGCTGCGCAGTCGCGCACCAAAACACTTCGGCTGATCCGTTTAGCCAGTTCTACCCCGCCAACGAAAGGACCGTCTAGCTCCCCGGCATCGACCAGTTCGCCGGAGGCGTCGATCGGTTTTCCATTTTCTTTGGCGCGGTAGGCCCCGATACCGTCGTAGTTTTCAAGACCGAAACCGAGGCCGTCGATGAAGCGGTGGCAACCCGCGCATAGGGGAACGCTGGAATGCTGGGCAAAACGTTCGCGGGTGGTCAGCTTGCCATCGGACGGTGGGATCGAGACATTCACATTGGCAGGTGGCGGTGCCAACGGTTTGCAGAACAGACGTTCACGAATGAACTTGCCGCGCGCGATAGGAAATGATTCGTTGGCTTTGGAATGTGTGACCAGAAAGGCTGGTTGGGTGAGGATCCCGGCCCGTTGATCCACAGGAAGGTCGACCTTCTGCAGCTCCGTCCCCGTAGGGCCGTTGGCCAGTCCATAATGCCGAGACAAGAGAGCGTTGGAGAAAGTCCAGGGGGCGTCAAAAAAAGTTGAAAGCGAGCCTTCCTCTTTGGTCAGAATGGCGCCAACGAAAACCACCGATTCCTTTGCGATCGCAGCGCGCAGATCTTTGTCAAAACTTGGATAGACCTTGCCATCTTTGGAAACCTGGGCGGCCTCGGTGACCCCCATCCACTGCAGTAGGAAGTCTCCCAACCACACCCGGGCGCGGGCTGTCTGGCTCAACCGCCTCACATGAACTTCGATGTTCTCAGGGGTGGCCAGCTTGGCTGCGTCCGCAGCGGCAAAAAGATCAGCGTCGGGCATGCTTCCAGTGACCATATAGGAAACCTGGACAGCTATTTCGTGCGGGGTCAGGCGTCGTGTTGTACCGGCGACCACCCCCAATTCAGACTTGAAAAGAAAAAAGGGCGACTGCAACATCGTCTCGACAAGAATGCCAATACCGCCCGCGTAGGTGGACCGCGCACGTTCGGTCTGGAAAAGACTGGTGAACGCCTGCACTTCGCCATCGGTCAGCGGTCGCCGGTAGCTTCGTTTTCCGAATGTGCGGATAAATGTGGTGGCGCAATCGGCCTCGATCGCATTGGCTGCACAGGGCGCTAGATTCTGGATGTTTTTGCTGGCGGCAGCGGCAAGCTGGATCGCCGCGTCAGCATATTGCTGGGCTATGGCCGGTGGAACAGCAAGCGCGGCGGCGCTGTTTTTGTACCCAAACAAATCGTCCTCCCGAAGAAACTCTTTCGCGAGGGCGACCTTTGTGCCGAGCAGGTCTTGAACGGTGTTGTCGTATTCGACGTTACTCAACCGCCGAAGTGCGCGCGCGGATGCAAGTGGTGCACAACGACCAACGATTGGGATTGCCGGCGCCGGGGTGGGCGTGGGCGTGGGCGCGGTTACAGCGCTTACCGGGGTGAATGTTCCCGGCTCGACGGCGGTTCCTGTGGCAGGGACTGGAGACGATGTTTTGGCTTGGGCCACGGTCGAAGGCGTTTGGGCCTCAGGTTCCACAAAATCGATCTGCCCCACGCATCCGACCGTGATGGCCCAGAACCCGCACGTCCACTGCATGAAACGTTTTGTTCGTGTTCGATTGGCCATATTTTGTCCTCAGGTCATGATCAGTTCGATAGGACCTTGAACACGTTCGCCACCGCCTGGATCTCGTCCGAAATCTTTGGTAGGGGCGCCGCTGGCAGTGGCGATGCTGCAGAACAGGTCGGCTAGTGAACGACTACCGGCACTGCCACGTTTGGGAAACCGGAGAAACCGTCCATCGGCGCGCAGCTTGCCTCCGGCGTTTCCGATCACAGCCACGGGCCAGCGGTGATGGCCGGCGTGATGCTCTTCGCCATTGTCGCTCAGAAAGGCAAAAACGCTGTTGTCCCAGAGACTGCCGTTGCCAACCCGGACCTTGGCCAAGGTTTCGATCGTGCGCGCCTGCATACGCCCTATCCAGTTGTAGGCAATGTCCAACGCGGGCGCCTGGATAGATCGGCCATGGTGGCCGATATTGGAAAAACCATTATCGAACTTGTACCCTTCCAGCGCCGAGCCCACGAACGCCTTTTGCAAATTTGGCAGGGAGCTGTGGGACCAGCCGCATCCCACGTCGACACCCATGACATTGCTTATCCCACAGGCGAGTCCCACGGCGCATATGTCGTTCATTGACTCGAGGACATCCTCAGGCGCCTTTGCAGGGACCGGCATGGCCGGTGTCGTGCATGACAACGCGCCCAGCAGCTTCTCGCGCTTCTCGAAGTCTTCCATGATTTCGAGATATCCGTCCAGCTTGTCCCGCTCTGATCCGACAAGCGACGATCGGAGACGCCCGATGTCCACTCTTAACGTATCAAATATGATGCGCTGGCGCAGTGATCCGCGTTTGACACCCGAGGCGTCTGCCACCAAAGGGCCGAATACGTCGCTAAATAGCATGGAAGGACTCTGAACGGCGGGCTCCGCCCGATATTTCGCTGATGCGAAAACTGCAGCCCGCTGCGGGTCGGGGTTTTGCGAAACGCCGATGAGAAGGGACTTGCGAACCGTGTTCGGTCCAATGCGGCTGGCGATGAACTGATCAATGCTAGGCGCGCCTGGCGGGCCATCGAGGTTGCTGCGCCCGTCAGGTGCGGGCACGCAGGACAAGGCGAAAAACCCGGTGCCGTGCCCCCCTCCACCGGATCGTTCACGACTGGCCAGTCCATCGATAAGAAGCATTCTGGAACGATAGGGTTCGAGCGCCTTAAACATGACCGGCCAGGTGTAGTCCTTCGGGCCGTCAAGAATTGGAATTTCCAACTTCGGATCCGACGCAGGCATGAATTCCGGGGGCGTGAAGTTCCAGGCGGGGTGAATGCCGTTGCCCATGATCCAGAACCCCGCGATCTGGCGGGGGACCACCTCCGCGCGGGCTTCGTTGACCAGTGTTTGTGTGATGGGGGACAGCAACGCCGCTCCGATCCCTAGGCCTAGGCGTTCGACAAATCCGCGTCGGGTGATCGAGGGGGCGCGGTGATGCTGGACGGGCGTCATGGGTTGGCTCCTTCGCGGCTGCGGTAAAGAAACGATTTTGACCCGAATAATGTTGAGACCAGGGCAACGTAGTCGCCCCCGCCGGCGGCGAAGGCCTTCTGTGCAGCGTCGAGCGCACAGCCATCGAACGAGCCTTCGTCCCGTCCCATAAAAAACCTGAAGCCGTGGCGAACGAAACAACGTTCAACCGTGCGTGAACGCGACAAGTGGCGGGACAGATCGGCAACACCATCGAAGGAACCATCAGCGTCGCCGACGCCGGCCAGCGTTCCCCGTGCGTCCACAGGTTTTCCCGCTTCCATGACCTGGGTACGACCCAGATGGTCAAAGGTCTCGAAGGCGAGCCCGGCGGCATCAAGAAGGTTATGGCAGGCTGCGCACGCAGGGTCCGCCCTGTGGGTGCTTAGCCTTTCCCGCAACGAAGTGGTCTTCGATCGCGGGGGCAGCTGGGGGATGGTGCCGATAGGAAGATCGGGTACCGATCGGCAGAGCAGACTCTCGTTGATAAACTTGCCGCGCCGAACGGGCATGTTTTCGTCAGTGGCGGAGAAACCAACTAGAAACGCGGGCTGTGTGAGCAACCCCGCCCGATCAGGGAAACTGCCCTTCGTATTGTCGCTTCCTGAGGGCTTAAGGCCATACACCCACGAGCTGTCGCAACCAGAGTAGACCGTGTTTGTCGTCAACAGGGTTTCAAGGAAGCCCTTCCTGGCATTTGTGGACAAGACGTCGGCAATCAGCGCGCGCGCGTCTTGCAGGATGCGGCCCCGGCCAAATTTGCAATATTCTTCCTCAGCCTTGGGAACCAGCAAGGCGCGTTCAAGTTCGAAGTGCTGAACAACGAAGTCGCTCTTCGCAGGCGCGTAGTCTGACCCTAAAATCCGGGTTGCGTGAGCCATGACCTGATCAGGCCCAAGGTCATCCCTTTCGGCGGCGTCCCATAGATCCGTATCGGCAGGCGCATTGGTCAGCGTGTAGGAAATGGCGGCTGCGATTTCATAGGGGGTCAACTTGAATACCCCAGGCGTAGAAG
>JAYUUT010000381.1:0-2876 GCA_043754455.1 Myxococcales bacterium
GTCCAAGATCGTGACGGGCAGCAGGCCGCGAACGGCGCTGGTGATGAAGATTTCGTCAGCGCCACGAAGGTCCGCGGGAGCAAGAAAGTCCAACTGTTGGCAGGGCATATCGTTGCTTCTTGCCAGGTCGAGGACTTCCCCCCGGGTGATCCCAGCGAGGATGCCGACACAAAGGGCTGGCGTCATGATAACGCCGCTTCGGACGACAAAAATGTTGCTGCTGGCGCCTTCGGCCACGCTGCCTGCGCTGTTGCACATGAAGGCTTCGTGGGCACCGGGGTTGCGGCGGCGGGCCTCACCGAGGGCGAGGACGTTGTTGAGGTAATTGCCGGACTTTACCGCGGGATCGGTGGAGCTCGGGGAATTGCGCACAACCGAAACCACTTCAGCCGCCACACCTTGGCGTCGCTGATCTTCGGTCGGCGGGGCCAGGGGCTGGGCTATGACCAGCCACGTGGGGTCGCCCGCGGAGGCCGGATCGAGGTCAGTGGCAGGGCCACGCGTCACGACGATGCGGATGCGGGTTTCCTGATTCCCCGCCGCTTTGACGGTGCCTAATGTGGCGGCGGCGATGACCGGACGCGGCGGGGTTTGTAGGCCGATGCGGGCTGCGGACCGTTCCAGCCGGGCCAAATGTGCGTCAAGGGCGTGTGGCTGGCCGTTCACAGTCCCTAGGGTTTCAAACACGCTGTCCCCGAATAGAAAACCTCGGTCAAGGACGCTGATCGAGGCCTCTTCTGGTGACACAATGCGACCGCCGATGTAGACACGGATTGACATAGCGCAACGGCAAACGTTAGTACATGGGGGCGTGGGAAGTCAGAGAACTTTTCAGCCCACGGATTGCGTCATAGTTTTGGGGGGATAGGACTTTTGAACATCTTGCGAATCCGCTGCCGGGACGCCGAAGAATTTCGTACGCATTACAGCGACGAAGTGGGCTGCGGGCGTTTGTTCTGTCCCGTCACGACCGAGGTCGAAGTTGGGGCACTGGTGGTCGTGGAACTGATCTGCAAGGTGCTTCCCAACCGCGTGCTGATTCGGGGCACGGTGGTGAGCTGGCGAAAAGCACTGCCCCGCAAACGGATTCGTGCGGGCGCGTTTGTCGATATTGATCCCGAAGAAGCTCCAAAGCGCGATTTCGTGTTGGAAACCTTGGGTGGTAACCGGGTGCCTACGCCGAAACGAAAACACGCACGGATTCCTTTGGGTCAGCCCATCCGCATCTTGATCGGTGCCGCGACCACCACGCAGACTGCCGAATTGCGCGAAATTTCAGTTATCGGGGGGCTGATCTATTGCCTTGTGCAGCCGCCCCTAGGTACCGACGTGGTCCTGCAAGTGATTCCGCCCGGGGGGGCGCGGGCGACTGATATTTCGGGACGGGTGCTGTATCACGCGGGGGATGGCCTGACGGGCGTGAAGTTTCTGTTTCGAGAGGGTGGGGGTTCGCGCCGCCTGCGCGAACTGGTCCGTCGTTTCAAGACCGGCTGACCACACAACCATCCAGCCGTTCCAGGCATCGACGGGCCGCCTGCAAACGATCGATCAGGTCGCGGGCATCGAAGGCGTAAGTGATCCGCATGTCGGGCGTCAGTTTCCAGCGGCCGCCACCTTCGCGGACCAAACGTAGGACCTTTGCGGGATCCAGCCGCGAAGTTGTGCCGACGGCAATGACCAGCCTCTGGGACGCAAGTTCGTACCCCAGAGCGCCCAGTTTCCGGACCAGGGTCTTTTGCGCCATCACCTCGCCCAACAGATCCGCCTCCTCGGGCCGCGGGCCGTAACGATCGGTCAATTCGGCCAGGAGGTCTCGCACGTCATCTTCGTCGCGGGCCTGGGCCAGGCGCCGGTACAGGGCCAGGCGTTGCCCCGTGTCGGGTATGTAGTCGTCGGGCAGGAAGGCCGGGACATCGACCGAAATTTCGGGGTCGTGTTCGGCCTTGATGGGCTCCCCCCGCAGTTCGGCAACGGCCTCTTCTAAAATGCGCGCGTAGGTGTCGAACCCCAGCGCGGCCACCATGCCTGATTGTTTGCCACCCAGCAGTTCTCCTGCCCCCCGAATTTCCAGATCGTGGCTGGCTATCTGAAATCCGGCACCCAGTTCGGTGAACCGTTCTAAAACCCCCAACCGCAGTTTGGCGTCGGCGGTCAGGGTGTCTTGTACGGGAACGACCAGATAACAGAACGCACGTTCCTTCGATCGCCCAATGCGCCCCCGCATTTGATAAAGCTGAGACAACCCAAACCTGTGCGCGTGGTTGACGATCATCGTATTGGCGCGCGGGATGTCCAGCCCCGATTCGATGATGGTCGTCGAGATCAGCACGTCGAACCGGCCATCGACGAAATCCGTCATCACCCGTTCCAGTTCCGATTCGGCCATCTGCCCATGTCCGACCGCCACGCGGGCCTTGGGGGCCAAGGCTTCAATCTTGGCTTTCAATTTCGGCAGATCTTCGATGCGGTTGTGTACAAAGAACACCTGCCCGTTGCGCCCCAGTTCGCGGGCCAGGGCCTCGCGTAGCAATTCTTCGTCGAAATGGCAGACGAAGGTACGAATCGCCAGGCGATCTTCGGGCGGGGTCGCAATGATGGAAATGTCCCGCATGCCCGCCATGGACATTTGCAAGGTTCGCGGAATTGGGGTCGCGGTCAGGGTCAACACGTCAACCTGCGATCGAATTTCCTTCAACCGTTCCTTGTGCGTGACCCCGAACCGTTGTTCTTCGTCAATAACAACAAGGCCCAAATCCTTCCACCGCACGTCTTTTGACAGCAGCCTGTGGGTTCCGATCACCACATCGACCCGTCCCTTGGCGATGTCGGCGACGATACGTTTTTGTTCAGCCGCGCCCCGAAATCGCGATAACCGC
>JAYUUT010000382.1:0-12473 GCA_043754455.1 Myxococcales bacterium
GATCCCCGATTGGATCCTCACCGCCGTTTTGGCTGGAATGTGGAACGATTGTTTACGGCTTCGCGCCCGCGTCGGGCATTCCCATGGGCGGCGTACCACCGGCGGTCTTGACGCACGCGGGGGCCGGGCACTCCATCGCATTTTTGTTGGCACAAGGCACGATCTGCCCCAAGAGGCAGGGCAGGCAATCACCTAACATGCACTTGGCGCGACAAGCGGTGTCCCCGCACGGACACAGGCCCACGCAACCCATGTACCCAGCACAAACCCCTGCGTACACGCCTTTGGCGTAGTCAGGGCCGAAACAGGCCACATAGGCTTCCGCGCATTTTGGCGCCAAACACTTTGTTTGAGGTGTGAAATCAGCCTCTTTGCACGAATCGGATCCGGGAGAGCTACACCCAAGACGTTCTGCCGCCTGGGCGTATTTTGGATCCGCCGTCGAGCCGGCCTTGTCATCGCTGCTGCAACCCAGACCTGATCCCAAAAAGAGGCCCAAAACCATTACCGCCGAAAGCTTTCGCATAGAGAATCTCCTGTTCAAAAGGGAACGCATGCCGCGACCGGGTCAGATCATCGGCCTTCTCTGGCGGAACTTCAATATTTCGGAGGCTTTAAAAAAAAAGGGGCGAATCAGCCGGGGCCTTTGCCCCGGGGCGGTTTGCCCGTGACCGATCGGGGCGCGAAAGGAGAAGGGCGCGCGTTGGCTGGACGGGTCGGGGCCGATCCGTGTCCGGTTTTTGGGCGGGGGCTAAAGGCCGTGCGCTCTCCTCCACCCGGAGACGGCGAGAACGGCTTCTTGGGGCCCGGCGGGCGCGCGGCAAACGGATCGCGAGGACCCGAAAGGCCAGGCTTGTCCCTCGGTGCGAAGGCAGGCTTGTCCCTGGGTGCGAAGCTAGGCTTGTCCCTCGGTGCGAACGCAGTTTTTTCTCCGGGCGAAAATGTCGGTTTGCGTCCTGTGAATGACGGTGGCTTTGCGCCACCTTCGAAACTTGGTTTGGCGGCGAAAGAGCGGGCTTTTGGTGCTGGCACCGGCTTGTCAGGGCCGAAGGACGCCTTGCCTTCGGATCTGTTCAAAGGTTTTGGATCCGTATGGATCTCGGCTTTGGGTTCGGGGGCCTTGTCGGGCGGGGCCAGATCGTGTTCGGGCGCGGCGGGGCGGGGCGGACGCGCGGGGCGAGCCGGCCGGGCCGGCGCTCCCGCACCCCGACGTGCGATGACGATATGCGGAGCCCGCGGGTCGCTTTGCGATGCCGCTGCCAGGAAATCGCCCGACGCCTCGGCCGAAATCTCGAACTCTGTGTGGGTCGGGCCAATGCGAATGGCGCCGACATCGCGCCGGGTTATCCCGCCACGACGGCAGATAAGCGGCAACATCCACCCTGGTTCTGCCTTGTCGCGCGCCCCCAGATTCACCTCGTACACCACGGCGTCGCGCGAAAAATCGCTTCGTGTTCGCTGCGGCCCCTCGTCGTACCCAGCAGCCCCTTGCCGGGCTGGGGCGGCGTCGCGGGCGGTTGCAGCCCCACGCGGGCGCTGAACTTCAACCGGCTTTAACGACTCGCCTTCGGGCATGCGGGACAGCTCGCGACCGACCAGCGCCGTGACCAAGGCTTCGGGCGACAATTCCGCCAACAGCCGCGCCGCGAAGGCCTCGGCCCGCAGCCGACCCGCTTCCGCCTTGCGAAGTGCATAGGCGGCCTGTGACTGTTTTCGTTTGGTCGATGAACTGACCGGGGCGTCCGTCGGGCTTGCCTCGGGCGCTTCGACAACGGCCGCAACGGGGACCACGACAGCGGCTCGCAGCTCGGCCTCAAGGTTGGCCATGGCCTGCGCCGTGATTTCTTCTGCCCCGGGGGCAGGGGTCCACTGGTACGCCACGCGGGCCGACGACAGCAATCGTTCGGCCTTGCGCCGTTCGGTTGCGGTCGCGATCACCACGCTGGTGCCTTTGCGTCCGGCACGTCCGGTACGTCCACTTCGGTGGGTTAGATCTTCAGCATTTAGCGGTAGATCCGCGTGGATCACCAGATCCACCTCCGGCAGATCCAACCCGCGAGCCGCCACGTTGGTGGCAACCAGAATGCGGGCTTCGCCCTTTTTGACGGCATCCAGCGATCGGGTTCGTTCGGCCTGCGCCCGATCACCCGACAAAACCACCGCGGTCAGCCCCCGCCTCAACAGTTCTCGATGCAGGCTGGCCACGCCCTCGCGGGTCTGACCGAAAACAATCGCGCGACCTTCCCCGTGTTTCCGCAACACGTTTAGAACCGCAGGCAACTTGTCGCCCACGGCCACCAGATGGGCGACGTGCTGGATGTCTTCGTTCGCCCCGGTCGACGAACCCGGTGCGCGCGCGTTGATACGAACCGCATCCTTCTGATACCGCGCCGCCATCGACAGGATCAGTTGGGGCAAGGTCGCAGAAAACATTAAGGTCTGGGTACGCGCGGTGGCCTTGCCCAGCAGTGCTTCCAGATCGTCCCGGAACCCCATGTCCAGCATTTCGTCGGCTTCGTCTAGGACGACAGATTGCACCGACGATAGATCGAGGTTGCCGCGCGTGACCAAATCAACCAGACGTCCGGGGGTTCCTACCGCCAGGTCGGCGCCACCCCGTAATTGATACAGATCACGGCGAACGTCGGTGCCACCCGTGAACGAAACAATCTTCACTTTTGACCGTGCATACAACCAGCCCAGTTCGACCGATACCTGGGTTGCCAGTTCGCGCGTGGGGGCGATGACCAAGGCAATAGGACCTGGCGTGCGATGCCGATCTCCCGCTGTTCCTGCGGCGGGCGCTGGTCGTTCCCCCAGCAGGCGGGGGGCCAGGGCCACGCCGAAGGCCAAGGTTTTACCCGATCCTGTCTGCGACGACACCAGCAGGTCGCGCCCCCGGTTTTCGGGTGCGGCAACGGCAGCCTGGACCGGGGTGGCCTGCTCGTACCCCTTTGCGGCGATGGCTTCAGCTAAGGGAGCGGGCAGGTCCAGTTCCAAAAAGGACGGCATGGGGCGCGTCGTATAGCAGACCCCGCCCCAGACGCCGTATATAACGGAGGGTCGGGTTTGATGTGGTCGTTAAGAAGCGGCCCCAGCCAGGACGCTTTGACACATCTCGACGATCTCGTCGTCGCCGACCCATTTTTTCTTGTCGCAAAGCGCGATAAAGCGGTGATACATCAAATCCAATTGGGCCGTATCTAAGGGCTGGCCCAGCACCTTGCATCGATCAAGCAGCGCGTGGCGTCCGCTGTGCTTTCCCAGCACCAGGCGACTTGATGGCACGCCCACCGACAGCGGATCCATGATCTCGTAGGTGGTTCGTTCCTTGAGAAATCCATCCTGATGGATGCCCGCCTCGTGCGCGAAGGCATTGCGGCCCACAATTGCCTTGTTCGGTTGGGGATCGATCCCGATGATCTCGGACAGCAATTTGCTTGTGGGGAACAGGTGCTGGGTGACGATGCCCGTCTCGAACGGATAGATGTCACGCCTGACCTTCATCGCCATGACGATTTCTTCCAGGGCGCAGTTGCCGGCGCGTTCCCCGATGCCGTTGATGGTGCATTCAACCTGACGGGCGCCCGCCTGCACGCCCGCCACGGAATTGGCCACCGCCAATCCCAGATCGTTATGGCAGTGAACGCTGATAATGGCCCTGTCACCAACGGCCTTTACCACCGCGCTAACGATGGCAGCCATTTCTATGGGCGTGGTGTATCCGACCGTATCAGGAAGGTTCACGGTGCGTGCGCCCGCGTCCACCACGGCTTTGGCAAACTTCACCAGCGCGGCGGTGTCGGTTCGGGTCGCGTCTTCTGCCGAAAATTCGACGTCGTCGGTGTACTTACGCGCCTGCGTGATGGCCTTGACCGCGGCCTCCAGCGCTTCGTCCTCGGTTTTTTTCAGTTTGTGTTTGAGGTGGATGGGGCTCGTAGCAATGAACGTATGAATACGGGGCCGCTTGGCCTTTTCCAAGGCCTTTGCCGCCATCTCGATGTCCCCCGGATGACAACGCGCCAGCGCCGCCACCACGACATCCGGGAACGTTTGGCTTATCCGGCTGACAGCCTCTGTATCGCCCGCAGACGCCATGGGAAACCCGGCCTCCATCACATCCACGCCCATTTCGACCAGTTTTGCCGCCAACCGCAGTTTTTCGTCCACGGACATGCTGCACCCACAGGACTGTTCGCCGTCGCGCAGGGTGGTGTCGAAAATCACGACGCGGTTGTTCGGTAACTTTGATACATGGGTCGAACTCATGCGTTCAAGAATGAGTCTGCCTTGTAGATATGTCGAATTTATTTTAATGCAGTCTTTGATAACAATTTATTATTGTATAAATTTATCTTATGGATCTTCATGCTTTGCAGGTATTCCGGGCTGTTGCCACCGAACGCAGTTTTTCCCGCGCAGCCAAACGCGTGGGCCGCACCCAGCCCGCGGTTTCCTTGGCCGTCAAACGGCTAGAAGCTGACCTAGGCGAGGTGCTGATCGACCGAATGGGGAAGGCACCCCAGCTCACCGACGCGGGAAAACTGGTCCTCGATTTCGCCCGGCGGTTTGAAAACCTGCGCGATGAACTGCTGACGGCATTGTCTGAACGGCGTGATAACATGGCGGGACGGTTGATTATCGGCGCCAACGAATCGACCGCGCTGTATTTGCTGCCGCACATAACCCGGTACCGCCGCACCTACCCGCGCGTTCGTGTGCAAATTCGCCGCAGCCTTTCCAGCAAGATTCCCACCCAGATCCTCGAAGGCGATCTTGAATTGGGCGTGATCAGCTACGCCCCACCTGATGAACGTCTCGCAGCGCGGGTCATCTTCACTGACCACCTTGCCTTCGTCGTGTCGCCCCAACATCGACTATCGCGCAAAAAAACGGTCTCGATTGTCGATTTGGGGATGGAAACATTCATTGCCCATAACGTGATGTCGCCTTATCGCGACCAAGTGGAAAAGGCCTTTGCGCGGCTGCGCGTTCCTTTGAACCGCGACGTGGAAATGCCCACCATCGAGACCATTCGAAAATTGGTCATCGCCAATGAAGGCGTCGCGTTCCTGCCCCGCATGTGTGTCGAGGACGACATTCGCGAAGGGGCGTTGCGCGAGGTAGCCGTACGGGAGCTGCAGGTGGAACGAACCATCCACTTGGTTCACCCCGCACGGCGAACCTTGTCCCACGCCGCCCAAGCGTTTTTGGCCCTTCTGTAGGATTGCGAAACCGGCAATTCAATCGATGCGGGGCGCGCCCTCCCGCCGTGGCCTGCACCATGGTAGCCTGACTGAGTCTTCATGCCCGCACGCAGCCTTGTCCTTCTCGCTACTGCCTCGTGCCTGTGGATCAGTTGCACCTCGGCAGGCGATTCCCATTTCGATTCCGGTGTGGGCTGCGTCTATGCGGGGGTCATGCGCGCACAAGGGGCGCAGTTCCCTGGTCAGAAAGCCTGCAGCGTGTGTGTTTGTGCCCAAGACGTTGTCATCTGCAAAGCGACGCCGTGTGCCGGGCAAGACGCGGGTGCTGGCCCGTCGGAGTCGATAGCACTGGACGGGGGCGTGTGTGTTTTTGGTGGCAGAACGTACCACCCGGGGGAACCTGTCTCCTACGGTTGCGAGACGTGCCGGTGCACCGACGGCTGGGTGGCCTGCACCGCCTGTCGAACGGACGGCGGTCCGTGCCGTGTATCCCTGGCGTTCGAATCCGGGCCCGCCGCCTCCAAATACCGTCAGGAGCCCGCCGGTCTTGGGGGGGCTCCCTTGCAGGATCGAGAACTGAAGCGTTCTGCGCCGCACGAATGCTCCATGCCTATCCCCTGACCGATCTGAAAAGGTGTCGAGAATCTGCTGCGCGGCCTGCGGCGGCGCCTGGGCGATGCGTCACAGATGCAGGGGTATCGAACGGACAGAACGTAGGGTAAAATACAGATGGATCGCTTACTAACCCGGCGACATTAAAGGGCCCTCAGATGCACAGATTGCCCCTGCCTTATTGGCGTGAACCCATTCGCAGCGCTTTGGTTGTTGTGATTGCCCTTGCCGGGGCTGCCTGCACGCCGCCTGCTGCGGGGGGTGACGGGGTTTCCTTGGTCGACGCCGGGCTGGATGACGAGGGGCAGGGGGGAACCGCCACGGGTGGCCGGACGGGGCGGGCGGGTGAAGGAGGAGGCGGCGGACGTGACGCCACCGGGGGGGCTGGAGGAGCAGAACCTGCCAAGGATGCGCCACTTGCGATGGATGTGTTTGTCCTATCGCCTGATGGCTCTTCGGCCCTGGATTCCTCGCCCGTTGTTGACGCGGTACCTGTTCCCGACCGTGCCATGAAACCGGAAGCGGGCCCCTTGGTGATCGGCAAATGGACCGGAGGTCCGTTGCTGATTGCTGTAGGTGATGATGGCCGGCGCATGACTTCGGTTGATGGCAAAACCTGGATACAGAACGAAAACCCGGCAAAGGGTTCGGCGCCTGAGAAGGGCTATCGAGACGTCGCGTACGCCAACGGGGTCGTCGTCGCCGTGGGTGGAAATTGCGACGCTGCCACCTCGGTTTGTACCGCGCGCGTCAGCACGACCACCGATGGCAAGGCGTGGACCGATCCGATGCTGCCTGCGGACATCGGCCGGCTCCTGGGCGTGGCATACGGCGCGGGGACCTGGGTTGCCATTGGATCACGCGGCCCCGCGCTTTACAGCCACGACAACGGCGACACCTGGGGAAGGAACGAGCTTTCCATCGGTCGCCCGACGGGCCTGCGGGCCATCGCCTACGGCCCGGTGGGCGGGGTCCCCATGTTCGTGGGCGTGGGCGATCGTTTCGTGCGCGCACGCAGCCTCGATGGAATCGAATGGACCGATTCGGTCGAAATCTCTGGAACCAGTGGCCGATTTGATGCTGTGGCCATTGGGGCCGGGGCTGTCCTGGCCGTGGGAAGTGCATCTTCAATGAACAACGGCCTGCGCATACGCAGCGTTGATGGAAAAAACTGGTCTGATCAGATCATTGCGGCGCCGCCACTTAGCGAGGCCTTTTTTTCAGAAGGGCGGTTCTTCGTTTTTTCGGCAGCGGGCGCCAATACTTTATTTACTTCCCCCCTGGGGGAGGTTGCGACGTGGACATCCCAACTGGGTGCCACAACCATTGCGGGCGCCACCGTAACCATTCAAATGCCCGATAACCTGGGCATTCACAACATGGGTGGCAAACGTACCTTCATTGGCCGCCGCGGATCCGGAAGCATGAGCCCCCTGGAAATTCGGTCCAGTACCGATGGCCTCAACTGGATAACCGATTGGAAGGGCAGTGCCAACAACGAGGCCAACGTCAACAAATGGGTCTTCGTGCCGGGATCCTGATCACTCGTCGAACAACACATCGTCCGACAGATCTGGCACCGTGGCCTCGGCCCGCGCCCCGGACAGATCGGCCGTGGTCTTGCGCAACCGTTCGGCCAACACCTGCACGAAGCTCCACAAAAGCTTCACCGACAGCGGCGGATCTTTGCGAATGATCTCGTAAAATTCCTTCCGCCGCAGGATCAACACGCGGGTCCGATCGTCCGCCGTGGCGCTAACGGACCTCGGCGTCCTATCGATCAAGGCCATCTCGCCCATATGGGCCCCGGGAAGCAGGTTGGTGATGAATGCGCCGTCCTTATGCAGCCGAACGCGGCCCTTGAGCAGGATGTAAAGCTCGTCCCCCAAATCGCCTTCTTTGAGGATTTCGTCGCCCGCGTTGTAATCCGCAACCTCGGTAAGATTTAGAACCCGGATGATTTCCTTGTAGCTCAAGTGCCGGAACAGCGGCATCTGCTTTAGGACTTCGATCTTTCGGGTTAGCTCTTCGGCGCGGACATCGACCGTTTCAGCCGCCCCGCGAGGCACACGCACCACGATGGCGGTGATGTTGTCCAGGCCCCCACTTTGGTTGGCAAAGTCGATGAACTTCCCCGGGAGGGTCGTCACTTCGTCCCCTGCCATCAGTTCGATGAACTTGTCGTCCTGCATATACGAATGCAGTCCGTCGGAACACAAAAGGAACTGATCCCCGGGCAACACTTCGAAGTCCATGGTGTCAACCTGGACAGTTTCGTAGACGCCGACCGCGCGCGTCACCGCGTTTTTGTAGGCGCTGTAGGGGGATCGCGCCAGGGTGTCCTTGGTGACCTTGCCCCGCCGGATCAGTTCGTTGATCAACGAATGGTCTTCCGTTAGTTGAACAACCTGCCCCCCTCGCAACATGTACACGCGGCTGTCCCCGACATGGGCGATGAACCCCCGCTCGCCCAGAATCAGCAGCGCCGATGCGGTGGTGCCCATCCCTCGTTTCTCGGGATCGCTCTTGCCCATGGCGAAGATGTTTTGCCCGGCGCTCTGGACCGATTGTTCCAGAACCGCAAGAATGTCCTGGGTCCGGACGGATCCGTCCCCTCGGGCGAACCCTTCGAAAAGGTCCCGTTTTGCTTCTATTGCGTTGTGACATTCAACGACTGCCATATGGGACGCCACCTCGCCCGAGGCGTGCCCCCCCATGCCATCGGCCACCACGAACAACGACAATTTCTTGTCGATAAGGAAGTTATCCTCGTTGTGTTCGCGTTTTCGTCCAACGTCAGTCGCGGCCCAGAAGCTGAGCTCCATGTTCTCCTCGTTCCCCGGTCGACTCCGGCGCCCGCCACTGTGCCACCGACTGTGAGGGACGGGCAAGGAATCCCGCATTGTTCCGAACTCTTGACAGAGCACCCGTCGCTGCTACATAAAGTGTCCCCCGCAAGGTTGGCGGGTTTTGACACTCGGGGATCGTCTAATGGCAGGACGCCAGATTCTGGATCTGGCTATCAAGGTTCGAATCCTTGTCCCCGAACGACTGAAAATCGACGTGTGAGATCTGTTCGGGATTTCACGGCCCCATGGTCTAGCGGTTAGGACGGCGCCCTCTCACGGCGTAATCCCGGGTTCAATTCCCGGTGGGGTCACATTATTTCCCTTGCGTATTCGGTCGACGCGGATGACGCGTTTATGTTTCACGCCCTTAAAACGGGGCGGGTTGACGCGGAAGGTTTGACGTTCAGACACGACCGGATGGACACCGCCGCGCTGAACCAAACGGCGGTCGCGGGCGGGGCGGACGTTGTCGCGGTGTCATTGGGTGTTCTTCCCCACATAGCGGATCGCTATCTGGTTTTGCCCCACGGGGCGTCGGTCGGACGTGGATATGGCCCGGTTGTTGTGGCCCGACAACCAATGAAACTGGCCGATCTGCAAGGGCGACGCGTTGGGATTCCCGGAAACACCACCACGGCGTGGTTGATCCTCCAGTTAATGCAGTCGGGCCTTATTCCGGTTGTGGTGCCCATCGCCCCCTTCAGCCGTATTTTTGATGCCCTTGACCGCGGGGAAATTGACGCGGCTCTGCTAATTCATGAGGGGCGTCTGCTGTACGAACAACGTGGCTATCACCGGGTGGCCGAACTCGGCGAATGGTGGCAAGCCGAGACGGGGCTTCCTTTGCCCTTGGGCGTGAATGTCATTCGTAAGGGGTTGGGAGATGACGCGGTCCGGCAGGTTTCCCGCATTCTACGCCGTGGCATTGAATGGGCGCTGCAGCACAAGGCCGATCTGGTGACGATCCTTGCTGCTGAGGACCGGGGAGACGCGGCCCTGGCCGAGGAAGCCCTGGTGGACCGGTATTTGGGCATGTATGCGAACCAGGACACGGCGTTCATGGCACCCGACGTGCGCACGGCGATAGACCTGCTGTTTGTCCGGGCTCGGAATGCGAGCCTTATTCAGGTGGGCGTGGACGTCGGTTGGGCGCCGTAATGCGGGCGTACGCGACCTCGCAGGCGGCAGCGGCTGCCGATTTCGCGTGGGCCAACCATTGGCCGTGGGCGTTGGGGCCGACTTGATTTGTGATCCCTAAAAACGCCTCCCAGGGAACTTCGGCTCGGGCGGCTGCGCGCGCGAAGGCGAACGTTTCCAAGGTTTCGGCATCGGCTGTCAACCCTTGGCTTAGAACGCGCCCCAACATCTGTGAACGGGTGATGCCAGCGGGGCAGGCCACGTTAAGGGCCACAAGGCGCGTCTTTTGGGATTTGGACGTGATGACAGTGGGCATCGGGGCAGGCCAGTAGGCCGTGCCGCGCAGGACAGATCCCGATCCGAGCGCCGCCGCCTTCACGCTGAAGACGTCTCCTAGTTCAAGCCCGGACTTTTGACCGGGGAACAAACCAGCGGTGCCGACCAGTATCACCCGTGTGGGACGATGAACGGCGATAGCGGTCGCGGTGCCAATCGCGGCCTCGACCAGTCCGACGCCCACAACTTCAGTAAAAACGGGACGATTTAGGGGCGGCCCCAAACGCAGCAGGGCGCGCAGACGCAACAGTTCGGGGGCCCACGCGGCGACCACCAGGATCGGACGCCCGGTCATCAGGGCCTCAGTACCCTAGCTGCGCCTGACGGGGCTTGCCGTATTTGTCGGGGACCGATGCTGTGGGGCGCCGATCGCCGGTAAGACGGATGGAAACCGCGCGGGTTCCATCGACGGCGACCGTGACTTTCTGCTGCGTGGTCCGCGCTGCCCCTTCGTTCCAGGCCTCAAGATCGTATTCGCCGGGCGACAATCCTTTGATCGTGAATTTTCCTGCGGCGTCGGCTTGGCCGTAGTGTGGGGTGTCCACGACCACTACATACGAAATCATCGATGCGTGGATATTGCACAGAATCTGCACCGGTCCGGGTTTGGAGAAAGTCCGCGAATAGCTTTGCCCCCCCTTGTACAGGCCCGCATCGAAATCATTGGGACGGGAGAGCGAAAAAACGTTGTGATACAGGTCGTCCTGGTTTCGAAAGTCGACCTTGCTGCCGACGGTTACCGCCAGGATGCGGGGTGAGAAGGCCTTGTTCACTTGCAGGATTGTTCGACCACGAACAGGGGATGGCCTAGGGGTCGAGCCGTCACTCCGTTTGAGCCACACAACGGTGCCGCCTGGGCCCAAAGATCCCCCGCCTGTCACTGTACCGGTCATGGTCACGGTTCGGCGCCGATTATCGCCCGGAGGTTCGGAGGCAGGGGCAGCAGGCGGCGGCGCAGCAGGAGCGTTCGGCGCCAAAGCGGCACTGCCCCCCGCCTTGGCGCGGGCCTGGGCGGCCAGCGGACGAACCGCGCGATCGACATCGGCGTCTAGGCCCGGCAGGCGCAACAGGGCTTCCCAGCGTGAAGCGGCGGTGGCGAAATCACCTGCGTCCCAAGCCTGTTTTCCACGTGCGATCAGATTGAAAATCAGGTACTGACGTTCAGCGGCGGCCTTCAGAACAAGATCTTGGGGGGTCTTCACGACCAAGGGCAGGGGCAGATCGTCGCCCATCCAAGATGGGTCAGATTTTGCAGCAGGCGCGGCCCATAGGGACGGGGGCGGCAACACGGTCAGGGTACCGGAGAGGGCTAGGGCGAAAAGTCCGGAGCGACCGAAGCGACTTGACCGATTCATAGGGACCCAGTGTACACGGGACGCCGAAAAGAAGGATTGGCATGGGTGGCGTCCCCGTAAGATGCAGAGGTGATCGCCCCCGATATCCATGTGGTCAGTTATGGCATTGGCGCGGATCTGGCCCCCCTGCAGGCGTCGGTGGCCCGCCAGACCTTGCGGCCCTCAGCCCTGCGAATCTGGCACAACGGGCCGCGCTTTCCTTTGGCACATGCGGGTGCCAGCGAAATCCTCGGGTCGGGTGAAAATCTTGGATTTGGCGCTGGCCACAACCGTTTGTTTCAAGACACGGGCGCGCCCATCGTGATTGTCGCGAATCCAGATTTAGATCTCGATCCGCGCTGTGTTGAACGATTGGTCACTGCAATCACCGATGACGCCGAAGCTGTGCTGGTGGGCGCGCTATTGACCCAGACCAAAGAACAGGCCGTGCGGGTCAATGCCTTGGGGCTGGGGTTGACCTGGGATTTTCTGGGGGTGAATCCCGATCGGGGGCGCGTGGTTAGGGGCGACGGGTTCACCGGGATGCATGGTGAAAACTATTTAGGCCCGTCGGGGGCGTTGTTTGCCGTGCATGTTTCCAGGTTTCGTCGGCTGATGGGGCGTCAGTTGTTCCCCGAATCGTTATTCCTATACGGCGAAGACGTGGCGCTGGGGCTGAAGGCCCGATCCGTCGCAGCGGTGATTCGCCTCTGTCCCGCGGCGCGGGCAGAACACCAATGGAGCGCCACCGCTGGTCAACGAAGCGGTCTGAAGTTATTTCACGTTGAGCGCAACCGCTTGTGGACCATGCGCGCCATCCTAGGTGAGGCCCGGGCCGCGGCACGAATGCCCTTTACGGCCCTTCGCTACGCGGCCTATGCGGCGGCAGCCCAAAATGTAGTGTCTGCGGGGGCTAGTCTTGGCGGGCCCCTGGCGCGGGGACTTCGGGACGGCGCCTTGGGGTCGATTCCGACTGAACTTCGGACGTATCTAGGAGA
>JAYUUT010000383.1:0-49694 GCA_043754455.1 Myxococcales bacterium
CGAAGCGTCGCGCCCCACCTGAACTACGACTGGTGCGGCGCACCCATCAAAGTCGCTGCCCATACACGCATCAAAGGGGTCCGGCACGTCGTCCCCGTCGGTGTCGATAGGTTTGGTTGCGGATAGCTTAAGGATTTCGTTCGACCATTCGCCAGGGATCAGCTTGAACGCGTGGGCCCCCCACAAAACCGTCGTTCCCCCCGTCACCCCCTGCACCACGACCCTGCGTTCAAGAGATTCGGTCGCTTCAGAAAATCCCGTTCCGGGGACTTCAACCACCAGACTGGCAAGCGGCATGCGGGTCAAATCGAGCGTTCCGGATTCGGGTACCCGGGGTAACCGCCGCAGACCCCGGGTGCGGTCGTACCAGGTCACTGTGAGGGTTTCAACAACCGTGTCGCGCGCGGCAGGATCCACCACAACGTCCAGAAATACCGCTGTCGGTTGCAAATCACGGCCACAGCCGGGTACCAACGCCACGACCAACGTCGATAACACGAGGCTGCAAACACCGAAAGTGGATCTCATCATGGGAAGACGCCCATACCTTAGCACCGGCCGCCCTTAGGATCAGGGACGCCGACGGCGCGTGACAAGCAGCGCCATGAGGCCCAGCAACCCCGTAAGAAAGAATGGGCGCGACGGGCCCCTCCCGACCGAACATCCGCCCCCATTCCCCGTTGAAAAGACGGATTCATCGGTCCTTGCATCAGATGATGGGATCGGACGGCCCGGGGCCGAGGAAACCGGCGTCATCGAACCCGCAAAGCCACCCGCGCCGCCGGCCATCGTCATCGATGGTGCAACGGGAGCCGTATCGCGGGCTGCAAGCGCCGCCGCGTCGGCAGCCCCGGCCAGTTGGTCGCGCATAAGGCAGACGCCCTGAAAACAGATCTTGCCGCCATCACAGAGATTAGGGCCGTCATCGATCACGCCGTTGCAATCATCGTCGAACGCATTGCACATTTCGATGCGCGGCGCCCCAGGTGTACAAGCCTTCGCATCGCAACCAACCGACTGCCGACGACACCAACCCTCGCCGCAATAAGGCCGGTTTTCATCCACCTTGCCGTTGCAGTCGTCATCCTTACCGTTGCCACATATCTCGGGGGCCCCTGGGAAAATCGATTTATCGTCGTCGTTGCAATCGTCCGCCACAGGCGCATACCCAGGGACGTTTCCGCAGCCCTGACGCGTGTCAACCGTCCCCCGAGCGCCGTGGCCGTCGCCATCGTTGTCACGGTACAGCGTGACGGCGTTCAGGCCCTCGTTGACCTTGCCGTCGCAGTTGTTGTCATACGCATCGCAAATTTCCGGAGCGCCGGGATTGATATCCTTGTTCCCATCGTTGCAATCGCCGCCCTTAGCCGCGTACCCCTTTCCCAGCTCGCAGATCCGGGTCAGACCCCTCTCGTCGCTGATGCCGTAACCGTCGCCATCTTGGTCGATATAGGCATCGATCCCTTCACAACCATAAGTCATACCCATTCGCATTTGCCCTTGGGCGGCTTTGGCTCCACGGCCTATCGCGGCGGCGGAGACGGCCCACAGATCGAAGTCAGCCCCGCCCTTCGTGGCCGGAGCGGTCCATTTCACCTGCCAGGTCACCTCGCCGTTGACGGCGGTTTTCGGCGCGCTGTGGACCATTTCGGTCGGCGATTCGGCACGCGTCGATTGCCCCGCCAGGGCGGTGAATACCCCCTTGCTGTTCGAGGTGAGGTAAAAACCACCGTAGGGCCCGTTGGTGGCGGGCATCCGGATGGTGATGGTAACCGAAGCCCCGGGATCGGGACGGGGGACATCTGGCATCATCGTGGGCTTGGGCATTGTCCCGCCCCTATGACATCCCTCACAACCGTCCGTCGCGATACCGCCTTGGCGTGCAAACGCCAAGGAAGGAACCAACGCGGCGCCTAAAACTACCGGCAACAACAACGCGCGAAACACAACGGGCACAGCGTAGCAGGAAGGTCCCTTGCCCGAGCGATTTCGGCGACAAAATGAACCTAGGCTACGCATCAAATAGTTATGCATGCCTGGTTATTTGGAATAACCCTGTTATTGACCCCCCTGCCGGAGCGGACGTTAGAAGGGGCGGGGGAAGAATCCCACAGGGCCTACCTAGGAGGGCGGGTCGCGCGACAAACCGAGGAAAGACTTGGCCTATTCCGCCGTGGAATTGCGGCAGGACGAGACGCCCTGCAGGGCAGGCCCGATGATCCGGCGGGGCTGCTGTGGCTGGCTGCCAACCTCGGGGCCGAGGCGCTCGAAAGGGGGAAGTGGGCGGCTCTGAAGGTTCTACCTGAAATGGAACGTCTCCTGCTGCGATTGGAGGCCGTGGCGCCCCGGTTTGAACATGCAGCGGCAGCGCGGGTCTTGGCCCGCCTATACCACAAAGCGCCAGCCTTCATTTCTATCGGCTCGTCGAAGAAGGCTCGCGCGTTCTTTGAAAAGGCCCTGCAACGTGCGCCTGACTTCCCAGGGAACCAGGCCCTAGCCGCCGCGTTTTTGTCAGACGAGGGGGATAAAGAACGCGCGCTTGGCCTTGCCCGGGCTGTATTGCGCAGGACGGATCTGGAAAGCATCTTTGGCGACGAGGCAAAGGAGTGGCGCGAAATCGCGCAGGCCATCGTCGAGGACGAAGGTCCATGATCGACGGACGACGGTTCGACTACATCTTGGTCGGAGGTGGACTGGCCAATGGCCTTATCGCCCTGGCATTGCGGCGATTTCAACCTGAGGCGACAGTCGTCATAGTAGAAAAGGAAGCGACGGTGGGCGGCAACCACACATGGAGCTTCCACGACACCGACCTGCCCGCGGGGAGCGAGTTGATTGTCGAACCGCTTGTGAAACAACGCTGGCCCGCCTACGACGTCGCATTCCCCGACCACGTACGAACCGTGTCGATTGGATACAGCACGTTCAACTCAGATTGCCTGCGCAGTGCCCTGAGGACAGCAGCGGCGGATAGCAACGGGCGGTTGACTATCATTTCGAAAGCAGCCGCAGAAACTGTATTGCCCCATCGGGTAATCCTGGCTGACGGGCGGAAGTTGGAAGCCCACGTGGTCGTTGACGCCCGTGGTCCTCGCCCCGGCGGCACGGGGGTCGGCTACCAAAAATTTGTGGGACATGAAATCGAAGTTGAGGCCTCGCACGGAATCGAACGGCCCTTGATCATGGATGCCCGCGTGGCCCAACACGATGGCTTCCGATTTGTCTATGTCTTGCCCCTAGCTCCTGACCGGTTGCTGGTCGAAGATACATATTTTTCATCGACACCCGACCTAGATCTCAGCACGGTGCGGGGACGCATCCTGGAACAAACCCGGATTCGCGGATGGAAGGTCGCACGGATCGTAAGGGAGGAATGCGGGGTACTGCCCATGCCCTGGCGATCGCACCCAAACCCGGATTCAAATGTCGTCATGGCAGGCTATGCGGCGGGTTTGTTTCACCCGACAACCGGGTATTCATTCCCGATGGCACTGAAGTTGGCCCTCGCGGTCGCAGCCCAAGACGCCCCCGGAAGGGTCGCGACCGACCTCATGCCGAAGTTTCGGGCGGCCCATCAACGGTGCACCGTCGTGCTTCGATTCTTGAACTGGATGATGTTCAACGCCGTTGCGCCCACGGCGCGGTGGCGTCTTCTGTCGCGGTTCTATCGCCTTCCCGTGGACACCATCGGTCGCTTTTATGCCGCCGAGCTGACGGCCTCCGATCTCTTTCGGCTTTTTTCTGGGCCGATTCCGCGTGGACTTTCCCCTCGCGCGATCATCAAAGCTTGGGAGGCCCAAATATGAACACCAAAATCCGACCCCGACACCCATCGGCTCCGCTCGTCGAAGTTCTGGATCGGCAGTATCACCCACGTTCCATTATGGGCGCGCTGGGTAAGGAGGCAGCAGAGATTGACATTCGGCATTGGGAGACAGCCCTCCTACAACCGGCCAGGGAATTTCTTTCGCGGCCAGGCAAAGGCTTCCGTGCCGCATTGGTCGAGATCTCATGGACACTAGGCGGGGGCAGGACAGCAGCGCCTGATCTACTTTCTCAAATGGTCGAAATCATCCATGCCGGTTCGTTGGTGGTGGATGATATTGAGGACGATTCAGACGAACGCAGGGGTCATCCCACCCTTCACCGTTTGCATGGGGTTCCCCTGGCACTGAACACAGGGAACTGGATGTATTTTTGGCCCCTGGTTTTGTTGCGAACCCTGAATCTGCCGGCGGCGCAGGAACTGGACCTAGGGCGAAGGATTCACATGGCCCTGTGGAGATGTCATCACGGACAGGCATTAGACCTTCAGATCCGCGTAACGAAGGTCGCTCAACGTGAGATTGCGGCAATAGTCGAAGCGAGTTCCCGGCTGAAGACAGGAAGCCTGACTGAAGTGGCCGCAGCCTGTGGGGCGGTCGCCGCAGGGGCATCACCGGAAAAAACTTTCGCCATAGCGAGGTTTGGATCTGACCTGGGAGTCGGTCTCCAAATGCTGGACGATCTGGGAAATTTGATCGGAAAACGGGAGCCAGAAAAGCAGTTTGAAGATCTTAGAAATGCAAAGCCAACATGGATATGGGCTTGGGCCGCAACAACAGTGGATGCTTTCACGTATGCCCAATGGGTCAAGCGAGCTTCAGACATAGAGGACGGCCAAGGTGACATGGAAGCGCTGGGGCGTTTGCTGTCAGACGCTACATTGTCGGCAGGGCGTGCGGCGGCCCACGACCATCTGACCCGGTCGCTGGTCCGCCTACGGGACGCCGTGGGTGCCTGCGCTGCGATTTCAGCATTAGAAGACGAAATTACGCGACTGGAAGTGGCCTATGTCTAAACACACCCGGGCCGCTATTGTCGGAAGTGGATTCGGGGGACTGGCGGCTGCCATTCGGCTACAAGCAGCGGGTATACAGACTACCGTTTTTGAAGCCCGTGACAAGCCAGGGGGTCGCGCGTATGTGTATCAACAGGATGGGTTCACCTTCGACGCGGGGCCGACTGTCATCACTGCGCCTCACTGTCTGGAAGAACTTTTTGCAGTCGCCGGAAAGCGGATGGATGACTACGTCGAACTAATGCCAGTAGATCCATTCTACCGGCTACTGTGGCAGGACGGTGACACATTCGAATACACGAACGACGAAGCACGCCTCCTGGCCCAGATCGCGTCGCGCAACCCTGACGACGTCCAAGGTTATCAACGCTTCCTCGAATACTCACGGAGAGTCTTTCAGACCGGGTATGAAGGTCTTGCGGCCGAGCCATTTCTCCGCTTCTTTGACATGGTGAAAGTGGCCCCTGAACTCATCCGGCTGCGCGCCGATCGGTCCGTATACAGCACAGTGTCTCGGTTCATCAAAGACGACCACCTTCGCCAGGCACTGTCCTTCCATTCCCTGCTGGTCGGAGGGAACCCCTTTGAAACCAGTGCCATCTACACGCTGATCCATTACCTGGAACGACGCTGGGGGGTATTTTTCCCCCGGGGAGGGACCGGGGCCTTGGTGCGGGCGCTGGTACGGCTGTACGGGGAACTAGGGGGGGACATTCGTCTTGACAGTCCGGTTTCGAAGATTCGACTGTCGTCCCGGGAAGGCCAAATTCGACACCTTGTCACGACGCCGACCCAAACAGACGAATCCTTTGACCTCGTGGTATCAAATGCCGATCTCGTTCAAACCTACGACAAGCTATACGCTGGAGACCAACGGGCAGCACAGACAGCCAGACGCCTCAAGGGCAAAGACTGGTCCATGTCGTTGTTCGTGCTGTATTTTGGTACCAACAGAAAATACCCGGGCACAGCACATCACACGGTCATATTCGGTCCCAGGTACCGGGAGCTTCTGGCTGATATCGCCCACGGCCCTGCCGTTCCCGACGACTTCAGCCTGTACCTGCACGCCCCGTCCGTGACTGATCCTTCCTTGGCACCGCTTGGTTGCGAAAGTTTCTATGTCCTAGCGCCCGTGCCCCATTTAGGTCACGCTGCGGTTGACTGGGAGTCAAAGGCGCCAGGGTACGCGGATCGCATTCTGGCGGCGCTAGAACGATGGCTGCCTGACCTTCGCCAGCACATCATCACGAAGCGATGGTTC
This sequence comes from Myxococcales bacterium, assembly GCA_043754455.1. Taxonomy (GTDB): domain Bacteria; phylum Myxococcota_A; class Polyangia; order Fen-1088; family Fen-1088; genus JAYUUT01. The sequence continues at coordinate 6,105 of JAYUUT010000383.1, forward strand.
ACGCCAGCGGATTTTCACACAACCTTGGGCGCTCACTTAGGATCAGCGTTTTCGCTGGCGCCGACACTCAAACAAAGCGCCTATTTTCGATCCCACAACCGAGATCCCAAGATCCCCGGGCTGTACATCGTCGGGTCGGGGACCCATCCGGGCGCTGGGATCCCCGGGGTCGTCAATTCCGCAAAAGCCACCGCCCGGCTGGTACAAGAAGATTTCGGCGCGAGGGCCGCCTGATGGACCCTGTCAACAGCGTGACCCTATGTCGCCAGATCATAGCGAAACATTCAAAGACATTTTCCCTCGCCGCGCGGTTTTTGGATGAAGCCACGAGAAACGACGTGGCCATTATTTACGCGTATTGTCGCCGCTGCGACGACGCGATTGACGACACATCGGGCGACACGCAGAAGACAGCTCTTGTGCATTTGCGGGCCGAACTATTCGCCGTCGAATCGGACGCAGCGCTGGAAGATCCAATTTTGATCGCGTTCGCCGACGTCATGAAAAGGCGACAAGTACCCGTGGCGTACCCGAGGGAATTACTGGCTGCCATGGCCATGGATGTCGAAGGTCAAACCTACAACAGCCTTGATGACGTCCTCCTATACTGCCACCGGGCGGCTGGTGTGGTGGGACTGCTGCTCTGTCACCTTCTGGGGGTGACAGATAGGCGCGCCCTGCCCCACGCGGCCCACCTGGGCATCGCGTTTCAACTGACCAACATCTGTCGCGATGTCGCCGAAGACAACAAACGGGGACGTCAGTACCTGCCTTCCTCTTTGCTTCAGGCGGGTTCACCGGGCCTGGCGATCAAACGCCTCCTCGCGGAAGCTGACAGGTTCTACAACTCAGCCGACAAAGGAATGCAGTACCTACCCCTGCGGATGTCATTTGCCATACGTGCCGCCCGGTTCATTTATTCCGACATCGGCGCGGTCATTGCCAAAAGTGGCCATCAGCCATCGGCGAAACGCGCTGCTGTCCCTTTTGCCCGCAAGCTGTGGTTGTTGGGGCGATCCCTTCTCATTACGTTCGCGACGCTGCCCGCCCGTCTTCGTATCCGATCCAAGCCCACAACCACAACGCTTCCCCTGGCACGGTACCCCCATGACATCCTTCCTGTCTGACACGAGAATCTACGTCGGACGTATCCGCCAATTCGACCGGGGGGATTGGTTGGTCTACATGGGGTGGGTTGGGTTGATGTTGGGCCTGGTCGCATCCACCGGCGGTTTTCTGGTAGTCGGCGCACGGTCGGGGGCGCCCTTTCCAACCGAAGCCTGGATGGTTCCCATCGGTGCAAGCATCTTCAGCCTGGCCATCGCCTTCGATACCATCGGTCACCGAACGATCTACAAAACAGCCTTAAAGGGTGGTGAATCACTGGTCCATCACGTCACGATAGGCAATGGGATCGGCAGCTGCGTTCTGCTTGTCCTTGCCTACAGCCACCCTAGTCTTTGGATTCCGGCGATGGTCCTAACGGGGCTATCGCTTGTCTACAGTTTGATAGACGAGGTTATGCATTGGCGTCGGTACCTGACGCAACAGTCTGACAGGGTCGAGATGTGGAGTCATGTCTTCATTTTCGTCGGGCACGGCATCATGATGTTGGGTTGGTGGCGCTGGTTCTTCGCCGGGTACGGTGGCGTTCCTGAAACCCTGGTGGTTTTGGGGTTCAGGTGACAACTGAATCGGTCATCGGATCGTCTTTGCTGTACCTAGCAGCCATTTTGACCATGATAGCGCGGCTGCGTCCCCTTATGCGTAGGGATAAAAGCCCCGTTCCGACAACCCTGTCAAAGTCGGTTTCGATAATCATTCCTGCGCGCAACGAAGCGCAAAACCTTCCCACATTGCTATATTCGCTGTCGAGGCTTGAGCCACCTGTGACAGAAATTATTGTAGTGGACGATCATTCAACTGACGACACCGCGCGTGTGGCGAGATCATTCGGCGCCCGGGTAATTACCCCGCCGCCGCTTGCGCTGGGTTGGCTTGGTAAGCCGTGGGCCTGCCATCACGGCGCGGCTGCTGCCACTGGAGACTTACTGCTGTTCGCGGACGCTGACACGGCCTTCGCTCCAAATCTTGTGGCCCGGGCCTGCGAACGAATGCAACGCACCCGGGCGTCGCTGCTGTCCGTCGTGCCTACTCACGTGGTGGTGGCGGCTTGGGAACGAATCCAGGGTCCTTTTCATTTGCTTTTGCTCATCGCCACCCGTGCGGGCAGCCCCGTTTTGTCTCATCGACTATTTGCCATTGGCCAATTTCTCCTGTTCCGGCGCAGTCACTATGATCTTATCGGGGGCCACGCCGTCGTCCGTGATCGGGTTGCCGAGGATCTCGCGTTCGCAAAGTTAACGGTCGCCAGGGGCTTCAACTACCAGCTGCTGATCGCACCCGGCGCCCTAAAGGTTCGTATGTACCCCGACGGATTTGGGGCCTTCATGCGAGGATGGCGGCGCAATTTCCGCGAGGGGCTTTCGGCCACGGGCCCAAGTGGTGTCATCGATGTGTCCCTGGCAATCGTCGCATTCCTCGGCCCCATCTTCTGGCTTTGCCTGTGCCTTTTCGATCCGGCAGGGCCGCAGTTCATGGCGGCGATCGTCTTCTTCTTGTTCTTCGGCGCCACCACGCTGGTATCCGCCTGGTCCCAACAAACTGTCGGCAATATGTCAGCGGTTTCTGCATTGGCCTATCCTGTGTTTGTGCTCATTTTTGTCGGAATCTCTGTACTGGCATTTCTTGATCGAATCCGGCGCGCCCCGGTTATCTGGAGAGGCCGATCACTGCGTTTGCCCACACGTGTCAGCAAATGACCGTCGGGGGCTCCCTGGTTCTGTTTCGCCAAGATCTGCGCCTTGCCGACAACCCTGCTATCCACGCGGCTTGCCAGCGAGGCGGCCCCATTTTTCCAATATACATCTGGGATCCAGAGGCCGAGGCGCCGTGGACACCCGGTGGCGCGTCCCGGGTGTGGCTTCACGAATCCCTCGCCAGGCTTGATCACAATCTGCGTGCGCTTGGCTCACGATTGCTGTTTCGCGTGGGGCCGACGGGCAAAATGGTGGCCGATTTTCTGTCCCAGACCGGGGCGACCCACGTGTTCTGGAATCGTCGATACGAACCCACGGCCATAGCGCGCGACACGTTAATGAAATCGACTCTCCGAACGTCCGGGGTGGAAGTCACGACCTTCAACGCCAATTTGCTCTACGAACCATGGGAGCTACAAACGAAGTCCGGGGGTGCCTACCAAGTCTTCACGCCCTTTTGGAATGCCTGCCTTGCCAGACCTGACCCCTGCGGCCCTCTGCCGTCACCTCAGGTGCTGCCGCCACCGCAACGCTGGCCCAAAACCGAGACCCTGGCAACACTTGGCTTGCGGCCGGGGCAACCCTGGGATCAGGGGATTCTCAAAACCTGGCAGCCAGGGGAAGACGGTGCACAACTGCAAGTTCGCCGGTTCCTTCGAAACACCCATGACACGTACGCCGAAACCCGTGACCAGCCCCGTTTAGCCACCTCGCACCTTTCCGCGCATCTTCATTTCGGCGAACTGTCACCCCGTCAGTTGTGGCAAATGATTTCTGCTCAACCCGCGTCTGCCAGCGCAGCGTCCTTTTTGCGAGAGTTGGGCTGGCGGGAATTTGCCCACCATCTTCTATTCCATTTCCCGAACACGCCCGACAAGCCCCTGCGATCACGGTTCACCAATTTCCCCTGGGGAAACAACCCAGGGCACCTGAAGGCCTGGCAACAAGGTCGCACGGGCTACCCGTTGGTCGATGCCGGAATGCGGGAACTGTGGACCACCGGCTTTATGCACAACCGTGTTCGCATGGTTGCGGCGTCATTCTTGGTCAAACACCTCCTGTTGCCCTGGCAGGCGGGGGCGCGCTGGTTTTGGGACACCCTGGTTGATGCCGACCTGGCTTCGAACACGCTTGGCTGGCAGTGGACGGCCGGGTGTGGGGCGGACGCCGCCCCCTATTTTCGCGTCTTCAATCCCGTCCTTCAAGGGGAAAAATTCGACCGGGAAGGAGGCTACATTCGGCGCTGGTTGCCCGAACTTCGTGGTCTCGAAGCGCGATATATTCACGCCCCCTGGACCGCGCCCAAGACCACCCTGACGGCGGCGGGGGTTCGCCTCGATCACACCTACCCGGCCCCGATTGTCGATCATGCCTTTGCGCGCGATCGGGCTCTGGGCGCCTACGCCTCACTTTCTTAGCGCAAGACAGGTCACGACATGCAGGCGACGCCGCATCAGGTTATGATTGGGCAGTGGCAGAGATCGAGACGCCCGATGGTGACGATGAGTTACGCACCGCCCTGAAGGCGGGTGATATTTATGTGGCCCTTCAGCCCATTATCGACCTGCGTGCGGGATCAGTATTTGGGGTGGAAACGCTGCTGCGCAGTTTCGCACCCGGTTTTCGATCCCCTATCGACATTCTGGATCAAGCCGTCCGGGCAGGCTTCATGGGAGAGCTGGGTAGAGAAATCCGGACCCTCGCCATCGCAGCGGCGCCTGACAGCCGTCTTTTTATCAACGTACACCCGGACGAGTTTTCTGAAGGATGGTTGGTCAGGCCCGACGATCCGATTTATTTCCACGATCATGAAGTGTTCCTGGAAATCACAGAATCTGTCCCGCTGACCCATTTCGACCTATGCCACAGCATCCTGCGCGAAGTCCGTGATCGCGGCGTGATGTTGGTCGTCGACGACCTAGGGGCCGGATATTCGAATCTGAAATACATTGCGGATCTGGCCCCCGAAATCGTGAAATTGGATCGGGAACTTGTGGCCAAACTGGACGAGCAAAAACGTCTACGCACGCTGCTGTTGTCACTGGTTCGGCTGTGCGAAGACATGGGGGCGAGGGTTGTGGCCGAAGGCATCGAAACCGCGGAAGAGATGCGCATTGTGGTCGAATCGGGCGTCCATTTTGGTCAGGGCTTTTTTATCGCAAAACCCGCCCATCCTGTAGCCATCATCGACTGGGATAACCTCGCCACGTCTGGCGTCCCCCGCGCGAAATCAACCCCACCTGCAAAGATTGCTCGTTAACGAGAAGACACCCAGCACAAGGTGCGCCGGGCGTCTGAATCGAAATTTTTCGTATTGTTCTTCTCACATCGGCGGTAGCAAGACCGCATCGATGACGTGGATGACACCGTTCGAAGCCTGAACATCCACCGTCGTAACCTGCGCGTCGTTTATGAAGACCTTGTCGCCCTCTACCTTTATCTTCAGATCAGCGCCCTGCACGGTGCTGGCCTTCATCAGCTTGACCACTTCGGCCGAGGTCACCTTCCCTGCAACCACATGATATTTGAGGATGGCCTGCAACTTCGCCTTGTTTTCAGGCTTGACCAACATATCCACGGTTCCCGCGGGCAGCTTTGCGAAGGCTGCGTCGGTAGGCGCAAAAACCGTGAAAGGTCCTGCGCCTTTGAGCGTCGATACAAGATCGGCGGCCGTCAGCGCTGCAGCCAAGGTTTTGAAGCTTCCCGCCGCAACAGCGGTGTCGACGATGTCTTTCAACGTCGTGGCGGGTGTTGGTGCCGCGGCGTCTTTTGCGGCCACGGGGTTTGCTGCATTTGCACCAGTGCCGCCCCCGCCTGGTTTTGCATCGTCGTCGTCACTGCAGGCCGAGAGGGCCACGGCTGTGGAAAGGGTCAGAAAAAGGCTTCCCGTGCGTAGGATTTTTTTGTTCATGGTCAATCTCCTTGGACACTGAACGCGGGTGACCTCGCCGCGGTTACAGGCCCTTTCCGAAAGGGCGAAGATGATCGCCAAGGTGCATCACTGGTTGCCGAGCCCACCTTCGCGGGTAGACTTCTTGATCTATCCCCCACGGAGGCCGCCCATGAAGAAGCTGGTTTTGTCCCTCGCTGCCGTCGCATCCCTATCCCTTGGCGCGTTGACAGCGAACGCCTGTGACTGCGACAAGTCCAAGGAAGCCAACCACACAGCGCACGCGTCCCCGGTCGCAAAGGCCGAAAAAGTCTGCCTCGAAGGCAAGGTCGTTACAACCGGCTGCCCATTAGAAGCGGCCGCCGCCCAGTGCACAGGGGTCTCCCTGGTTGTCGGCGAGGAAAAGCACATGATCAAGAAAGCCCGCAAGGGCCAGGATCTGGCCAAACAAGCCAAGGATACCGACAAGGTTGTAAAGGTTACCGGATCCAAAAAGGGCGAGTTTTTGACCGTCGAAAGTTTCGAAATCAAAGGCTAACCCCTGGGTTTTCCGGCGTGGCGTCCGAAAACCCACGCCGGGTGCTATAGTCCCGTTTCCATGCGGTACGGGATTCTTTCTGACACACACGCCAACATCGAAGCCTTGGGATCTGTATTTAAGGCGTTCGAGTCAGAAAACATCGACAAGTACGTCTGCCTGGGTGACACGGTCGGGTACGGGGCAAACCCCAACGAGGCCTGCGAGCTGATGCGCCAAAAGGTCGCGTTCGCAATTTTGGGCAACCATGACGCCGCCGTGGCCGGTCGCATGGACTATTCGTATTACTATTTTGCGGCCCGGCACGCGCTGGACAAACACGCGCAGCAACTGGCGCAGGAACATATGGCTTGGCTAAAAAGCCTGCCCTATGAAAAACGCGAAAACGACGTTCTGTTCTGTCATGGGTCGCCGCTGAACCTGGAAGAATTCGATTACATCTTCGCGCGCGATCAGGCGGCAAAATGCCTTCCCATCTGGGAATCACTGCCGCCCCTGACCGTCATCGGACACTCGCACCTGTGCAAATCGTTCGCGCTGCGGCCTGATCACCAGGGCGCCCAGGAAATTGTGGCGCAAACCTTCCAGTTGCGGCCCGGATGGAAGTACATCGTCAGTGTGGGATCGGTTGGGCAACCCCGCGATTTTGATCCCCGCGCCAGCTACACGGTTTTTGATACCGAAACCAAGACCTTCGAATTCAAAAGAATCGAATACGACGTAAAATCAGCGGCCGCCAAGATCTTGTCATCGGATCTGGAACCAAATTTCGGCACACGTTTGTTTCTGGGAATCTGATCTCGTGTCGGACTGGTTGACCGCGCCCCCATTTTCGCCCAGGGCCTCGCGGGTTGAAACCGCACAGGTGGTGTTGCCGGGGATGACCAACGCCCACGGCACCATCTTCGGGGGACAGTTGATGCAGTGGATTGACATCGTTGGCGCCATCGCCGCCGCCCGGCACGCACAGGGCCCCGTCGTCACGGCATCGATGGATCGCCTGCACTTCATGGCGCCCGTTCATCTGGGTGGTGTGGTGATCTTGCAAGCGCAGGTCAACGGCGCCGCCCGCACGTCGATGGAAGTGGGGGTCCGGGTCTTCGTTGAAGATCCGCGAACCCGCACGAGGGTGCAAACCACCCGCGCCTACCTGACCTTTGTGGCCGTCGAAGGCGGCGGTAAACCCCGACCCGTGTCACCCGTGGTTCCAGAAAGTGATGAAGATCGCCGTCGCTGCGCCGATGCCGAACGCCGCCGTGCCGATCGCCTGCGGGAACGCAACGAATTGGGCGGATCCGTCGGTCATGGTTGACCCGATTTGTGACCTTGTGTCCGCCCGCGCGGAGCTGGCGCAAGGGGTGTTGCGGCTGTCGATGGACACACCCGAACTGGTGCAGGCGACGGGAGACGAACGGGTCGGTTTCTTGCATCGGGTGCTGACCGGGCCTCTAACCACGACCGCCGCGGGACGGGGCTGTCACGCGCTGTTGCTGACGGTCAAGGGCCATGTGGTTCATGATTTGCGGGTCTGCGTGCGCCCCGATGACGTTCGGCTGGTGCTGCCCGCCGGGCAGGCCGCGAACGCGGTGGCGGCCCTGGGTCGGTATGCGGTTATGGACGACGTGGCGTTTTGTACCCTGCCCATGGCCTGTGTGGGTTTGTTTGGGGCCGGGGTTGAAAAACAGTTCGCAGACGCTGGGGCGTTGCTCTCGTTGCCTTTGTATGCACACACCGATGTGGTGACGGATGCCGGCCCCCTTTGGGTCATGCGGGGCCGGGAATTGGGTGCCGACGGGGTATGGATATTCGGCGATCGCGGCGTCATTGAAACGTCGTTCGGACAGGCGCAGCCGTCGCCCGCCGTCGCCGAATACCTACGCATTGAATCGGGCGAACCCCGATTCGGGCTGGAAATCACTGCCGATCGATTTCCGATGGAAGTCGGTCTTTTGGATGCCGTCGACCGGACCAAGGGTTGTTACATCGGTCAGGAACCCATTGTGCGCATTCGAGATCGTGGCCACGTGAACTGGCGCTTGGTGAAGTTGCGGTTCTCCGATGGGTCACCGGCCGCCGGGGATTTGATCGAAACCGACGCACGCCCGAAGGCAGGCCACCTCACAAGCGTCGCCATTTTACCCGGAGCGCCGCCGGTGGCGCTGGGACTGCTGCACGCCACCATCCCCGATGGGACAACCGTACGGATCACAACCGCCGCCGGGCCCGTGGGCGCCCAAGTCGTGGAAGTGGGCAGGACGTAGCCGACGCTATCGGCGCCTTGCCTACCTGGCCGCACACAGTTTCAGACATCTAATTACAATTCGATTACATTTCAGTGGCGTAAGGCCGCTTACGTGCCACGATTAGATCGATGGCCAGCATCGGACACATCATCGTCGGAATGGCCGTGGGGTGCGCCGCCCCCGCGGAAACGCCACGACGCCGATGGACCGCTGTGCTGACCTACGGGGGACTGGCCCTGGCACCCGATCTGGACGTCCTGGGGGTTGCGGCGGGGCTGCCTGACTACACGGCCTTGGGGCACAGGGGGTTTTCGCATTCGTTGTCTTTCGCGGTGGCGTCCGCTCTGGTGCTGGGGGCGTTTTCGGGCCTCCGCGGGGACGCCACGGGACGACGACGAAGGATGCTGGCGACGTTCGCGCTGACGTTGCTGGCGGTGGGCAGTCACGGCCTGCTGGATGCCATGACCTTCACGACCCGCGGCGTCCCTGTGTTCTGGCCATTCACCGAGGCCAGGGTGATCCTGCCTTGGCGGCCAATTCCGCCGGCCCCGACCGGAATGGAGTTTTTCAGCCCTATGGGGCTGCGCGTGGTAGCCATCGAAGCCTTATATTTTATGCCCCTGCTACTGACCGTCATGGCGGCCCAGACGTGGCGGCAGGGAAACTGGTTGGCCGCACGGACGGTAACCCTGCGTTTGGCCGCGGCCGTGTCCCTGGTGGCGGCAACCTTGGTGATCGCAGAAACCCGTTTGCAATACCTTTCCGCGGTGTCGTATTTCGAACGTGCTGGGGGTGAACCCCTGGTGATGGCGTCGGCAATAAAACGTCTCCATGGCCGACGCTGACGGGTGTCCCGCCGCCCAACCTGTGGCAAAACCGCGGCATGAGGTTTGGATTCACCCCCGGGGTTCGCGATCCCGTGTCGCGCGCCCGCCGGGGGGTATTGCACACGTCCCGGGGCGACGTTGCCACACCGACGTTCATGCCGGTTGGCACGCGCGCCACAGTCACAGGGATTGAACCGTCGGATCTGCGGGCCATCGGCGCCCCAATTCTGCTGGCCAACACCTACCACCTGTTGCTGCGTCCAGGGCCCGACCTGTTTCGCCGGGTCGGCGGTATCCACCAATTCATGCGTTGGGACGGACCGATCTTGACGGATTCAGGTGGTTACCAGATTTTTTCATTGCCAGGTGATCGGACCATCACCGAAGAAGGCGCCCGGTTTCGCAGTTATATCGACGGGACGCCTCACCACCTAACGCCCGAACTGTCCATCACCATGCAGACCGCTATCGGGTCGGACATCATGATGGTGCTGGATGAATGTGTGACATCGACAGTGGACCCGGCCACGGCGCGGGCCGCAATGGAAAGAACCCATAGATGGGCTTTGCGCAGCCTGGCCGCGCGCACGAACCCTGATCAGGCTTTGTTCGCCATTGTGCAAGGGGGCCTGGTTCCCGAACTGCGCCGCGAATCCGCGGATTTTCTGACCCAACACCCGTTTGACGGTTTTGCCATTGGCGGTCTTGCGGTGGGCGACACGCGATCACAAAGGGAGGACATGACCCGATTCGCCGCCGACCTTCTGCCGCTGCAAATGCCCCGGTATCTGATGGGCGTCGGCACGCCCCCTGATCTGCTGCACGCCATCGGGTGTGGGGTTGACATGTTTGATTGCGTGCTGCCCACGCACCTGGCCTGGCAGGGGACCGCGTTCACGTCGACAGGTCGGGTGCGCATTTCCCGGGGCGTGCACCATCACGATGACAGCCCGCTGGACGCTGATTGTGCGTGTGCAACCTGCCGCACCTATTCGAGGGCGTACCTGCACCATCTGGTCAAATGCAGCGAACCGCTAGGGCCAAGACTGCTGACAATTCACAACCTGCACCACTACATCCAGTTGATGCAGGACGCGCGGAACGCCATCGACGACGGCACCTACGCCGGGTTCATGCGTGACCGATTGGCAGCCATCGATCGCCACGAACACGCCGTGGCCGCGCCATGACCCACGAGGTGGTGCGCATCGCATCGGGCGCGTGGGCCGTGCGCGACACCGTTACCGGCGAAGTCATGCATCCGGGGGTGGGGCCCTTGCGGGAGGCCCATGAACTGTATGTGCGGCAGTCGCAGTTGCAAACGCGGTTGTTGTCTAACGACCCATCGGCATTGACCTTGTTTGACGTGGGGCTGGGGGCAGGATCAAACGCACGGGCGGCGTGGGCGTTGTCCCAAGGGCTGCCACACAACGCCCGGTCATTGCGGTTAATCAGTTTCGAATGTGATTTGGGGGCGTTGCAAGTGGCCGTACAAACCGGGGCCCCGTTCGGCTGGGAAGGTGAAAACGCCATCGCTGCAAATGCGATCCTGGCGAACGGCCAGCACCAGAGCCCTCGCGGTTCGTGGTGTTTGCGCAAAGGCGATGTGCTGGAAAACCTGTCAGTCGAGCCCACGCGGGCTGACATCGTGTTCTGGGATCCCTTCTCGCCTCGGGCGAATCCAGATCTGTGGACCGTGGCTGCGTTCCGGACGTTGCGGCAGGTGGCGGGACCTGTTTGCACGGTGTTCACCTACAGCGCATCGACCGCAACCCGGGTGGCCTTGCTGCTTGCGGGTTGGGCGGTGGGCGTGGGTGATGCCATTGGGGACAAGGCGACGACAACGGCGGCGGCCGTGCAAACAGCAGATCTGGCCAGGCCCCTAGACAAGGCGTGGCTTTCACGGGTTCGGCGCCCCGAGGTGCCCTTGCCCAAGGACGCGCCCCCCGACGCGGTTGACCGCGTTTGTGAGTCGCCCCAGTTCAGATGATGTCGGATCAAGTTCTGAGCCGGCCTATTCCCGTTACGGGACGCGATGTTGATTTATCGGCCGTTCGCCGCATCGGTCGAGCTGAACCAAGCGGCGCGCAACAACCCGCCCCTGCATCGGGGGGCCCGTGGGACGGCGGTGGCACTTCTTCAGGGGGCGCTTATCGGTATCTACGGGCTAGAGACCGAGCAAACAGTCCGCGCCTTTGCATCCGAATACAACTGCTTCGGCTCTTTTAACCGGTGGCTCTCGTGGAAAAAGGGCGAGACGATCCCGCGGGGACAACTGGATCGACCGGCGGGGGGACGCGGATCGTGACAGCGGCGGCCTGCGCCGGGTACCCGTCCGGTCAATCGCCAGCAGCACGCTGGCCCGTTGCCCGCTGCGCGCTGCTTGCCAGTTTGTGCATTTTGGGTGCGACGGCGTGCAGGAATTCGAAACAGGGAACGGTCGCCCCTCCCACCAACCGAGAAGGAGAGCGTCAGGTGAAAACAAGCAACGACGAGCGACCCGAGGATCTAGGCCGTGAGCTGGGCATCGTGCTCCCGCCGGGCATGCGCATCGTCGGCGTGCATCGCGAGGCCGGCATCGACGCCCTTGTCGCTGTGAAGGTCGAGATTGGGACTGACGAGGCGCGCGCCTTCCTGAACGCTTCGCCCGTGAAGGCACCGACGATGCGACCAGGTACACGCGGTTTTCTGGGACCTAATCACGACTGGTGGGATCCGTCGGGCGCACCGGATCTGCGGACCGGTCAGGCACAACTTGCTGCGGGCCGGGTCCTCAACATCGGTATCAGTGAGCGGGGAGCGACCACGGTGCTTTACCTGGTCGCGCACGGGACCTAGTTTTCTTGGTCAGCTCGGTACCAGTTGCCAATCGCTAATGCGGGTCCGCACTATCCGCCCGACTTGGGCGGCGTCAGGACACACCGCCTGCGCACGCACGCCGGACTGATCGGATGCGCGCCACGCTCAACCCGCAGGGGCGGAACACATATTCGACCAGCTCGTCGACGACACATTCGTCAGCGGCTTTACAGCGTTGCACTGGGCGTCACCGTGCGTAGCTCCGCATGAATTCCCGTACAACTAGCGCCGTTCGCTCGTCGAGCGCCACCTGGCCTTGCAATCGAAGAATGCTTGCACCAACGCGAGGGCTTTGAATGGTGGCAGGTCAGAATTTGACAGGAGTTTCTGTGGCAACCCCGGCGCCCCAGCAACGGACCGAACCATCTTCAACCACCACACACGCCCGACCAGAGGTAAGGACGTCCAGTCCTACGACTTTCGTGTCGGAAAGACCCGTGACCAACCCCGGCACAGTCTGATTGGGGCTATCCTTTTGCCCACGGCCGAGTTCGCCCTGTCCGTCGCTGCTAGTGCTGCTATTGCCCCAGCAATACACCGCCCCCGTAGATGTTTGAGCACAGTGATATCCGTATCCTCCTTTAATGTCGGTGATGTTAGAAAGGCCGGGAACGGTGTTCCCGGCGGTAGACTACCAGCGGCCCAGCACGAAACGGTTCCCGACGCGGTCCGCGCGCAGGCCCCCGCCCCATTCGAATCGTCCATGGACAGCTGAACCCCGCCTGGAACCTGGCCACAGGTAGGCATGGGATTTGAACTCATCTTGGTGCCGTTGATGTAACCCCAGACGCACACATAGCCGCTGTCATTGAGCACGCCCCGCGAATAGGAACTCTTGGCGGTTGCGACCATCCGTTGCGATGTCATTACGCGTACCGCGACGTTGCTGCCGACGATCGTCGATGGACGGAGCAGGGTTGAGAAGTATCCGTTCGTTCCCCAGCACCAGAGGTCCCCAGCGGCAATTGCACACGTGTCATCGAGGAATGTCACGCCGGTGAGGTTTGTTCCGCCTTCCTTTTGTACCGTGCGCGGATCCGTGCGATCGCTGTAGGTTCCGTCCCCGACACCACCTTGGGCGTTGTTTCCCCAGCACTTGACGGTTCCATCGCCCAACAGGACGCATGCGTTACCTAAGGCAGTGCCCGCTGTGAAACCCTTAGCGTTCTGAATACCCGGAACCTGAATTGGAGTGGTTCCGGATCCCATTTCACATCGAAGCGTACCGTCCTTGTGGACGAAGCACCTGCTTCCGCCGCCCGACTGGACGACGTCACTTGTACATTGATTGTTGCTGCAGAACTGGTCTGGCGTGCAGTGGGCGTTAGTGAGGCACCCGGGTTGGCAGATGGCGTTCTCGCAGTGAGTTCCGGTAGCACACGTTTGGGCGCAGGTGCCCCCGCATCCGTCTGCTCCCCCGCACTTGCCCGTGCATGAGGCCGTACAGCCACAGACATACATGGTCCCGCCGCCCCCGCAGGTCTGTGGGCCACTGCAGTTGTTCGGGCACAGCCCACCGCAGCCGTCCGCGCCGCCGCATTTTCCCGTGCACGCAGGCCCGCAGCAGGACGCCGTGGGATGGGATCCGATGCATCCGCTTGCGCACGTGGTGCTGGACGCTGTGACACAGCCGTTGGCAGCGGCGGCGCACGTTGCCACGGCCGACAACGCACAAAACTTTCCCGACGCCTGACCGTTGCATCCGGCGGGTGCTGTTGGACAGGTGCACGCGGCGTTGGGGGCGGTGCCCGCGCAGGGTTTCCCAGCCGGACATGCCGTCATGGTGGTGACCGCCACACAGCCACTGGCATCCAGCGCACAGGTGACCAACGTGTTCTCCTGGCATGATGTCCCGGTCCCTGCGGCACATGCGGAGGGCGCCGGAGGGCACGAACAATTGGCCTTCGGATAGATGCCTGTACACGGTTTGCCCGCCGCGCAGGTGATGCGGCCCGAAATCGTCACGCACCCCTGCGCGTCCGCCACGCATGTCGCCAGCGTCGCCGTCGATTCGCACAAACTGCCCTGCCCTGCCTCGCAGCCCTTGGGGGCCGCCGGACAGGTGCAGGCCGCGTTCGGTTCGGTGCCGCCGCACGTTTGAACGCCCGAACATTTTGTTTCCGAGGCCCAGGCGCCGCAGCCTTGGACCTCGGTGCAAAATTGAACTCCCTTGCCGGCTCCGCAGCGTTTGGTGCCTACGGTACACGCGCCGGAACAGCCCGGGGAGGTGTCGCCCGGGGCATCCGAAAGCGCGCGCCCATCCACACGGTCCATCAATCCCCGTCCGGTCTCGGTTACAGCCCCCGCGTCCCCCGACAACACCGGTGCATTGGGACCTGCATCGGTGTTCATCGCCGCTCCGCCCGTCCCGTTGGCCGCGCCACCCGCACCGCCCCGCCCTACGGGGCCCGCGTCCCGCAAGCCGCCTGAGCCCTTGGCTCCGCCAGCACCCTCAGAGGGGCCAACGCCAGAGGGCAGCTTTTCAGTTTCTGTCGCGCACCCCTCGGTCTTGCAGCATAGGTCCATGGGCCCGGTGGTAGTCTGGACGGTGGTGCAGATCAGCTCCTTGGGACAAGAGCCGTGAGTTCCGCCGCATTTTCCGAACTGCCGCGGAGGAAGTTCGGGCGAGTTGAACGAACAGGAACCGGTCAGTAGTGCCGCGCTCAAAAAACACAGCCGCCAAAGCAGTTCTACCTGGCGTCGTGAAGCCGTTATACTGATGCCAATCATCATTGCGTTTTAGCCGCAAAGGCGCGGGAACGCTTGTTTGGGGGGGAGAATCGGAGGAAAAGACGCGGTTCTGTGCCCGGAGAGCTCCATGCTGACACCGCCTCAAGTCGACCAAATGTCCCCCGCCGAGAAGGAAGCTCAAGCGGTTGAAATTGCTCGTACGCGAGCAATAGAGTTGGGGTGGGGGTTTGTCGAACCGATACAGACGCTGGTACGGCGCACGTGGTCTGGTGCCGTCAGTCAGTACGAGATTGAAACCAATGCCGGCCGCTTGGGGACCAAGGCTCGGTTCGTAATCGAAGCCAAGACGGGGGCAATCCTTTCCGAGGGATATGTCCCCCGTTAGGTCAGGCTGGGCCCGGGAATTGGTGCTTCAGATGACGTCAGGGGTTTGCATCACACCAGACGCGGGGGCTGTGAATACATCCAGCGGAATGCCCGTCACGGGGTGACGAAGGCCGGGTTGAGCCACGGCCGACAACGGCACCCGCACGAACGCACGCACCGAAAGTTCTGGATGGGGAACGCGCAGGCCCGGTTGATTAACGACGTCGTTTCCGAACAGCAACAGATCGACATCGATGGTTCGGGCGGCGCGTACCTGATGCACGGGTCGCGTTCGGCCCAGATGGCGTTCAACGGCTAGACAGTGTTCCAGCAACGCCTGGCAGGTCAGGGTGGTGTGAATGCGTAGCGCCGCGTTCAAATAGTCCGGCTGCGAATCATCGGCCACCGCGGCTGTTTCAAAAACTGGGCTGCACTCCACCACGGTGACAACGTCTGTAGCCAAGGCCTTTACCGCGGCCCTCAGGTAGCCCAGGCGATCCCCCAGGTTTGACCCCAAACCTAAATAGGCGACCGTCATGGCACAACTGATGCGGTATCCGGCTGGACCGCGGTTTCGGGATCCGTGGGTTCGTCTTCGTCGGTATCCGGCAGATCATCGCCAGCTTCCAAGTCATCGGGCGGCAACACTTCATCCCCAGGCAGTTCGCCCACAGCCCCCCTTGAGAACCGCATCATGGCGTTGACGGCCATCACCTGCGCCGCCCGGGCGGCCTGCGTGCCTAACCGGCGGCCCCGTAACCCTTCGACAAAGATCGAAAACACCAGCACGTCCCCCCCATCCCCGACATATCCCGACAGGCAGGATTTTCCACGCAGGGTTCCAGTTTTCGCGCGTACCCGTTCAGCGGCAGGACCGCCGCGAAACCGATTGCGGGTGGTGCCGTCCACGCCCCCAACCGACAAGGATTGCAGAATTTCGGGGCCAATCCGGGGATCTTGATACAAACGCCACAGAAGATCCGCCATGGTCGCGGCGCTGATGCGGTTCATATGGCCCAGGCCCGATCCGTTGGCCGATCGATATCCGGTTGCGGCGATTCCTAAATGATTCATGGCTTCGCGCAAGGCCCGTAGACCCTTGGCGTTCGTGGCGGCGCCTCCATAGGTTTCGGCCCCAACGACCGCCAGCAGGCGATCGGCGTATTCGTTGTCGGAATCTTTGTTCAAGTGCCGAATCAGCAGCGACAGCGGCGCCGACACATGGACCGCCAGGGCCTGGGATCCAGAAACCGGGGGTCGGCCACCCATCAGCAGCGAAGGGGGATCGCGAACCTCAATGCCCGCCGTATGCAGGGCGGCGTTCAGCAGGGCCGCCGCGTAAAGCCGGGGGTTGGGCGGGGCACGCCGGATGACCTGCCCGGGGTGGGTTAGCGAAATCCGTCCGCTGACCGTAACCACCATGCGGCCTTGTGCGGCGCTGACAGTGACGGCGACACGGTTTTTTCCCTTGCCCCGGGTTTGCGCGCGGTTGACGATCTGAAAGGCTTCGGGCGAGGGTGAAACCGACACCAAAGGGGGTGCGCCCTCGTGATCCCCCGGTCGCACCCGGACGACCACGGCGCCCCGCAACAGATGCAACGTGGACCGTTCGTCATGGCTAGGTTCTGCGGGACCTGCCGGGCGTTCTTCCAGGCCGACCCGGCGATCATCCGCCCGTACGCCACCTTCCAGACGCTGCACCCCCCGGGCCACCAACCCGGAAACCAATTCATTCAAATCATCGGCACGCAGCGAAGGATCGCCTGATCCGCGCAACACAACATCGCCCCGAAGGACCCCGTCAGCATCGGGCAGCGGCCCCTCGACCTGGGTACGAAATTGATAGTCGTGCCCCAGCAGCAGCAAGGCTGTGGCGGTGGCCAACACTTTTTGATTGGAGGCGGGATCCATCAGAACGTCGTCGCGGCGCCTAAAAAATGTGCGCCCGGATCGCGAATCAAGCACCCGCATTCCCACGCGCAACCGCCCCAGCACCGGCCCATGCGCAATGCTGGTCAGGGCCTGTTGCAGCCTCATCACCCGCGCGCGATCTGGATCGGCCGCATCAGGCGGCGGGGATTCGATCTCACGAGACACGGGGGCGGCGGCCACGACCTGTGCCGGGCGTTTCGTCGGCCCAGGCCGTGCGACGACTTTTTTGACGACCTTCTTGGCGATCTTTTTTGTCACGCGCGCGACCGGACGGGGCGCAGCGGTGGCGCAAAGGGGTGCGTATCCGATGACCGCGGCCATCGCCGCCATCAACAACGCCCGCATCGTGGTTTCAGCGCGCGACACAGCGAAACCCTAAATCAGCATCCCGGTGGTCAGGCGCCCAGCCGTTGCGATTGGCCGCACGCGGCTGCACGAAATAGCTGCAGCACGATCCGCCGCGCACGGACCGTCGTTCTTTGTCGCCGTCATACGTATCTTCGACCCATTCCCAAACGTTCCCGGCCAAATCCAGAACCCCAAAAGGACTGGCGCCCTGCGGATAGGAGCCGACCGCAACGGGATGCCCCGGATTGACTGCGGCGCAAGGCCCCTCGCCGTCGAAATTGCCCCAGTTGGCGCGCGCACAGTCCGCCGTGGCGCCCCAGGGGAACGTCCGGCCGTCGTCGCCACGCGCGGCTTTTTCCCATTCCGCCTCACGCGGCAAACGGCCACCCGCAAAAGCACAGTAGGCACGCGCTTCGGGCCAGCTGATGTCGGTTACGGGCCGGTCGGGGTCGACAGCCAGGTCTAGGGCCAACTTCTTGCACCGGCCTGCGGCCATGCAGCGGGCATAGGCCGCCCGGGTGACCTCCGTGCGATCGATCCGGAACGCCTTGACGATGGTGCGCGTTGCCGGACGTTCGTCTTCCTCGCCCGTGTCAGAGCCACGAATAAAGGGCCCGGCCGGAATGAGAACCCTGTCCACCCGTTCGGGGCGGCGCGATAGGGCGTCCCCCGCAATGGCGACGGGCACCAGCACGAAAAACGACCAGAAAAGGGGGGAAAGGGAAGGCATGGAAACCGGGGTTCTGCCCGGACGGCAATTCTGCCGCATGAAACGCGCTGTCGCGACTTACGCTGATATTCTGGCCCGCCCACCGGCCCAACCAAAAAAGGAAAAGCCCCCCTTCTTTTGAAAGGGGGGCCTTCGTTTCTAACCGGCTAGCCTTGCGCTAACGCCCAGGTCACTGGGCGCGAACCAGGCGTGCCACGGGGATGGGGGCCGACACGGTCTGACCGGAGGTCCGATCGGGCCCCGCGTACCCGACAGACACCACGGGAGGTTCTGTGCCTGCGTGGTAGTAGCGCACACGGATCTGGTGCTTCCCGGCTGCCAGATTAGCGGCACCCCGGCACACGCCGCCGCCTGCAACTGTCCCAGCAACGCGTCTCCTTGGGCAAGCAGGTCATCACTGCCAACCACCTGAAGCTCGCCGTCCGCGGGCGCGGCCGCTGGCGCAATCACCCCGCGTCTTTCTAGAAATCGCACCACCCGAACAGCTGTTCGGTGGACCACCGCCTCGATGTCGTCCCGTTCAGGTGGCGGTAGCCTCACATCCAAGATGCGTTTCTCCTTCTTGGGAGGGCCTCGGAAAATTACCATCGGTCCGGTCCTTCGAGCACCCACCATCGGTCCGGGCATTCCCCGTCCGCGAATTTACCCCCGGTCCTGGCATTTACCGGCTACCCAGGGCCGTGCAGTCAGCCTCGGGTCAACGCACGCAACGGGCGTAATCCATTGAAATCCCATTGGGGGGCAACGGATTGGTGGTCAACGATTGGTACGCAGTTGCACTGTCGAAAGACAGGGAGAACACATAGTCACGGTTTTCGGTGGAAACAGTAGATGTCCAGAAACCGCTTCCAGGCGTCCCTGGAAAGGCGGTGACGTCGATTCGTGGGGCGGTGGAAATCGAATCGTCGATCAGCGTTGCCAATTCATTGAGACTTGGCAGTCGGGCGCCACTACCTAGCGCCATACAAGCCGTTTTCGCTGCATCCCAAGTAGCTCGGGAAAAAGATTGTTGCCATGTCAGCTTCGTCTCTGTGTCGACGACCCACCCGGTGTTGGCCACAAAGCGTGGCGAAGGACAGGTGGGTTCGGCTCCACCCCGACGCACGCAACGCACGCTGCGCTCATCAGTTGCGACGCTTTGGTTGTCCGCCCCCGATCCAGTGCCGAAACCGACGCAAAAGACTTTCCCCGGTGATCCCCGAAAAGGCGTCGAGGTCCACTGCCGGGCGCTTGGCGGCGTGTTAGGAAACGCAGCCGTGTCGATCGCGGGAAGCTTCGCCATGAAATCCACGATGGAAATCAGCTCGATCCGGGTCGGAATGCGCCAGTTTGAATAGCCTCCTGTACGAAGGTCCGAACAATACGAAATCGCCTTCGCCTGTGTCAGGAACGTTGTCAAACCCGTCCCACTTCGCTCCCACATCAGACCTGTGAGTTTGTCCACGACAACGCCGGAAGTTCCCGTGTCGTACGAGGCAGCATTTGGGAGGTTGGACGATGCCGGGTTTGGCATGAGATGGCCACATTGCCAGCATACGTTGTCAGTGTCGCAGAACTGATTTGACGCGCAATTGTTTGGGCATGTCCCGCCACAACCGTTTGCTCCGCCGCATCGTCCCGCGCAGGTCGGCACGCAGCAGGTGGCGCCGGGGTGCGCGCCGATGCACCCATTCGTGCACTCAAAGGCGTTCGACGCCAGAACACACCCGCTGGCGTCCACGGAGCACGTTGCCACTGCGGACACCGACGAACAAAATGTCCCGGACGACCGGCCTTTACATCCTGTGGGTGCGGCCGGACACGTGCAGGCCGAATTGGGCGCATTCCCCGCGCACGGTTTCCCTGCGGGACACGCCAGCGTGGTCGTAACGGCCAAGCAGCCGCTGGTGTCCAGCGCGCAGGTGACCAACATGTTCCCCTGGCACGACGTCCCCGTCCCTGCGGCGCAGGCCGCGGGGGCCGACGGGCACGAACAATTCGCCTTGGGATGGCTGCCGGTACAGGGCTTGCCCGCCGCACAGGTGATGCGGCCCGAAATGGTCAAGCAGCCCTGCGCATCCGCCACACAGGTGGCCAGGGCGTTTGTCGTGGCCTCACAGAAACTACCTTGCCCAGCCTCGCAGCCCGCAGGGGCCGGCGGACACTTGCAGGCGGCGTTCGGCGTGGTACCTCCGCAGGTCTGAACGCCGGGACATTTTGTTTCCGCCGCCCACGCGCCGCAGCCCTGAACGTCCGCGCATACTTGAACGCCCGCGCCAGTTCCGCAGCGTTTTGTGCCCACCATGCAGGCGCCAGGACAGCCGGGGGGCGCGTCGAAGGGCAGGGACATGGGGCCGACCGTGCCGGTATCGCGCCCCGCATCTGCATTAAAGAGAGGTGGATTCAGGCCGGCATCACCGGTCATCAGGACGCCGCCCGCGCCGCCCGTCCCCTCGGGCATGCCACCTGTGCCGCCCCGGCCTTGGGTGCTACCAGCGTCCTTGATCCCGCCGGGCGTTCCCGACATGCCCCCCCCTGAACCCTTGGCCCCACCCGTGCCTTCAGAAACCCCGACCCCTGCGGGCAGCGGCACGGTTTCATTCGCGCAACCGTGGGTTTTACAGCACAGGTCCATGGGCCCCGTCGCTGTCGGGACGTTCGTACAGATCAACCCCTGTGGACATGAGCCGGGTGCGCCGTTGCACCTTCCGAACATCTTCGGCGGCACCTCGGCCGATTTGAACGTACAGGAACCGGCCAACAGGGCCGCTATCAGCATCAGTCGTGCGCCGGAATCCAGTATCCAGGGGCGCCGAAGGGACAAGGGGGAGAACATGGGCCGAGAGTCAACCCCATCGGGCGGAACGGATCAAGGGACGCGCCACTGTCAGAGCAGAGCATAACTGAATCAAAGCCCACTTTCCCCGGGCGCTTCTGTAGAACGACGCCATAAGTCATGTGCAATTTCTCCTGGTGGGGGCGCTTTCAGCACACGTTTCAGTCCCCGGGTCGCCCATTCCCGGTGGAAAACCGCCCCCCCCCAGGCGCGGCTCCGTCGGCTTGGCACGGATTCGCCGATGTTGCGGTTGGTTTGACCAGCCGCTGTGTCCGCCATCCACCTGGCCACCGGCCGCGGATGCTGGCGAACGCGCGCACGCGGGCTTCGGGCCCTCGGGGGACAGACCCATCGCCGCCTTTATTTTCTTGATCGCAGATGCGGTCCTCACAAGCGCGATAAGCCGCACTTCCCCCTGGCAACCAGGACACACGAGTTGCCCGCGGAATGTCGACACCGAACGTCCTTTTCAGAAATTCACGCCTCGGGATGTACTTGTTTCGCCGCCCGCGCGTGCCCGCCTTCGGCTTTGGTGCCGCCACCTCGACAGGCACCGGCACGTCGTCCCCGACATTCGGCACGATTTGGCCTCGTAATTTGCAGCCTCACCCCGATGTTGCGTGTCTGCACTTGCGTAACATCCACGCGGTACGGTTCCTGCTCGGGAAACCGGCGCTCCCCCTCCGTCCACGTGATCAGTTCCGGATGGCCAGCGTCGGCAACAAACTGTGGGGCATTGGGGAAATATGTTCGCGTCCGAACAGGCCAGCGTCGTTCGTCTGATCAAACCTAACGATATCATCGACAAAATGGCCTATGCCCACGCCAACCCTTGTGCCGCTGACCTGGTGGAACATGATTCGGAATGGCCGGGCGTAACTTCTGTTGAGGCCATCGTGATGGGGCGCGGTCTGACGGCGTCGCGGCCTGCGCATTTCTTCCAGGCAGACGGGACCATGCCCCCGGTGGTATCGCTGACTTTCGCTCGGCCAGGGGATTCGATCCCGCGCGACACAGGGGCGGCTGTCGCCACCGGAGCGGGGCGTTTGGCCGGCGCCGGTCGGACGGCGATTTTGGCGAAGCCGGGCTTGGGTCTTGCTGCCGGGGCCCGTCCCCTGACCACGGCCTTCTTGCCGATCCTCTTCGCCACGCGCACGCCCGGACGGGCCGCAGCCGTGGCGATTTGGGGCCCAGATCCGATGACAGCGGCCATCGCCACGAATAACAACGCGCGCATGGTGGTTTCAGCGCGCGACACAACGAAACCCTAAATCGGAATCCCGGTGGTCAGGCGCCCAGGCGTTGCGATTGGCCGCACGCGATTCCACAAAATAACTGCAGCACGATCCGCCCGCACGGACCGTCGGTCTTTGTCCTCGTCATGGATATCGTCGACCCATTCCCAGACATTGCCGGCCAAATCCAGAACCCCAAGAGGACTGGCGCCCTGGGGATAAGACCCGACGGCAACCGGGTGCCCCGGATTGACTGCGGCGCAAGGCCCTTCACCGTCAAAATTCCCCCAATTGGCCCGCGCGCAATCCGCTGTGGCGCCCCAGGGGAACGCACGACCGTCGCTGCCACGCGCGGCCTTCTCCCATTCGATTTCACGGGGTAACCGGCCGCCGGAAAATGCGCAAGACGCGCGCGCTTCGAGCCAAGAGACGTCGGTCATGGGCCGATCGGGGTCAACCGACAGATCCAAGGCCACCTTGGCGCACCGGCCTGCGGACCCACAGCGGGCATACGCCACCCGGATGACTTCCGTGCGATCGATGCGGAACGCATTGCCCATCGTGCGGGTCGCCGGACGTTCGTCTTCTTCGCCCGCATCAGATCCACGAAAAAAAGGCTCTGCCGGCACAAGGATTCGGCCCACCCGTTCCGGACGGCGCGACGGGGCGTACCCCCGCCCACTGGCCCAACCAAAAGAAAAGCCCCCCTTCTTTG
Source organism: Myxococcales bacterium (assembly GCA_043754455.1). Taxonomy (GTDB): domain Bacteria; phylum Myxococcota_A; class Polyangia; order Fen-1088; family Fen-1088; genus JAYUUT01. Next base: position 29,113 of record JAYUUT010000383.1, read on the forward strand.
GAAAGGGGGGCCTTCGTGTCTAACCGGCTAGCCTTGCACTAGCTTCGCCATCACTGGGCGTGAACTAAGTTCGCCGCGGGAATAGTGGCCGCCACAGGCTGACCGGGCCCCGAGTACTTGACATCGAGCACAGCAGCCTCGGTACCCACGTGGAAGTAGCGCACACGGATCTGGTGCTTCCCGGGGGCGAGGTTGAGGGCGTTGGCACCGACTGCGTTCGCGGGGCCCGTTCGAACCGCATCATTTTTGACGGCCAACTGGCCGTCAACCCACACAATGCTGCCATCATCCGAGTTGGTCGAGAAGGTGTAGTTCCCGGCCATGGTGACGTCCAGGAATCCATTGAACTCGAACGCGACGGTGCCCGTCTGGTTAATGAGATCGAACCCGTTGGTCATCGTCGTGAAGCCCGTTGTGGGAACACCCGTGAGAGGAAAATCGTCCACCGTGGTCAAGGCAAGATCCTTCCAGTAGCTGTACGCAAGACCCACCATGGTCGTGCCCACAGGAACCGGCGGTGTTGCCTTTGGTCGGAACAAGACGGTCAACGGGATGGCCACATCTGTCGCTACGCCCGGGCCTTGCCAGCTAACCCCGAGACTGGCGCCCGCCGCTCCACCCCCGGCCTGGAAGTAGTCAACCCGAATGGCATGGTAGCCCATAGCCAGAGTGACCACGCCCGAACGCGATTGCCCGGCGTGCGTGCCATCATTGTCGGTGACGACCTTGACGCCATCGATATAGAGAGCCGACCCATCGTCCGATTCTGTTGTGAACGTGTAGGCGCCCTGAACACCGACAAGGATGTACCCATTCCACTGGAAGGCGTAGTTTTCCGCCCTGGCCGCTGGGCGGGCCGTTATGGGAAAAGGACTCCTGTCGAACCCGGTCGTCGACCCACCAACCGCCAGCGGCGTCTGGGTGTTGAAGTCCGCAGGAAAGGTCGTCAAATTCGCCTCGAAGTATTTGTAGTGAAGCCCCGGATCCAGATCACCGGCGGTTACAGGAGCGGCCGGTTGAACCGTTGCGCCCCCGTCAAGCGGCTGGAACAAGACCGCAGCCGGGATCGCGACCTCCGCCACCCCAGCCCCAACGCTGCCGTAGGTGACGGAAAGGCTTTTTTGTCCAGCGCCCCCGCCCACGTCAGCCGGACCGTTGAAATATGTAACCTTAATGGGGTGAAGCCCGACAGCCAGATCAACGGCCGGGCCGGTAACTTTCTTGACAAGATGAGCCTCGTCGTTGTTCACGACTTCGACGCCGTCGATCGAGAGGCGACTTCCGTCGTCGGAACTTGTCGAGAACAGGTAGGCTCCTGGCGTCACAATGTCCAATAGCGCAGTGAACTCGAAAGCGAAATTGTTCGATCGAGGTGTCGTGGAATCGATATCGAGTGAGAACGTGTTTCCTGGGACGAACCCCCCCTTCTGAAACCCGGTCAAGAAATCCGGAATCATGGTCAGCGCCGTGGGCAGTTCGAAGTAACGGTAGCGGACCCCCGTTACAAGCGCCGTCATTGCCACAACCTTGCCTGTCAGTGCCGCCGTGAGGGTGGGGCCACCCGTGTAGGTAACGGAGACGGTGCCAGTTTTGTCTCCGACAACGGTCGTGTTCATCTGCACACGAACCGTGCAAGTGCTCGCTCCCAAGGCAAGTCCTTGGCAGTCTGAGACGGGGGCGGTTAGAAGCGTGAACGCAGGTGAAGATCCAGCCACGACGCTGACCACCAAACCAACAGTGGCCGCACCGGTGTTCTTGACAACGAAATCAAGAACCGGGTTCGCAGAGTTTTCTCTGACGATCCCGAAGTTACGGCTAAGCGGGGTGATGGTCAGTGTCGGGACCACGACCGCAACACCGTTGCCTGTCAGGGCCCCGGTGACTTCGCCACCGGGCGTGGCCGCAACCTTCAGAGATGCTGTCCGCGCGCCCAAGGCCGTCGGGGTGAACCCCACAGTGACGGTGCAGGTTGCCGCGGGCGCAATCGGGGCGCCGCAGGTGTTGGCACCAACCACAAATTCAGCCATGTTGGTGCCGGTCACGGTGAACGCGGGGATGCCCGACGCGACGGTGCCCGTGTTCGTAATCGTAAAGGACACGTCCTTCTTGACGCCGATAGGGGAATCGCCCGCGTCCTTGGTGGCGGCATCCAGGGTCAGCTTGTTGGTACCTTGGCCGACGTCGACCACGTTGCCCATCAAGGCCGCCATGGCGGGGGAACCCGTGATCGGTGTGACCGTCAGGAAGCCCGTCTTGGCACCAAGGCCCGTCATGTCGGTGGGGTTGAAGGTGACCACAACCGTACACGTCGCGGCCGCAGCCAGGGTCGTGCAGGTGTTCATTGCTGCAGGCACCGCCAGGGCTGACGTTCCAGCCGCAACAACCATCAGCATGCCAGTGCCCGTAGCGCCGGTGTTCTTGATGGTGAAGGTTTTGGGGGTCCCGAGCTTCGTTCTCTCGACCGTGCCGAAATCATGCGTGGGCGGGTCGATGGTCAAGGCGCTGGGTGCGGCCACCGCCATGCCCGACAGTGTGGCCTGCGCCATCACAGCGCCGCCAGACACAGTGATCGTAGCGGCCTTTGCGCCGCCGCTGGTGGGTTTGAATTTGACCTGCACGGTGCAGCTGGCATTGGCAATCAGCAACTTGTTGCAGTCGTTGGTGCCCAGCGCGAAATCGGCCGCGTTGGTGCCGCCCAGAGCCTCCATCACCGTCACAGATGCTGTACCGGTGTTCTTAACCATGAAATCTTGGGTGGCGCTTTCCATGCCCACCGTCGTCATGGCGAAATCTTTGGTGGCAGGCGTGATGGTCAACATCGCAGCCATGTTCATCATGCCGCCCATGCCGCCATCAGGAGGACGAACGACCATGCCGCCCATCCCCATACCACCCATGCCCATGCCGCCCATGCCCGCATCGGGTTTTGCCATCATGCCGCCCATGCCAGCAGCAATGCCACCCATGCCAGCAGCCATGCCACCCATGCCAGCAGCCATGCCGCCCATGCCAGCAGCCATGCCGCCCGTGCCGGCAGCCATGCCGCCCGTGCCAGCGGGCTTACCGCCCATGCCAGTTGTTGCGGGTTTACCACCCATGCCTGGGGCGCCACCCTCGCCGGTTTCTTCGCCTTCGGCGGCATCCGCCATTTTTCGCTTCTTGGGCGTACTTGACCCGCAGGCCCCCAAGAACAACAACGCACAACTAACGTAGACTGATCTCTGTGTAAGCTTCATTGAAATGCCCCTTCTCCGGTGCCCTACCGCCAATGGGAGTAGGGTTTAATGGTCAGTTAACGATCCTGACCCCGCATGGATTATGCGGAAATGGGAATTGGTTCAAGAAACTTTTATTCACCTTTCACATGTCGCCGGTACGAATGTCATATATGTAACAACGCATACTTTTTATTGGTTGTTTTATGGACAAAAATCGAGGCGTTTTGTCACATGTATGGGCGGGCTGACATAATTGCAGCCCATGATGCCCCCCGATCAAATCCCCGTCATCACCCCGGTCCATATTGCAATCATGACGGTGTCCGACAGCCGATCTGTGGACACGGACGTTTCGGGCGACACGTTGGTAAAGCGGGCGACAGGCGCAGGGCACGTCGTCGTTCGGCGCGAAGTGATTCGCGATGATGTTGATGCCATCGTGGTCCAGTTGCAAACCTGGCTGAACGATCCACAGGTGGACGTGGTCATCACGACGGGCGGCACCGGCATCACCGGCCGGGACGTCACCCCTGAAGCCTTCAAGATCGTCTGCGAAAAAGAACTGCCGGGGTTCGGCGAACTGTTTCGCTGGCTCAGCTACGCTTCGATCGGCGCAGCCACGATGCAATCGCGCGCGACCGCTGGGGTGGCCAAAGGAAAGTATCTATTCGCCCTGCCCGGCAGTCCGGGCGCTTGCCGCGACGGCTGGGACAAAATTTTGGTATCGCAATTGGACAGCCGCACCCGCCCCTGCAATCTGGTTGGCCTGATGCCCCGGCTGCAAGAAGGTGCGCCCACCTGTGCCCCGGTCAAAGCGAACGAATAAAATCAGGCCATGCGACCGCCCGCGCGCCGGGGGACAGGGCGGTCGACGCAACGGCAGACTTGCTGGGGCGGTGAACCAGAACGAGGTCTAGATTTTGGTTGTCGCCGTGGGGCTTGCCCTGGGCGCGCCATGACGAAGCCAAGGCGTGCATGGGGGCCGCCATCTTGGGCACGGGGGAATGTGTGGCCTTGGCCTCAACGAACAGGGTGCCTTGCTTCCGGGGCACGATGAAATCGACCTCAAGACCCTGCTGATCGCGAAAGTGATACAGCGCGCAGCGATGGCCTGCGTTCAGTTGGCTTTTGGTGATCTCGGAGGCAATGAATCCTTCGAAAATTGACCCCAAAAACGGTGAGCGTTCCAGTTCGGCGGCGCTTTGTATCCCCAAGAGGTGACAGGCCAGTCCCGAATCCGCGATATAAACCTTGGGCGATTTGATCAGTCGTTTGCCTAGGTTTTCGAAATACGGCGGCACAACAATCACCTGACCCGTAGCTTGCAAGATGTCGAGCCAACGCCCGACGCTGGGGACGGTGATTCCCAGGGGCGCTGCCAGGTCAGATTTGTTTATGACCTGCCCATGTCGGCTGGCAACGAGGGCGAAAAAACGGCGAAACAGGATCAGGTCGTGAACGTTGGTCATGCTGCGAACGTCGCGTTCAAGGTAGGTCTGAAGGTACGAACTGAACCACAGGGCAGCGGTTCGCGGCCGCGCGAGCACTTCGGGAAAGCCACCACGCAAGATATCGACCTTGGGGGTTTCGTTGGCCGACAGAGGCAACAGTTGCAACACGGCCGCGCGGCCTGCCATCGATTCGGTCACCTGCCCCATCAGGGCGGATTCCTGGGAGCCGGTGAGGAGCCATTGACCGGTGCGGCGCGGGTTGCGGTCGATGCGCGCGCGGACAAAATTGAATATCTCGGGGACGTTCTGGATTTCGTCAAAAATGACAGGGGTCGAAACAGCATCCAGAAACCCCTGCGGATCGGCGCGAAAACGGCTGACGACATCGGGATCTTCGAAAAGGTAGTAGTCGGACTGCGGGAAAAGGTTCTTAAGGAGGAACGTCTTACCGGAGCGCCGGGGCCCCGTAAGGACGACTGCGGGAAAGGCCTTGGCCGCAATAAGAATCTGCCGACCCAAGATTCTTTGAACCGTCCGCATATGAGTTATTTAATATTGAATATTAAAAAACTCAACGACTCGGCGAGTCGGAAAAAGGTAAAGCTAGGCCATCATCTGGGCGTTGGCGCCGGGTTCAGCGATGGGGACGTCGGCGCTGGTCAGGTCAAGGGCGCCGCCGGTCGGGGGATCAAAGGGCGCGCGCCCGACCTGTTTTGTTCCAAGCGAGGGGAACAAGGGCGCAAGGAAATAGTTCGAGAGGCAGAACCACCAGAAACTGCGGTGAACCAAGCGCGGATCAACGTGGGGCTCGAAGGCGGCGTGCAGCGCGGGCAACTGGCTCCAGTGGGTGCCAGGGTTTTCGTGGTGGACGCCGTGCAGGCCGTTGTTGAAGAGGAAGAAGTTCGTCAGGCGGCCACTGAAGTTCCGCGAATGATTGTGGGGCGACCAGGGATCCGTATGAACGTGCTGAATGTAATTAAAGAGCATGATCGCCCACAGGGCGAACACCGCGGGCAGGACCGAGGCCAGTGCCCACACGCGCAGTCCTTCTTTCCATCCATGCATCAACATCGCCACGCCCAGCAGGGCCACGCCCACGCCGGACCACAGGGCGTACTGAAACATGATCTGCGCGTAAAGGCGGCGGTTGCCGGTGCGCGCCTTGCGAATGAAGGCCTTGATAGGATCGCTTTGCCAGTAGCTGGACACGAAGAAATAAGAAAACGCGACCAGCAAGTTGTGTTTATTGGTGTGACGCCAGGTGATGGTGGCGTCGCCCGCGCGGTTGACGAATTTGTGGTGGTTCAGGTTGTGGGTGGGAATCCACGCGAAGGTGGGGTACCCGTAGAACAGGGACAGGATGTGGCCAAACACGCTGTTGGCGCGCCGGCTGTCAAACGTGGGGCAGTGATTGTGGTTGTGGGCCATCACGCCCGCCGACAGCGCCAGGTAGGCACCAACCCAAGCCAGATACGGGATCAGCGCCGGATTGACGTATTGCGCGCCCATGACCAAGGGCATGACCAGAACCCACAAAAGGACGCGATAGTCGGCGGACCGTTTGGGACGCATGGGCAGACCATACAACGGGAAGTCAGCGAACAAACCGGAAGTTAATCCGCAGGCGGCCCGGGGCCTCGTGACCCGACCGGTCTAGGGCGGGGCCAAATCGCTGGGTTGCGAAACATTTACGGACGGCGTCACCAAACCCCTGCCCCGCGGGAACTTCTTTCAGGATGCGGACGGCTGACGCGCGTCCATCCAGCGAAATATCGGCCTCAAGCTGCACCTGGCCACTGTCGGCCTCGGCGTCCGCGGGGTAATAGTCCTGACACCCATCGGGGTCGACCATTTGGGGCGCGCGCGAACGATCGGGGCCCTGTTGGGGGGGCGCAGGAGGGGATGGGACGATACCCGCGCCGCCCGGAACGCCGCCTGCGACGGCACCTTTGGCCCCCCGGTCGGCGGTGCCCCCGGTCGCGACGACGCCACTGCCGGACGCGGTCGATCCCGGCTGGGACACAGCAACCGCAGCCGGATTTTGGGCGGGACTGGGATCAGGGGGCGCGGTCAGCACTTCGGCAGGCCGGGCCGCTTCGGGCGCGGGGGGCGGCGGCTGTTCTTTGGCAACCGGCGGCGGCAAGGAGCGAGGAACCACGCGTGGCGGGGGCGGGGGCGGCGGTTCGGGGGGATCTTCCTTGGGCGGGGGCGGCGGCAGATCGACGGCGATGACACCTGGGGAAATCTGGACCGAAACGCGCGCGTCGCCATCATCCGCATGGGCTTCTAACAAGGCGCTGCCCGCCTGATCACAACGGAACAACCCGCCGCCGAGGTGGCGCGCGATGGGAGCGCCCGAAGCTGTCACCACGGTCCAGGCCACGGCGTGAGCCATCCCGGGGATCGGGCCCACAGCGGTGCGCACGACAGCCTCGACGTGTACCAATTCGCCCACGCGGCAACGCACCACCGCGGGCAAGATGGCCAGTCCCTGGGCCGCCCCTAGGCGCTGAAGAACCGCGTGAACCCCCACGGAAACGACAACCCCGGCCACGAGGCCGAATCGGACCGCACGCCGGGCCGCCCTGTCGCGATCGATGGCCATCCGATCACTTCACGGCTGGATCAGGCAAGGGCGGGCTGTGATCAACGGCAAACCCGATCTTCGAAACGCCAGACTGTCGCAGCACATCCATCACGCGTAACACGGCGCCGTGGCGTGATTGTCCCGACGCCTGAATCACGGCGCGCAGATCAGGATTTTTGCGCAGGGCCGAAAGCGCCCGATCGCGCAAGTCTTCGTCCCGGGCAACCGGGGAATTGTCGATCGACATCTTGCCCGCCGCGTCCACGTTCACCGCGAAAACCACTTCGGTTTCAGTGCCGGTGGCAGCCTTGGGCAGGTCGTGGGGAATGGCCTGCGTGACAATCAGTTTCGCGGTCACGATGAATATGATCAGCAAGACCAACGTGATATCGACAAGCGGCGTGACGTTGATGCCAACAATGGCGTCATCGTCCCCGCCGCCGCTGGCCACGCCCATATCAGCTTTCCCGCCGCGGGCGCAGCGCAACGATGGATGCGGATTCGGCAACGGGGTGGCCTTTCAAATGACCCAACACCGCGGCGCCCAAAATATCCGCATCGGCCATCCGGCCTTTGATGGTTCGCTGTAAAAAATTGTAGGCGGCCACGGCGGGAATCGCGACAGCTAGGCCAACGGCGGTGGCAACCAGGGCTTCGGCAATCCCACCCATGATGTCGGCGGCGGGGGCGGCACCACCGGGAACCGCATGGGTTGATTCACCCAGTTTCTGGAAGGCCTCCATGATGCCGATGACGGTCCCAAACAGCCCGATGAAGGGGGCGTTGTTGCCCAGGGTGCCCAGGAATGACAGGCGCTTTTCCAACCGGCGCCGCTGCAGGGCCGCCGCCCCGGTCATCGCCTGTTCCGCCGCGTCGGCACCACGGTCGGCCTCCATCAGACCGGCCAATGCGACGGCTGCAGCGGGGGCTGGGGATCCGTCCAGAAGGCGTTTGGCTTCGTCCAGGGTTCCCTTGCGCAAGGCTTCGGACAACTGTTTTGCCAGCCGACCGACATCGTCCCGCAGGGCCACAAGCAACCAGATCCGTTCGACGATCACGGCCAAACTGGCGATGCTGAGCGCCAGCAACAGCCACAGGACAGGGCGGGCGCCCATGCCAAGCATGAGAATTTTGGACCGTTCGATGATGTCCATGGGCGGGGGGGCTCCTGGCGGGAAGGGGTCTGAATCTGGCCTCAGGACGGCATTGTCGCAAGGGCGGAACGCAATTGAGCGGGTTTAGGGTATGAACCCGATCCCATGAATGACCCGATCCAGGCCCTGCGCGCGCGTGTGACCGCGGCGGTCCGTACAACGTTTGGCGACGACGCGGCCGCGCAAGATCCGGCCCTTCATCGGTCGGCGCACGCGGATTTTCAGGCCGACGTGGCCTTGGGCCTGGCCAAACGATTGAAGAAAAATCCACGGGAGGTCGCCGGGGCGATTGCGGCGGCGCTGTTGATTGACGATGTCATTGCGAAGGCCGACGTGTCGGGACCGGGGTTCATCAACCTGACGGTCCAGTCATCGTTTCTGAATGTGGGGCTGGCCCAAATGGCGGCTGACGATCGGGTGGGGATCCCCCGCGCAGCCAACACCCAGCGCGTGGTGATTGACTATTCAGGCCCCAATGTGGCCAAAGAAATGCACGTCGGTCACATCCGATCGACCGTCATCGGGGACGCGCTGTCGCGGATCCTGGAATTTCAGGGGCATACGGTGATCCGGCAAAATCACATCGGGGACTGGGGCACACCTTTTGGCATGCTGATCGAACATTTGGTCGACGAAAAATCTGCGGGAGCCGACGTGGGCGTGCGCGAATTGGGGGACTTTTACCGGGTGGCGCGTGCCAAATTTGATGCCGATCCTGCGTTTGCCGAACGGGCGCGGCAACGGGTGGTGGCGCTACAGGGGGGGGACAGCACGACGTTGGCGCTGTGGCGGGGCCTGATCGATGTGTCGGTCGCCCATTTCACGACGGTCTATGAACGGCTGGGGGTGACCATGAACAGCACCCACGTCGCGGGCGAAAGCACGTACAACACCGACCTGCCGCGCGTCGTTTCTGATCTGGAAACCCAGGGTATTGCGAGGACAAGCGACGGCGCCATCTGTGTATTTCCCCCGGGGTTCACCGGCCGTGACGGCGAACCTGCCCCCATTATCATTCGCAAACAAGACGGGGGGTTCGGATACGCCACGACGGATCTGGCGGCGTTGCGAAAACGCATCCAGACGATGTCCGCCGATCGCGTGATCTATGTTATTGGGTCGCCGCAGACCCAACACATGGCGATGGTGTTTGCGACGGCGCGGCTATCGGGGTGGGCCACTGACAGCGTTCGGCTGGACCACGTCGCCTTTGGGTCGATCCTGGGGCCGGATAAAAAAATGTTGAAAACCCGGACAGGTGATTCCGTACCGTTGCTGTCTTTGCTGGATGAAGCCGTGCAACGGGCACAGGACGCCGTGCGGGCCAAGGCGCCCGAGCTGCCGCCAGACACCCAGGACGCCATTGCCCGCATGGTTGGCATTGGCGCCATTAAATACGCCGATCTATCGAACGATCGCATCAAGGATTATGTATTCGACTGGGATCGCATGTTGTCTTTCGATGGCAACACCGCGCCGTACCTGATGTACGCGCACGCGCGCATTCGGTCGATCTTACGAAAGGCAGGCGCCCCCGCAACGGGCACGTTTCACTTGGCCGAGCCGGCCGAACGGGCGCTGGCACTGGAACTGTTTGCAGGTGCAACGGTTATCGATAAAACCGCTGAATCTTTGCAACCTCATCGGTTGTGCCAATATCTACACGACCTAGCGGCAGCGTTTTCCGGGTTTTATGAAAACTGCCCGGTGCTGAAATCCGAAGGTACGGTTCGCACGTCCCGGCTTTTGTTGTGTGACCTGACAGCCCGGGTGATTGCCCAAGGGCTGGGGTTGCTGGGAATTGATGCTCCGGATCAGATGTAACCGCATGAAACTGGGGTTTGTCGTGCTGTGTGTGGCGGTGGGGTGCCGGACGGCTACGCTGCCCCCGACTGCAGCGCGCGTGGTGCGAGTCGTTCCGCCACCATCTATGGTCCCGCTGTCGCCCGAACAAATTCGGGTCGCCCGGGTGCAGGACGAAGTTTCTGCCATTCGGGGCCTGCCGTTCCGGCGGGCAGTGCCGTTTTCACGGCAGTCACGCGATGATTTTCGGGCCTTCGTCAAACATGAATTGGCCACGGAGTTGCCACCCGAAAAGGATCGCGATACGTCCCGCGCCTACCGTCATATGGGTTTGCTGCGCGATGCGAAGGATCTGGGCGCCCTGTTAGAAGACGCCCACACGACCCAAGTGGCGGCGTACTACGATCCACGGACGGGAACGTTCCACGTCCTAGGAGATCCCAAACCGAAGGATGACGATGAACTGGACGGCGTCATGGCGCACGAACTGCAACACGCCCTGCAACACCAACATTTTGATTTGATCGCCTTTTCCGGTGGGGAACACAACGCACAGAAATTGTCGGACGACCAGTTAGCCGCACGGCAGTTCGTGACCGAGGGCGAGGCCATGTTCGTGATGATGGCTTACCAACTGGCAAGCGGCACAGGCAGTCAAAAACGTCTGGGCCCCGTAGCGGTCGCGGCCCTGCGGTTGTCCATGACGATGCTGGCAGCCCTGGGCGCAACGGAACTTATGGCTCTTGCGCGGGCCGGAGGCGCGGCCACACACACGGATGACCTGGATGCCCTGGCGCGGCTGCCACCGGTGATTTCAACGTCGTTGGTGGCCCCCTATACCAAAGGGGGGTTGTTGGTATCTGAAACCTGGGGGCGCGGGGGATGGAAGGCGGTTGCGTCGTTATTCACCGATCCACCTGAATCCACCGAACAGGTCCTGCACCCGGTGGAAAAATACCTCGCGGCGCGGGATCGCCCGACAATTATCGGAAGCGAAACGGCGCTGCCGCTGCCAGCGGGCGCGCGGCTGTTGTTGTCTGAAGTGCAAGGGGAACTGGGATACCAAAGTTATTTCCTGACCTGGGATGTTCCAGCAGCGGCGGGGGATGCGGCAGCGGCCGGATGGGATGGCGATAGATCGTGGGAGTGGGATATCAAGGGACGGACGGTGGGGGTCGCGGCGTCCCGTTGGGACAGCGACGCGGACGCCAGTGAGTATGTGCGGGCATTCGCATCGACCCTGCAAAAACGTCTGAATTTACAGCGTCCCGCCACCATCGGGGTGGACGGAACCGTACGCGCACGTCGACCGGACGGGAGCGTCGTCGTCGTCAGGCAACGCGGAAAGGACGTTGATCTTGTGGACGGGGCGACGGCCAGCGAGGTTGCGGGTTTCCTGGAAACCCTTCGCACGTTGCCACGCCGGTCGCTATGATTCGCGCGACATGAACAGACATTCTGGATTTTTTGTTGGGGTGGCGCTGGCGGCGGGATTTACAGTGCCCGTGGCCTGTAAGACGGCCGCGACCCCAAAACCGGCCACCGCTGTTTTGACCCCGAGCGCCCCGCCCCCATTGGAATTGCGGCCCGCAGACGAAACCAGATCCATGCTGATGGTGCGGGCAACCGTTCTATCGTTCCCGCGCATCGTGAGTGATCTGGACGCCTTGGCGGCGGCCCTGGGACTGCCGATCGCAGCCGGGACGATGGTCGCAACCGAAGTTGCGAAGAAGCCCGGTCTAAGCCAGATGATGCTGCAGCCTTCACAGGTTGCGCGTATGGCGGCCGATATACCGGTCGGCATCGCCAGCATCGGGCGGGGCAAGCAGGGCCCCGGGGGATTGTGTTTCGCCGTCGCATTCAAAGACGATTCCGCGGCTGCGGCTGCCTTGCAGGCCGCCGGATCGGAAGTTGAAAGCCGTAGGGGCGCATCTGAACGAAGGGTCGGGGGACCGCAAGACGCGACGCTGTGGATGGCACGGCAGGGGCGTTCTTTGTTGATATCGGATACCTTCGAAGATCTGGTGGACGGGGGACGACTGGCGCTGGAATCACAAACCGTGAAGCTGGACCAATTGGCCGTCGTTACCGTTGTCCCGGCGGCTGTGGCACGCAACGCCGGGATCACGCTGGAGGCCGCCTTCGCAACTGTGGGACCGCTGGTGGCGGCGGGACTGACCCAGGCCCAAAAGGCCACGGAAACCGGTAAGGGCCCGAAAAAGGGCACGGCGAAAATCACGGCGGCCTTGCAGAAAAGCCTTCCGGTTTTTATCAATTCTTTGTTGCAGCCCCTGGTGGACGTGCAGGCGCTGACCTTTAGGGTGGCGCTTGATGCCAAGGTGGGGCTGTTGATTCGCACCGAACTTGATCCAAGGCCCAGATCACCCTTGGCCGCGCGGTTCGCGATCCAGACACCGTATTCTTTCGATGAACGTCTGCCCGTGGCCGGATCACGAACGGCGGTAGCGGCGTGGGGATCCCTGCGCACGATCTGGGCGTTGCTTGCGGATGGCGTCGCGGCCTCTGGCGAGGCCGGAAAACGATTCGCAAAGGCGACCGCAGACTTTTTGGCCGTGTCGGCGATGGACGGTTCGTGTGTTCTCGATTTTTCGCCCCTGCCGCTTCGAAGCGTTTGCACGACATCCCTGATGCCAGGGACCAAACCCAAGACCGCGCTGAATGCGTATGAGGCTGTCATAAAAGCGATCCCCGAATGGCAAGCTGAATTCGCGGGAACTGAAGTGTCGAAGACCAAGATCAAGCGACGCGCAGATATCGTGGAAATCGAACAGAAAGTTGTGGGCGTAGATGCCATGCAGAAGCGAATGTTTGCGGCGCTTATGGGTGGCGAGTCTCAGAAATTCGCATTCCAGGTCAAGGAAGGCCGGGTCGTCTATACGGGGGGCGCCACGGCGCGGGCCTTGCTGGATACAGTGAAGGCGACGGGAACGCCCACACCGCTTCACCCCGCACAGACCGCAACCTTCGGACGCACGAAGGGTTACGATTTCGCGATGCATGTGGACCTGGCGCAGTTTTTGATGCAGGTTTTCGAAAAGGTGGCCGCCCCCGAAATGCAACCGGCCATGGCCATGCTGAATGCTGTGCCCGGCATTAAGGAGCTGGAAATGCCGTTCGTGTTCGCTATCGGCAGTGGGGCTACAGAATCCTTCGAACTTCAGATCCCGTTTTCCGGCCTGGACAACCTGGCAAAAATCGTGCGGCCGTTTGTCGGCATGATGGGGGCGGCCAAGTCGTCGCCGTAGCCGCCCTAATGCCACGAAGTGCGCGGCTTGGTGTTCCGGGGAGTTTCGAGCTAAATCTATTTTTGTGAGCCCCACTGAGTGGTTGGCTGCGACTCTGTAGTTGTACTACAAAGGAGGCGTGCCTGATGGGTTCCAGATCTCGTCGTTTTGGGGCCAGCTCAGCCTACATTGCTGCGTACACCACCGCGTGGCTGGCCATGGGATGTTCAGGCGCAATTGATGACGATTCGGAATCCGGAGGAACGTCAGGTCGTAGTGCCCCTATGCGTCCGTCCGCCGCCGGGCCAACCGGCCAGCCGGTTGCGGGCCTAGGTGGGTCGACCGGTCCCGGTGTCGGAGGAATCCCGACAGCCGGAGCGCCAGATCCTTTGCAACCGAAGGCAAAGCCGGTCTCAGCTTGTATCAAACCAGGGCCTGTCGCGGGCCCGGCTCCCTTGGCGCGTCTTTCCAATGTCGAGTACCGCAATACGCTGCGGGATCTTTTTCCGCGGCTTGCCATTGGCGGGCAAACGTTAGAGTTGCCGGCCGAGGTCGCGACCCAAGGATTCTTCAACAACGCATCAGCGCAGGTGGCTTCCGCCAACTTGGTCGATGACTATCGCACCAACGCCCAGGCAATTGCGAGGGCCGCAGTCACGGACCTCACAAAGGTACTACCCTGCCGGGCAAGCAATCCCGCCGAAGAGGCCTCGTGCGGTCGCCAATTCATCGAGACATTTGGCAAACAGGTCAATCGCAGGCCGCTGAGCACCGACGAACTGGGTCGCTATGGCAAGGCCTTCACTGACCTGAGTGCGAAGTGGGGTTTCGCGACTGGCATTCGGCTGATTGTCGAAGCGTTTTTGCAATCACCTCAATTCCTCTACCGCATCGAACCAGGGAAGGCGGGCCTGCCTGCTGCAGGGGCGGTCCCGCTTGAGCCGTTTGAACTGGCGAGCAGGCTGTCCTATTTCCTAACGGACACGATGCCTGATCCGGACCTGATGTTAGCGGCAGAGACCGGCAAACTGGCCACAGTGGCTGGCGTCGAATCTGAAGCGCGGCGCGTGTTGGCTGATGTGCGCAGCCGCGCGGCGATCGCGGCCTTTCATGCCCAGTGGTTGCGGTTTGATGCAATGGACAAACTGGTTAAGAGCCCCGACCTGTTTCCGAAATTCAACGCCGCCCTTGCACAAAGTCTCAAAGAATCTGCTGTTAAGTATGTCGACATGATGTTCTGGGACACAGGGCGAACGCTTTCGGCGCTGCTTTCGGATGACAGCGCCTTCGTCAACGACAAACTCGCGCCCCTGTACGGGATCACCGCAACCGGGACGGCGCTTGTTTCAGCGAAGGTTGATCCAACCCAGCGGTCGGGGATCCTGACCCAGGCGGGCTTGCTTGCGGGCCTAGCGCACGAGCGAAACAGCGCACCCATTCTCCGCGGCGTCTTTGTTCTAGATCGCCTAGTCTGCGCCGCGCCTCCGGCACCCCCGCCGGGGATCGACACTGCGGTGCCAGAGGTGAAGCCGGGGACCAAACTGACCACGCGCCAGCAGCTGGAACAAAGCCACGCTGCTGCCACTTGCGCCGCCTGTCACCGCGCCATTGATGGACTTGGATTTGGATTTGAGAACTACGATGCTCTTGGGCAGTGGCGCACCAAAGAGGTTGGCTTGGATGTGAGCGCCAAGGGCGAGTTGGTCGGGACCCAGGATGCTGATGGCCCGTTCACAGGTGCGGTCGAGCTGGGCCGCAAGCTGGCCAGTAGTCCGCGCGTTCAGCAATGTGTCAGCTCCCAGTGGTTGGGGTATTCGTTCGGAGTCGGACGGGATGAGATCGACGCCTGTACAGTGGAATCAGTGGGTAATGCTTTTCAGGTAGCAAAAGGGGATCTGCGTGAGTTGCTGGTGGCGGTTGTAAAAAGCGAAGCCTTCAGACACCGACCGACGCTGGTTCCCTGAACGGAGAAAAAAATCATGAGTCGACTTCATGCATCTCGTCGGGAGCTCATCGCCACGCTATCCGCATCGGGGGCCGCCACGTTCCTCCCCTGGCTGCGCCCGCGTTCCGCCCATGCCGCTTCAATTCCAACGCGATTGCTGTTGTTCTGGTCGGGCAGTGGTGTGCCCCGACAAACCTACAACTTTCAGGCTGCGGGCGGCGGACCAGCGACCGAAACTGATTTCGTGTTCTCAGACGTGCGCGCGCCACTGAATGCGATTAGGAAGGATCTGATCGCATTCGAGAACCTGGACATGTTGTCGGCGAATGTCGATCCCAGTCAAGGATCGAATGCGCATTTTGCTGCCGAGACACATTGTCTGGCCGCAACGAACCGTGCCAACGGCGAGACCGCCGGTGGCCCTTCGATCGACCAGTACATCGCCAAAGCCATCAACAGTCCCGCACCAGTTACGCGTGTCCCATCGCTGGCGTTAGCTTCACAGGTTGACGGCAACGTCAGCTACATCAAACCCTGCACTGCTGCTGCCGGGCAGGTGGTCGCGCTTCAGCCCAGCGCTGCGGCGACGTACAAACGTCTGTTCACCGGGTTCACGCCCCCGGCGATGGGCAAGCCCGCCCCCACAGGGCCGTCTGACGAATCGTTGCAGCAGAAGAGCGTTATCGATCTGGTGCTTGGCGATTTCGAGGCAGCGAAGGGCAGGCTGGGAAAGGCCGAGCGAATCAAACTGGAGGCCCACGCCGCGGTAGTGCGCGATGTCGAACGCCGACTGGCACTAGGTGGCGCTACGGGAAGTATGCCCGGTGTCAGTTGCCAGGATCCCACGATGGCGGTGCTTAAGGGCGCCGCCAACAACACACCCGATGGTGTGGCAGCATACAAAGCCATCTTCGATGCCAACGCCCGCATGATCCAGTCCGCGTTCGCTTGCGATCTGACTCGGGTTGTTTTGTTGTGCATGGGCGAAATCCCGGCTTCCTTGTGGGGATACAACTCGGGCATGTACGGCACCAGCGATGCACACGACCTGATTCACAAAACGTCCTACAACAGCGCGGGTATTTTAAAGGGCAATCCGGAAGCCATGAAGACGATCGGGACCTTGCACCAACAAGAGTGCACGCAGTTTGCCGCCATAGTTGATCTGTTGCGGCAGATCCCCGAGGCTGACGGCAAGACAATGCTGGATCATACCTTGGTGTTGTGGTGCAGCCAGATTTCGGAACATGGTCACGACACCAGTCAGCTGCCGTGGGTGCTGGCAGGCGGCAGCGCAGTCGGCTTCAAGCCAGGGCGGCTTTTGCGTTACCCGCGGGTTGGTGGCAAGGGCGCGCCCCACAACAATCTGTTCGTGTCGTTGGCGCAGGCGATGGGCGTGCAGACCAACACGTTCGGAAATCCAGCGGTGTGTACCGGACCGCTGGATCGGCTGCGGATCTGACGGGGGCCAGTCGATCCTTTAGCCCAGCAAATCTGCGATGGGCCCTTGCGGTATTTCCGCGCCACCTTTGCCGAAATCCGGAGT
Source organism: Myxococcales bacterium (assembly GCA_043754455.1). GTDB lineage: Bacteria > Myxococcota_A > Polyangia > Fen-1088 > Fen-1088 > JAYUUT01. Next base: position 46,062 of record JAYUUT010000383.1, read on the forward strand.
AGGAACGCTTAATGCGGTCGCAAATGTGGAAAAGAAATCACACACGGCACGCGAGCTGCTTCCCAACTGACGACTGCCACCGGGGGCCTGGTAGCGCACAAAACGCCCGTCCGCCTTGAGCTTGCCCCCCGCGTTGCCCACCACCAACATCGGCCAGCGTTTATGCTCCGAATGGTGCGACTCCGCATTGTCGCTCAACAAAACCATCGAACTAAGATCGAAGAGCGTGCGATCGCCCTCTTTGTACCGCGACAGACTGGTCGCCATCCGCGCCAGCGTCTGGGCATGGCACTTCAAGATCGCCTCGCGGGCGGGGCCTTGCACCGAGGCAGGATCGTGCCCGTATGCATCCGTAATGCCGGCGGCCCCGAACGGGGTGCCAATCGCGCTGCGCATATAACGAGGCCATGACCCGTGCGACTGCCGAACGCCTAAAGCGAAGCCAACGACGTTGGTCATGCCGCACCCAATTGCCAAAGACGTCATGTCCGCCATCGCATCAAGCTCGTCTTCGGCAACCTTTCTTGGGGGGAAGTTGGGTTTGGCTGGCGCCATACACACAGGCCGCGCCGCGCGGCGCTTGTCAAACTCAGCCAGAGCAGTGACGAAACTTTCAAGCTTGGCGCGTTCGGGACCGGCGAGCATAGCGTTCATCCGATTCACGTCATCCGTCAGACGATCCCGCAGCTGAACCTCCCCCGCCGTGATGGCAGCGGCAAGCTTGGGATCGCCGCTGGCAGCCGCTGCCGCGAATACGTCACGAAAGACGATTTCCGACGACAAAGCGTAGGGCAATGGCTTAGCAACATCCGTCGCGAAAATGTCCCCCGCGTAATCCGAGGTAAGCCCGAGGCCACAGTTGATCGAACGTAAGTACCGCCCGGCGCTCAGCGTCTTGGCGAGGTACTGATCGATCGTGGGTCCCCCGGGACGCCCAGAGGCGCCCGTCACACAAGCCAGCGAACCAAAGCCTGAGGTATGCCCCCCGGCTTCAAGTCCTGTGAGTCGGTTGGTCAGACCGTCGACCAGCAGTGTTCGATCGCGATAAGGCGCAAGCGGCGCAAGACAGTCAGGCCAAGTGAAATTCTTTTCCCCAGCAACGGCAGTCGTGTTGCCACGAAACTCAGTGGGGATGAACGAGGTCAGCGAAGGCTCAATGCCGTTCCCTTGGATGAACACGACGGCAATCTTGCGTTCTTTGACCTCCCCGCGCGCCTCCGATGTCAAGTTGGCGGCAAGTGGTCCCAGGATCGTTGCCCCGGCACCCAATCCCAGGCGTGCAAGGAAGCTACGACGGAGAAGACGCGGGCTCAGGTTCGACATTATTGCATTCATGGTATGGGACTCCCGATCGTCGCTATTTGGTATTGCGCGCAAGGAACGCACGCGAGGTGAACAACGCAGCCATTAGTTCGCGCAAGTCCCCGCCGCTCTTGGCGTAGGCGTCTCGCACTTGCATGATGGTACAAGCGTCTCCGTCGATCTCTTCGCGGCCGACCAGGTACCGGAACAGGTGGCGGGTGAAGCACTCTTCGACTTTCGTCGAGCTGGCAAGTTTACGGGATAGGGCCACGGCATCCGCAAAGGGTCCGTCCTGATTTCCCGAGTCCGTCAAGATCCCGGTTGTATCGAGCGGTTTTTTGAACTCGGTGCTTCGGCGATTGCCGACCATATCGTACCCCTCGAAAGGCAGCCCCATTGGATCCATCAACCGGTGGCACGCATTGCAGTCGGGGCGCGCCGAGTGAACCGCCAATTTCTCGCGCATGGTTGCGTTGGCCGTTTTGGGCAGGGGCGGGATCTGATCAATCGGCAGCGCCGGAACATCACGACAGAGCAGACTTTCAGAGATGAACAGCCCGCGCTTGACGGTTTCATTATTGTCCACATTCGAAAGCGCCGCGAGGAACGAGGGCTGGGTCATAATGCCGGCACGTTCATTTTCAGGAAGCAAGCGGCGTGTCTTGCCGTCGTTCGAATTGATTCCGCCGATGCCGTACCAGCGCGCCGTGCTGCCATCAAAAACGACATTGCTGGTCGACAGCAAAGTCTTAAAGAAATCTTTCGTGCCGTTGTTTTTCACCAGATCTGATGCCAACGCGTCAGTATCCGAAACCATGCGTGCGGGATCGTAGTCGGCAAGCGTCTTTGCCTGGCTGGTGGCGAGGCCGTAGCGAAAGTACTCCCGCACAAACCGAACCAGCACGCCGGTGGCACTGGTATTCTCGAACAGGCGCAACACCTGTGCGCGGATCTCCTGCGGGGTTTTAAGCTGACCCGCTGTCGCCGCCTGCCACAGCAGCTCATCAGGGGGCTGATCCAGCAAAGTGTAGGAAAGCGCAGAGGCTAACTCGAAGTTGTCTAGGCGAACCGCGCCGGCAGCGTCCGGAGCGCCAGTGCCGACTTCGCTGCGGTAGACAAAGGTAGGCGCCAGCATCAATCCGCGCAGCGCCAACACGACAGCGAGATCCTCGCCCATGCCGGCCGCGTTCTGTGTCGCAAGTCCCGTGAAGCCGTCCAGTTCAGTGGGCAGCAGGGGCCGACCAAACAACAAAGGACCGCGTGTACTCACCAGCGAGCGCGCACAGTCAGCGAACGGTGTACGCGCGCCGCCAAGGCATGAAGTCGACTGTTTGCGCAACTGCGCAACTGTTGATTGCGCGACCTGATCGGCGATCGCGTAGGCGCGACCATAGTCAAAGTCAGTGAGCATCTGCGACCGCGCTGTGTTGCTAAAGCGATCCCCAAGCTCGACCGGTTCGAAGGGCAGATTTGCCAGGCCCGGCAGTGATGCGGGGAACATCCCGGCCGCGCGTTTTCCAGAAACAAAAACACTGAGAGTGTTGAGATATTGCCCGCGCGTCAGGCGCCAGATACGGCGCGGAGGAGCAGCCGTTGAGCTCCCGCCCGCACAAACAAAGGGTGGCGGGGGTGCTAAGTCGACGGTCGCAGGGGGGACGGAAGGGGTGGGCTGCCCAGGGCCAGGCATTACCATTGACGAAGCCCCAGGCTGCGCTGGCGTCATCCCAGGCGTCGTGGGCGCGCCCGGTTCCCCTGTTCTTCCTACACCGACAGGGTTGTTCATAGCGGCACCGGCGGTCTTGGCCGGATCCTTTGCACTCCCGCCACCTAATTCATCCGTCGCATCAATGGAACCACGGCAGCCTACCGACGCAGTCAGCAACACCAGCGTGGACAGGTTAAATGCTGTGGTACCACGGCAAAGGATCATTTCAGCACGCGGCGTTTTGCGACATGATTTCATCGGCGGGGGTTCCTCTGTAAATCGGATGAACCGTCCCCGCCAAAACGGTACGCGTGGTCTAGGGAGGTTTCAGCCCCCAGGCCGCCCGGGCCTGCCGGAACCCGCCGCTCGGACAAGGCTCCGCCCGCCCGGAATGAGGGTGCCCATGTTCCTGTGAGTTTGACCGCTGCCGATTTCCCTCTGCGACACGGCGGCGCCGTCTGGTTACAGGCGCAGAAGAGACGGGTCTTATCGTTCAGGTTCTGACACAGAGGGATGTAGAAAAGCGGCCACCCTGTACCGTTTTTTTGCAGACGGTGCTTGAGGATCTGAGGTCCCCCCATGAGCCGATCGCTGTTCCGGTTCGCGTCACTGCTTTTGCTCCCTTT